>CAYJVO010000001.1:0-74825 GCA_964373675.1 uncultured Candidatus Saccharibacteria bacterium
CGGAGTAACTCAGTGGTAGAGTAGCTGTTTCGTAAACAGCAAGTCGCGAGTTCGAATCTCGCCTCCGGCTTAATATGTTTCAATCTCTAACGGGAAAATACGATAAATTGCCTGCTCATTTGAGCATTTACGCCGGGGCGGGCGGGGAAGATGCCAAGGATTGGGCAAACATGCTTTTTCGCATGTATTTTAAATATTCCCAAAACCGCGCTTGGAAAGTAACTATTACCGATGATTTAGCAATGGAAATCCGTGGCGAGTATTCTTACGGAACTTTAAAAAGGGAAGCGGGAGTACATCGGTTGGTACGCATTTCTCCGTTTTCTGCAAAAAAATTGCGCCACACCTCTTTTGCTTTAGTAGAAGTGGTGCCGATTTTACCGGATATTGAACACGCAAAATTAAAGATTCCGCCAGAGGATTTAAGAATAGACACTATGCGTTCCAGCGGTCCGGGTGGCCAAAATGTTAACAAAAGAGAAACCGCCGTTCGCGTAGTGCATGTTCCGACAGGCATCAGCGCGGCCTCACAATCCGAACGTTCCCAACCGCAAAATAAGGAAATTGCTCTGCGACACTTAAAATCCAAACTCCTGCATTTAATGGAAAAACACCAGAAAAAAGAGTTATCAGAGCTTCGGGTTCACGCCAAGCCGGACTTTGGCAGCCAGATTCGTTCTTATGTTCTTCATCCCTATAAATTAGTAAAAGACCATCGCACTAAAGTTGAATCCAGCCAGCCGGATAAAGTTTTAGAAGGCGATTTAGACAAGTTTATTGAGGCAGAATTAGAGTTATAATTCTGCCGAAATAACCCCGCCCTTTCTTAAAAATGTACTATACTTATGTTTTAAAAAATCCAAATAACTTGTTTTTATATATTGGGTACACAGAAGATCTGACGCGCAGATGCAAGGAGCATGAAAAAGATAAACCTAATTGGAAATTAGTTTATTTTGAGGCATACTACTCAAAGAGGGATGCTCAGAAAAGAGAGCGGCAGTTGAAGCAATACGGGTCTTCTTTGGGCCATTTACGTAAACGAATTTTAAACAGTCTTAACGAAATTTAGAAAGGGCGGGGTGCACGATTTTATAGTTGCTCGCTCCGCTCACAAATAAAATCGGCATGATTGTCTTTTCCAACGTTTCTAAAAAATATAATAGTACCGCAGCGCTAGACAGCGTTAATTTCAAAATCAGTCCGGGGGAATTTGTGTCGTTGGTTGGCGAGTCGGGCGCTGGAAAATCAACTATTATTAAGCTTTTGATCGGCGAAGAAAAACCCACCAGCGGCCGCGTGATCGTTGGTTCTTATGAGGTTCATAAATTAAAACCTAAAGAAATGCCACAGCTGCGCCGGCAAATTGGCACTGTTTTTCAGGATTTTAAACTGCTGCTAGCTAAAACTGCCTATGAGAACGTCGCTTTTGCGCTGGAGGTGGACGGCCGGCCGGAGACGGAAATTGAGGAAATGGTAACCCAGATGCTGGATATGGTTGGTTTAGCCGACAAAAAGGACAATTTCCCTCACGAGCTTTCCGGAGGCGAAAAGCAGCGAGTGGCGATTTCCCGCGCGATGATTCACAAACCGGCAGTGATTGTGGCCGATGAGCCGACTGGTAATCTGGACGATCGTAATACAGAAGAAATCTTGAAGATTTTGTTAAAGATTAACGGTTTAGGCACGACGGTAATTTTAGCCACCCACAACCAAATCGTAGTGAATAGTCTTAACCGAAGAGTGATAACTTTAAAAAATGGTCGTATAATTAGAGATGAAGAAAAAGGAAAATATACCTTGGCTTAATCATGTTTACCGCTCTGGCGCGAATCATCAAATACGGACTGCAAAATTTCAGCCGCAATGGCTTAGTTTCCGTTGCTACGACCGCCGTAATGGTTTTGGCTTTGATAGTTTTTCAAGGTTTAGCCATTTTTAATGTAATCACCAAAACCGCGGTTGTCAGTCTTCAAGATAAGATTGACATCGCTGCTTATTTCAAACCGGAAGCGACCGAAGATGAGATTTTAAAGGTAGAACGAGCCCTGGAGTCTTTAGCAGAGGTGAAAGGTGTGGAATATATTTCTAAAGACAAGGCACTGGAAATTTTCAAATCCCGCCACGAAGAAGATGAAACTATTTCTGCCGCGCTTAAAGAACTGGAAGCCAACCCGCTCTTGGCGTCTTTAAATATAAAAGCTCATGACCCGAGCAATTATGCTGTGATTACCGAATATCTGGAAAATTCTGAAGCGTCTCCGATTTTGGAAAGCGTTACCTTCGGCCAAAACAAATTGGCGATTGACCGACTGGCCAATATTGTTAATGCCTTTAAAAAGGCAGGGTTGGGCATAGCGATTTTTCTTTCCTTGGTGGCCGCTTTGGTAGTATTTAACACAATTCGCCTTGCCATTCATTCCAACCGAGACGAATTAGGCGTAATGCGTTTAGTCGGCGCTTCTAATAAGTTTATAAACGGCCCATATGTTGTCGCCGGCATTATTTATGGAGTACTGTCAGCGGTGATCAGTATTATTGTTTCCGCGCCGCTTATTGCTGTAGCTGCGCCTTACGTGGATGTTTTTATTCCCGAGTTGGGGCTTAAAGCTTATTTTTACGGCCATCTGCCGCAGCTTATTTTTAATCAGTTGGTTCTTGGGGTTTTATTAGGTTCAATTTCCGCTTGGAGCGCAGTAAGAAAATATCTTAAGATATAATCCGAATGCCGCAAAAGTTTATCCGAATGTTGCGAACATTAACATGAAGATTTATCGTATCACTCAAATTACGTCACTGAATATAGTAAAGAACTTCATTCTTTGTTTCTCTAGCAACATAGAATTGAGGTGCGTCCGGCCCTTCCAGAAACTTTTTCAGTTCCGGATTGCGGCGTTTTTCAATCACAATATAGCTGGCTTGAAAGTCTTCTTTTAAAACTTTATAAAGCGGTTCCGCTTCTTCGGCAGTACAGCGGACTTTGCCACAGGTAAAGCCGAGCGCTTTATCAATGGCTACAAAATGGATTTTCCAATAAAGTTCGGGGGAATAAGCGTAGGCAAAAATCGGATCCATGCCATTAATGTAATAGTTATGTTGGTTCCAGAAAAATAATTGAGCAAAGCGATCCCAATGGGGATTAAAAACAATCGTGCCAGGATGGGTTGACTCTTTAAGCCAGGCAGCGACTTCTCTAAAGGCATCAGGATTGAAAGTAATAGCCGCATAAGGGAGGTAAGTGCTAAAACGATAAGAATTTTTTATTGGCATATAAATAAATGACAATAAAATAATCAGCGAAAAAACAGCGGTTTTTCCCCGGGAAAAGCTGAGAATGGGCTTGCCGGCAGATTTCTCTAAATAGTGCGAGAATATCAGTCCAATAAAAATAACTGCGAACGGAATAAATAAATCATTGGATCGGCGCGCTACTGTAAAAGTTAAAATTCCAAAAATCACCGCCAAAATCAAAGAACTCCAGATGGAAATTTTTAAATCCTGATCTAATTTCCAGCGAAACTGCTCATTTTTCGTTAAGATGATCCAGACAAAAAAGATTGCCGCGATGGTCAGCAAGATAAAAATTGGCCATAACTGATCAAAAAAATTTTCCAAAGTAAACGGCGTGAGTTCTCTTCCGAATCGCAGCGGTTCGCCTTTAGTCAAAAGAAACTGGCCTACTTGAATGTAAGCAATTTTTAAGGCGCCTAAAGGATTCGGGCGGATGAGCCAGCCGACAATGCTGCCGCTCGTCATCGCCGCAATTGTCAGCCAACCCACTTTCTTTTTGTAAACAACGAGCGTACCGAGATAAATTAAAGCAGTTAAGATTGGCAGCCAAGCTAACGCTAGATGAACCCAAGCAATGAGCGCCGAAATAAGAAAAACTATTGACCAAACCCATCGTTTCTTGCTGCATAAAAAGGCAAATAAGAGCACTGTTAACCCTAAAGAAAGCGAGTGCGGCCGAAACATTGTTAGCCGGTACATAAGATCGGCTGAGGCAAAAGAAAAAATTATTGTCCAAAAAAGCGGCCACCGGATTTTTAAGATTTTCAGGGCGGCAAAAACCAGAAAGAGGGCGGCCACATTTATCAAAAAACCCCCGAGTTTTATGCCAAAAACCAGGTTTTTTAAAAGAGAGAGCGGCAGAGTAAGAATGTGGAAGCCGTACCAAATATCGGCTGAATTTTGATTAATAGCGGAATACTGCGCCCAAGGAAAATCGCTTTGCAGAAATCCTTCAGTGCGGTAAATCCAACTATGCCGGATATGATAATAGCCATCTGGATCGGAAATGGCGCCGTGGGTGAAATTAAATAAAGCGGCAATGACTGTCAGTATTGCCAAGGAAATTAAAAAATTATTTAAAACTCGGTTCATTCGCGCTGTAAGTTAACCCCAAAGATTGAATTTTAATATATGCCAAATTGCCGCCACGCCGTCTTTCCAATTAATTTTTTTACCCTCAGCGTAGGTACGACCGCTGTAAGCGATTCCGACTTCATAAACCCTTAATTTTTCTCCGGCAACTCTGGCGGTAATTTCCGGTTCAATACCGAAGCGGTTGGAGGTAAGCTTGGGAAGGATTTTCCTCAGGCCATCTTTAGTAAATGCTTTGTAGCAAGTCTCCATATCTGTAAGATTTAAATCGGTAAGCATGTTAGAGAGCATGGTAAGAATTTTGTTGGCAACATAATGCCAGAAATACAAAACGCGGTGCGGTTCACCGCCGATAAAACGGGAACCATAAACTACATCCGCTCGGCCATCCATGAGGGGGGCAAGGATTTTCGGATATTCATTCGGGTCATATTCCAGATCGGCATCTTGGACGATAATAAAATCGCCGGTGGCTTGCGTAAAACCGGTTCTTAAAGCGGCGCCCTTTCCCATATTTTGCGGCTGATAAACGATTTTGTGCTTATTTTCGTAGTTTTTCACTATTTCTCGGGTTTTATCGGTGGAGCCGTCGTCAACAATAATTATTTCTTTTTTAAAGTCCCGGACCAATTTTACCGCTTCAACTGCGGATAGGAGTTTTTCAATGGTTTTCTCCTCGTTGTAGATAGGTATAACAATAGAAAGAGTTTTCATTTTTTTATCGTACCACAAAATGAACCAAGGTTAAGAATCTTCCGGAATAAGGCGCGGGCATATTGCGCAGATTAGGGTTGGTATCTAATATCGGAGTGGGGAGAATTAACCAAAACGGAGGATTTACCGCTACCGTATCCTCGCCAAATTGAATAACGTCCAGTTCTTTTTGAGAATAATACCTAAGCGTTTGAAGATGCCGCCAATTAAATACTCTGATATCCTCATCATTGTGCTGATTTGCCAAGTAAAGCCCAATCGCTTTTTCGTCTATGGAGATATCCAGCGCATAAATTTTTGGTCTTACAAACGCTTCTCTAAAAGTTGTGAGGACCGCCGGAATCATCAATAAAATAAAAATAAAACGAGGGATCCAGCCCCGTTTTTCCGGGAAGAACCCGCGAATTAGTAGATAAGTCGCGGCTATCGCGCCAGCCGCGAATGGATACATTGTAGTGAAGTAGGGAAGCAAACGAGTTTTTACTATGGCAAAAAACCCAAAAACAAAGAAAGCGGCCCCAAAAACGGCAAAAACTGCCGGCAGATAGCTCTTAATTTTTTTCCGGGCAAGGGGGTAAAGTAACAAAAATCCAACACCTATTAGAGAATTAATAAAAACTGCGGTCCAGGGCTGGGAGTATTTCCAAAGCACCCACAAGTAATAATTCAGAGATACGCTGTTGCTTAATATATTTTGGGTCGCTCTTTGGATTAAATGATAACCAAAGTAGTCGTTCAAAAAAACTGATCCAAACTTAATAATTTGATAAATATGCCAGGGAGCGACAATGACAACCATTAATAAAATACCCAGCCAAAAATATTTATTTTTTAACCAGCCCCATTGTTTAAATATAAAACTCCAAATCAAAATTATCGGCACTCCTAAAAGACCGATGACGCTTTTTAACATGATGCCGATTCCTAAACTAATGCCAATACCCGACAAGAAAAGAGGATATTTTTGCCCTTTTAGATAAAAATATACGGCCGCCAAAGCCGCCATTGTTACTGGAACATCTATTCTAGAATGCCTAGCCGCGGCCAGGAAAAACGGCATGGTTATTAATATAAGCCCGCTAAAAAATGCAATTTCCCGATCGCGTGTTAACTCCAGCATAATCAAAAATGTAAAAATTACTCCTAAAATACCGAAAAGCGCTGATGGCAGCCGCATGGCAAATTCATTTAAACCAAATACTTTAATAGCCCCCGCCATTAACCACATGTATAAAGGAGGTTTTTCAAACCAAGGCTTATTCAGATAGGTTTGAGTAAGATAGCGATTATTTTGAACCATTTCTCTGGCCACAATCGCATAGCCGGCTTCGTCATAATCGTCCAATGGCAATCTTCCTAACGAAATAAAATAAAACCCAGAAGCCGCAATAATCAATATCAAAATTAAATACAGAGTTATTTTTTTTGACATTTATTTTATTAAATAAACTAAAGCATCGCGGCTTTCCAGTTTTTTCTCAAAGCGAGAGTCGTTTTCTAGGAAGAAATTTACCGCCGGGTTTTGGTTTTTATTCAAAATGATATACTTAGCATTAAAATTGCTTTTTAAAACCTCATAAGTGTCCTCCAGCATTTCCCGCGTGCAGGCCTCGGCACCGCAGGTTTTTTTAGTCACTAAATCAGCGGACAGATAATGAAATTTCCAGTAAAGTTCGGGCGAATAAGCGTATTGGAAAATCGGGTCTAGGCCGCCGACATAATAGTTATGCCGGTTCCAATAAAAAAGCGGCGAAAAATGACTCCAATGCAAGTTAAAAACGATTTCGTTCAACCGGCTGCTTTCTTTTAGCCATAATGCCCCCTCCTTTAAGTAATCCGACGGATAGGCAAAACGATTAATGGAATTAATACTTTGATAAGCGGAGTAAGTAACGGAATACAGAGAAAAAATTATTAAAATCGTCGCCACCCATTGCTGTGGTAAGTCCCGTCTAAAGGTTTTTAATGCTGGCAAAAGATAACTGACAACGGCGGCAATTAAAATCCATCCAAAAGCAACCCATAAGTTATAAGTTCTGCGAGCGACAATAATGGACAGAAGAAACGAAATTATAGAAATAGCACCAGAGCTTAAAAGAATTGTTTTTTGCCAATTTTCCGCCCGATGAATCCGTTTGGTTAATATCCAAGCCATTAAAACAGCCGCGGCTATCCAAATCAATAAATAAAGACCAAAATTAGAAAATAAAATTTTTAACCCCAGCGGAAAATTTTCTTCTCCAAAAAGCAGTGGCAAGCCGCTCTGTTTTTCAATGATCTGCCGCAAAACTTGGATGTAAAAAAGTTTGATTGCGTCGATAGGATTGGGTCTGGCTAGCCAGCCGACTGTAACTCCGAAAAATGCGCCCAAGCCGACTAGCCAAACAAAACGCTTTTCTATCAACAATTTAACCCCCAGTACTGCGGCGGCGATAAAAATTGGCAGCCACACGAAATTAAGATGGACCCAGGCAATGCCAAATGAAGCAAGAAACGCCCCCCAAAAATTTTCTTTGACAAAAAAATAAAACAAAAGCGGCGCCAGCGCCAGAGAAATTAATTGGGGACGAACCATCAAAAGCTGGGTTAAAACATTGGGAGCGGAAAAAAAGAGTAAAACCGGCCATAAAAGTGGCCATTTAAAATTCAGCCGGCGCGCGATTAAAAAGTACAGTATTAAAAGTCCGGCCGTGAAAACTATACCCGCAATTTTAAATGACCAAGGTTCGGGGAGCCAGGAGAAGGGGATTAATAAAACTCCGAAACCGTGCCAAAGAGAAGCGGAAAAGGTTTTCATAACCGAGTACTGGGTCCAAGGGAAATCAACTGTAAAAATTCCCTTCTCGGTCAAAAGCCGGCTGAAGCCAAAATAGTAAAAAGTATCAGGGTCGGCGATATTGGCAGAGGCAAAATGAAAAACTGCCGAAACAATAATCAGTAATAACAACGCAACCGGCCAATGATATTTTTGCGCCATACTTTATTTCACTACTTCGCGAAGTTTCTGAAGCACTGAGATTAGAGATTCCAAAACCGAGGCCAACTCTTTTTTAATAGCCGAGACAGACTGAGTGGAGGCGCATAAACTGCTGAAGTTTGAACCGCCGGATTCGTCATACCAATAGCGGTAGTGCAGCTTGCTTTCCGTATCAACGTTTTCCGGATCAATTGCTCCGTAAATATCGCCTTGCTTAAACAGTAAAATTCCTTGGTAGCAAGAACTAATTCTATTGGTGGTTGGATTAACGATGAGAGCTGAAGGATCATAAAGCCGAACGGCTTCTTTATGCTTTGTAAAAGTATAATTAGCGGCATCAGTAAAATTGCAAATATTTGAAATGCCTTGGTAGCCAATTATCTCAACATTCTCGCACGCGGAGAATTGCGAGCGAGTTTGATTGGCAATGAAAGCAGCCGGATCGCCCGGCGTAAGATAGCCGCGATGTTCGCGGGCATAACCGCCAGTATAAACAAATTTAGCCGGCCCGATGCTGAAAGTTCGGTTATTATCCACAATCCCGGTGCCGGTTTTGATTAACGGTCCTACAGGCGCGAGGACGGGTGGGGGTGGCGTTGGGGCTGTAGTCGCGGTCGGTTGTTCTTCTACAGGAGGCGTTAGTGTCGGTGTTGGAGCGGCTGGAACTTGGGCAAGCTCTGCTAATTTGGCACGGGTTTTTGGACCAACAATTCCTACTGGTTCAATGCCGTTTTTTGTCTGAAATCTTTTTACTGCCGCTTCAGTTAGTTTACCAAAATAACCAGTTGCCAAACCTTCGGGATAAAGTTCTTTGTCTTGAGCTAAATACTGCTGAATGGCCTTTACATCATCTCCGCGCGTGCCCAAAAACAAAGCCCGATTTATCACCGGCGCGACTATAGAAGGAGTTGTAGTTTGAGCTAGCGCTGTAATGCCGATTGCCAGCGTTAAAATCAGACCCAATAATCTTTTAACACCCATTGGTTTCATTATAATAATTTCAAAGTAAATACACTACCTAAGTTATTCCTTATTGGCTGGGGAGCTAGGGCTCGAACCTAGAAGTCTCCTGCTCCAAAGGCAGGCGTGTTACCAATTACACCACTCCCCAATATTTGCATAAAGCATCTACTTTGAGAATAACTAAATCGAGCACTAAATGTGCTCGATTTAGTTTACCTTTTTTCTTACCCTTCGTAAATCCCAGACCTGTAGAGGTATTCATTACTTTATTCTCCTTCGCCGAAAACCCCGGGCGGCCTACTCCGCCGAAGTAGCTTCAGCTACGAAGGCTGGATAAGGCCGTGGAGCTACATTTATTTGACATAATTCGTCAAAGCGCTATAATTTATAATATATAGAAAGGTCGGAAAAATCAGTATATGTTTTTAATTTAAGTATGCGTTTTCGCGTTTTATTTATTATAGGAACACTTGCTGTTCTTTTAGTCGTCGGTGTCGCTCAGGCGAACCATTCTTGGGGAGGGTATCACTGGGCGCGTACCGCCAACCCATTCACCTTGAAGCTTGGCGACAACGTTGGAGCGGTCTGGGACGGCCACCTTACTACCGCATCAGGCGATTGGAGCGTGTCTTCGGCGTTAGACACCACAATTATTGCCGGTCAATCCAAAGGGAATTGTCGGCCCACCAACGGGCGGGTAGAGGTTTGCAACAGAACCTACGGTTTCAATGGCTGGCTTGGTTTGGCGCAGATCTGGGTTACCAGCGATCAGCATATCACCAACGGTGTGGTCAAACTCAACGACACTTATTTCAACACCCCGACTTATAACACTCCGGCCTGGCGAAATCTTGTAGTGTGTCAGGAAATCGGCCATACGATTGGCCTTGATCATCAAGACGAGAATTTCAGCAATCCACCACTCGGCACTTGCATGGATTACTCAAGCGATCCTACGCCCAACCAGCATCCTAATCAGCATGACTACGACCAACTGGAAGCGATCTACGCTCACCTTGATTCAGTAACCACGCTTTCCCAATCAAACGTTTCTAATAGGCGTGATGCCAATCACGAAGATTCGGGAGAATGGGGTAAGTCCAGGAAGCGTGACGCTCGCGGCCGAACATCCATCTACGAACAAGATCTCGGCAAAGGCGAAAAGGTGTTCACCTTTGTATTCTGGACAGAATAGGTACGCAGGAAAAACCTTCGTAAAAAAAACAGCCCGCAGACAAGGGGCTGTTTTTTTTGCTTCATCCCGCCGTCGGCGGGATGAAGCCCGAAACCACGGGCCGCCACGCCCCGCCAAAGGCGTGGGGCTCCGCCGAGTCTGACTCGGCGGAGCCGAGTCTGACTCGGCTCCGCTTACAGCGAGGCCAAGGGTAAGGTCGGGGAGTGGCTTCATAAACTAATCACTCCAGGCTCCACGGCATCTTTATCAATTATAAATTGCATCATAAATGGTTCTCCATCCTTATTAGTAATGGGTAGGTCGTTTGCCGAATTAAACACTTGATCGCCATCATCTCGATGAAGCATTGCAAAAAGTGTTTCGCCGTCTTGCGACATACGCGAGATAGGTATTGAGAAATTCTCGTTATCGCCGGCAGAAAGAAGGCGGCTTTTGCCGATTACAGCGCCTGGATTTCCGTTTTTTTCTTCGTGGATAACCACAAAACCGTCCGCCTCAAACGCGGCAAAACTAACCGCAATTTTTTCTCCAGGTATCTGGTCCGGAACATAAATCGCGTTCGCTCCCAAACGAAAACCACTCGTTGTTTCTTTGGTATTTTCAAAACCAATTTTATATCCAAAGTAATAACTGAATCCGATTCCAAGCGTAAAAACCGCGATTAACAAGAAAAGAACTTTTGTTTTCATAATATATTTATGACCCTATTCTTTCAAATTTTCAATAATCGCCACTTCCAGCGGCCCAATCGCCCTTCGACGCGGCTCAGGACTGTTGTAAGTTTTCTATGATGGCAATTTCCAAAGGTACAACAGCAAACGGGCTGTAGCGCATTTCGCTGTAAGCCCGGATTAAAGATTTTAGCAAGTTAATATGTTTTGGAACATTGATCTGTCGGCTGTGTTCTTTTAATTGCTCCAGCTCTTTTTGAGTGAATTCTTTTTTAAAAAGATTCTCCAGCGCCGGATCAAATTTCAAACTTAAAGTACGCCGCAGGTAGTGAATTAATTCTTTGTTTAAATCAACAAGGTTGTATCCGCCCTCATTGATTTTTGCCAAATACTCTAAAGCGCCATTGAGGTTGCTTTTCAAACAAAAATCAGCCAATTTTGCGGTTCGGGTAAATCCCACTTGCCCTAAAATTTTTTCTACTGTTTCGGTATCTACCGCGGTTTCCAAAGAAGCGAGCTGATCCAACAGCGATTCGGCGTCCCGCAAGCTGCCCTCGGCAGCGGCAGCGATTAGCTCAATTGCGTCTTCAGTAATCCTCAATTTTTCCACCGACGCTATTTTCCGAAGTTTACCGACAATCTGATCAATCGCCAGTTTATGAAAGTGGAATCGTTGGGTGCGTGAAACAATAGTCGGTAAAACTTTTTCGTATTCGGTGGTGGCTAAAACAAAGACTACGTGAGCCGGCGGCTCTTCCAAAGTTTTTAACAACGCGTTAAAAGCGTCTTTAGTAAGCATATGAGTTTCGTCAATGATAAAAACTTTATGCGGATAGGAAGTGGGGGAGAGTCTGGAGCTTTCTTTTAAATTTCGGATTTCATCTATACCGCGATTAGAAGCAGCATCAATTTCAATCACATCCAGCGCCTGACCAGTGTCTATATCTGCGCAGGGCTGACAGTTGTTGCAAGGTTCTCCATTAAGGCGAAATTTTTCATTTTTCTGCCGCAGAGCACAGTTAGCAAGTTTGGCAACGAGGCGAGCAGCAGTAGTTTTGCCAGTGCCGCGCGGCCCGTAAAATAAATAAGCATGCGCCAGTTTATTTTGTTTGGCGGCATTTTTAAGAACAGTTACTATGTGATCTTGGCCAAGGAGGTCTTCTAAAAGTTTCGGCCGATATTTGCGGTAAATCGCTAAAGCCATCACTTGAAATTATAAACGACTCTTGATGGTATCTCAAACCTTATTCCTTAATCTTGCCCTTCCTTTTATAATAAAAAGGTGAGGATCGGATACGTTATAATTTTTACTTCATTAATTCTGATTTTGGCAGGCCTTTTTTTATTTTTAGGCAAACCAACCGTATTTAAGATTACGGCTGAGTTTCAAAATAGCATCGGTACCAATCTGGATATTGAATCTCAAAAACCGCTAGCCAATCCGCCAGCAATTATCAAAGCCATCTATGCCACTAATTGGTCGGCCGGCAGCCCCAAGAAGCTGAATTATCTTATTAACCTTATCAAAGAAACGGAACTAAATGCCATAGTTATTGATGTTAAAGATTTTTCCGGCTATGTGGGCTACAACACGCATTTGGAACTACCACAAAAATACAAGGCCGTGGAACTTCGCATCCCTCAGCTTAATAAACTGGTAAAGCGTCTTCATGATGAAAATATTTATGTTATTGGCCGCATCTCGGTTTTTCAGGACCAGCGTTTGGCGCTGGCGCGGCCAGATCTCGCGCTGCACAGCAGTTCCACCGGCGCAGTTTGGAAAGACAATAAAGGTTTGATGTGGCTAGACACCGCCTCCAAAGAAGTTTGGGATTACAATATTGCTATTGCTAGAGAAATTTTGGATCGGGGGTTTGATGAAGTAAACTTTGACTATGTACGATTTGCCTCTGACGGCAATTTGAATGACATTAAACACCCATTTTGGGATGAGAAGACTTTAAAAACGCTGGTGGTCCGAAATTTATTTAAATATATGCGTGAACAGCTGCCGAGCGCTAAGCTTTCCGCCGACCTTTTTGGTTTGGTAACGGTAAACACTGACGGTTTAGGAATCGGTCAGCATTTGGAATACGCCCTGCCTTACTTTGATGCCATTGCCCCAATGGTCTATCCATCGCACTATTTTAAGGGATTTATTGGATACGAAAATCCAGCGGAGTACCCGTATCAAATCGTGAAATATTCCTTGGATACGGCGGCTGCCAGAATTAAAAATTATAAATTAAGAATTAAGAATGAGGTAGGGACAACTACGCCAATCAAAATTGCCAAGCTTCGGCCGTTCCTTCAGGATTTTGATCTAGGCGCCGATTATAACGAACAAAAAATCCGCGCTCAAATCCAGGCAGTCTATGACACGGCCAGTTCTTCACCGGAACTCTTTGACGGCTGGATGCTGTGGAACGCATCAAATATGTACACGAACGATGCATTGTCGCCAGAATGAATAGACTACGAAAATAGGCTACGAAATACGAAAAAGTACGAAATTTATTAAGTTTTATGCTTTTCGTATATTCGTAAAAATTTCGTATTTCGTAGCCAACTTATTATGGATTACGAAGTTAAACTTGAACAATTTTCCGGGCCGCTGGATAAACTGCTCCAATTGATTGAGGAGCGTCATTTAGACATTACCCACATCAGTTTGGCAGAGGTAACCGCCGATTTTTTAAATTATGTTAAAAAACTCGGAGCAACCGCCGAGCCAAAAATTTTAGCCGATTTTCTGGTAGTGGCGGCTCATTTGGTTTTGATAAAATCAAAAACTCTTCTTCCTTCACTGGAACTAACTGAAGAAGAAAAAACTGACATCAAAGATTTGGAGAGTCGCCTTAAGCTTTATCAGGAATTCAAACGAGCCGGCGAAGCAATAAGAAAACTTTGGTTAAAGAACAGCCGTTCGTTCGGTCGGCCGCTGTTTATGAACTTGGGAGACGAATCATTTTTTTATCCGCCTAAAAAATTGACTACTCAAGATTTAATAAACAGTCTTCGCAAAATACTTTCCGCTTTGCAGGATCTGGTTCCAAAAATAGCAAAAATTAAAGAAACAGTCATCAGTATTGAAAGCAAAATCCGGCATCTTCTCGCTCGCTTCCAGGAGACAGCTGAACACAGCTTTAAAAAAATTGCCGAAAAAGGATCGCGTAAAGAGATAATTGTGATTTTCTTGGCAGTCCTGCATTTATTAAAAGATCGTTTGATTCAAGCAGAGCAAGAAAAACAATTTGGGGATATAATATTAAAAAAATCTAAATGAAAGAACTAATTGTTAAAATTGAAGCTCTACTATTCATCTACGGTGAGCCAATGCCTTTTAAAAAAATTGCCAAGACTTTAGGCATCTCAGAATCCGAAGCTAAAGAAGCCGTGGATCAGCTTGCTGAAAAATTAAAGAATCGGGAAAGCGGATTGTGGCTGGTGAGCGATTTGGAGAAAGTTCAGCTTGTTACCAAGCCAGAATTTTCTGACTTACTTGAACAAATGATTAAAGAAGAGCTTAAGGAGGAACTTTCGTCGGCTTCTCTGGAAGCGCTCTCTATTATTGCTTACTCCGCCCCGGTTTCCCGGGCGGAACTGGATTACATCCGAGGCGTCAATTCCAGCTTTATTTTGCGCAGCTTGCTGCTTCGGGGGCTGGTAGAAAGAGAGATGGATCCTAAAGGAGGCAATGCTTTTGTCTATCGCCCCAGCCTGGACTTGCTTAAATACCTTGGTGTCTCTAGATCAGGAGACTTGCCGGAGTTCTCCAAATTTTCCCAGCTGATAGCAGCCGTCCGTCAAACTGACGAAAAACCGGCGGAAGTACCGATTCAACCCGATGCTCAAAACCCAACACCTTAGCTTAATTTTTACCGGATTGATTTTTCTTTTAGTTCTGTTTGGCAACATAAATTACGGCGCTCGTGAATCCGAATGGCCGACTTTACAAGAGTCGGTTAATTCCACTGCCTTGAGTGAAAGCGCGCAGGTCATTCCAGGACCCTTTCCGCAGTTGATTGCTGTTCCGCCGACAGTTTCCGCAGAAGCGGTTTTAGTTCTAGAAGTAAAATCCGGCAAAAAATTGCTAGACAAAAATTCTTACAAACAATGGCCGATCGCGTCTCTAACTAAATTAATGACGGCGGTAATCGCTTTAGAAAAAATCGGTCCTGACAAAATCATCGTTATTGACGAGCGGGCCGTTTCCGCCGAGGGAATTGCCGGCGGATGGCAGATAGGAAATCGGGCTTCAGTTCAAGAATTAATTGAAACTATGATGCTAGTTTCCAGTAATGATGCGGCAATGGCGCTTGCCAATTTTTATGGCTATGAGGTTTTTGTAAATGCTATGCGCGAAAAGGCCAATGCGCTGGGAATGAAAAATATGACCTTTGCCGATCCGATGGGATTATCATTGTTAAACCAGTCGTCATTGGAAGATATGGCTAAACTCGCGGTTTATGTCTATGAAACCCATTCGGAGATTTTAGCTTGGAGCCGCCAGCCAGAAATTGAAATTTTAGACAGAAAATTGTTAAATATAAATAAGTTTGCCAACCGGCCGGATTGGCTTGGTGGCAAGACCGGTTTTATTGACGAGTCCGGCGGAAATTTAATATCTTTTTTTGAATACAACAATCAACCCATTCTTATAATTATTTTCGGAGCTCAAGACCGTTTCGTTGAAACCGAAGTAATATATAATTGGGTAAAAAGCTTTTTATGATTGCCCTCCAAGCTATTCGCATTTTGGCTTTTTCCGTTGTCGCTTTCTTGACGGCGATGTTTTTAACGTCTTTTATCATCCGGATTCTTTATAAATTTCATTTTTATAAACAGATTAGAACAAAAGAACAAACGCCTATATATTCCAAACTTCACGAAAAAAAATCCGGCACACCCACTATGGGCGGCGCGATCATCTGGCTTACGGTTTTGGGTTTGGCGCTGGTCTCCGCGCTGATTGGTAACTATTTTAATTTTGTGGACCGCGCTCAAACTTATTTGCCGATCGCCGCCATGTTTATTGCCGCCATTTTAGGGCTTACTGATGACCTGCTGGGGGTTTTAAAAATCGGGCCTCACGGCGGCGGATTGAGGGTGAGTCAAAAACTGGTTGTTTATCTCTTGATTGCGCTGATCGGCGCTCTTTGGTTCTACTACCGTTTAGACTGGAATGTCTTGAATATTCCTTTTGTCGGTAATGTGGAAATCGGCTGGCTCTATGTTCCTTTTTTTGTATTTATAATCGTTGCCAGCGCGTTTTCCGCAAATGAAACCGATGGCTTGGACGGTTTGTTGGGCGGAGTAATGCTTTTTGCATTCATTGCCCTGACCGTCGTGGCTTTTGTGCTTGGCCGCTATCATCTGGCAGTTTTTGGCGGCGTCACTGCGGGAGCGCTGCTCGCATTTCTGTGGAACAACATTTATCCGGCGCGATTTTTTATGGGAGATACCGGGTCAATGTCTTTAGGAATAACTATGGGAGTTATTGCCATGCTCACTAACACGACCCTTTTACTTCCCTTCTTCGCTTCTATTCTAGTGATTGAATCTCTATCGGTAATAATCCAAGTTGCCAGCAAAAAACTTCGCAATGGCAAAAAAGTGTTCTTGTCCGCGCCGATTCATCACCATTTTGAAGCTATTGGCTGGCCGGAAACCAAAGTTACTATGAGGTTTTGGATTATTTCGGCAGTCTTCAGCGCCTTAGGTTTAGTGATTTTCTTTTTGGACAGATACCTATAGGTTCAAAGTTAAATGACGGTGTTATAATTGAATTATGGTACTGCTTAAAGGCGTCCAAGTAGTTGACGGTTCCGGGAGACCGCCGTTTAAAGCCGAGGTTTTGTTAAAAGACGACAAAATCTCCGCCATTGGAAATTTCCCAAACAAAAAAGCCGACCTTATTCTAGATGGCCTTGGCAGTTATTTAATGCCGGGATTTATTGATATCAATACCGATTCTGACCACTATCTTTCTCTTTTTACCAATCCGGCCCAAAAAGATTTTATTGCCCAAGGTGTCACTACTATTATCGGCGGCCAGTGCGGATCTTCGTTGGCGCCCTTACTTTACGGCACTCTGGAATCAATCCGCAAATGGACCGACACCAATTTAATAAATGTTAATTGGCACACCGTGGACGAATTCTTTAGAGTTTTAGCCCGCATTAAACTCGGCGTTAATTTCGGCACTTTAGTTGGTCATTCCACTATCCGCCGCGCTTTGATTGGTGAAGATCTGCGCCGCCTCACAGCGCAAGAAACAGTGATTTTTAAAAAACTGCTGATGGACGCACTGACTGAAGGAGCGCTGGGTCTTTCTAGTGGATTAAGTTACGCGCATTCACGCAACACTCCTTACGAAGAATTGAAAGAATTAGCAGATGTCGTGGCGAAACACAACGCCGTGTACACCACTCATTTAAGAAGCGAAAGAGAGGGGCTGACGGCGGCGGTTAATGAAACTTTAAAGTTGGCTCACGAAACCGGCGCCACAACTATCATCAGCCATTTTCGTCCCCACATTGGATTTGAAACAGATTTTGAAGAAGCTCTGCAAATGATTAATGAAACCTCGGAGCACACACCGATTTATTTTGATGTTTATCCTTTTGACACCAGCATTATGCCAATCTATACCCTTTTGCCGCTCTGGGCGCAAAATGGCGGTTTGGAAGTAATGAGATCAAATATTGAAACACCGACGATTCGGGAAAAAATTCTTAAAGAACTGCCACCGCTTAAAAAAGATGACTTGGTAGTGGCTCAAGCTTTTAATGCACCTTATCTGGTAGGAAAAACTTTAGGAATGGTTTCGGAAAATCAAAATCTCAATCTTAATGAAGCGCTGCTGAAAATAATGTCCGCCACCGATCTGCGCGCCTTAGTTTTTTATAAAAATCTTAACCTTGACTTGATTGTCAAAAGTTTAGAGAGCGGGAAATCGTTAATTGCTTCTAACGCCGCCAGTCTTCCGGAAAACGCACAGACGGTGAAGCACGAACGATTTGTCAATACTTTCCCAAAATATCTGAGTATGGCCGCTCAAAAAGAAGTGAGATTGATAGAAGAAGCGGTTAAAAAAATAACCTCCCAGCCAGCCAGCATCTTTAATATTAAAAATCGGGGATTAGTTAAGGAAGGTTATTTTGCTGATTTGGTTCTTTGGAAAAACAATAAAATTCAAGCAACTTTTGTCAATGGCCAGTTGGTTTACGATGAAGGAAAGTTTTTAGACGCATACGCGGGAACAATCGTTAAAAGCCACTAGAGGTTAGAGACTAGTAGCTAGGGACTATTCCCTAGTGGCTAAAAATAATGAAACGCTACGGCTCTCCAGATTACGTCATTATTACAATCATCGGCCTGCTGGTAATTTTCGGTCTGGTAATGCTGGCCAGCGCTTCTTCTAATTTAGGACAAAGCCGATTCAACGATACTTATTACTATCTCAAGCATCAAGTACTGTACGGCCTCAGTTTGGGATTAGTAGGATTTGTTTTAGCATCTAAGATTTATTACCGCTGGTACCAAAAGACGGCTTTTTTGATGGTGCTAATCAGCATCGGTTTGTTAGTATTAGTCTTTTCACCTTTAGGAATAGGCGTCAGCAATGCCGACCGGTGGCTTAAATTAGGACCGATTACTTTTCAGCCAGCCGAACTTTTAAAAATAACTTTCATTTTATATTTGACCGCTTGGTTAAGTAAAGATCAAAGCCGATCACAAAGCTTCACTAAGGGATTTCTGCCGCTTTTGTTAGTAACGGCGATTATTAGCGGATTACTGCTGAAGCAGCCGACCACCAGCATGGCAGTATTGTTGCTGGCGACGGCTTTTATTATTTATTACGCTAGCGGAGCTAAGCTGGCTTATCTGGCTGGTCTAACGCTTGCCGGCATCATAGCCGTTTCACTGGTAATCTTTACTACCCCTTACCGGTTCAATCGGATTATGAATTTTTTAAATCCGGAGGCTAACCCTCTGGCCGGCGGGTATCATTTAACTCAAGCGTTGATCACTATTGGCTCCGGAGAATGGTTAGGTGTGGGTTACGGCCAGTCAACTACAAAAATAAAATATCTACCCGAACCGGTGGGCGATTCTATCTTTGCTGTCATTGCCGAAGAATTAGGATTTATCGGTTCATTATTTCTTATTACGTTATTCACGGTGCTGATTCTGCGGATTTTTATGCTAGCCAGAAAAACTTCTGATCGCTTTGCTAAGCTTACACTTATCGGTTTTAGTTCTCTGATTGCTATTCAAGTTTTTATGAACATAGGCGCCATCTCCGGACTAATACCGCTCACTGGCGTGCCCCTTCCTTTTATCAGCTATGGCGGCACGGCTTTAGCGGTTTTTATGACCATGAGCGGAATAATCGTCAATATCTCAAAATATTCTTAATTCCTTGATATAATTTAATAAATGAATAAAGAAACCCGAATTTTGTTAACCGGCGGCGGAACCGGCGGGCACATTTATCCGCTGTCGGCCGTCGCCAAAAAAATTCAGGAACAGACCCCGAATGCGGACATTGCTTATGCCGGCCAGCCAGGCGGTTACCGCGGCATTTTAGAACAGCACAATATAAAAATTTTAAGTGTGGTCTCCAGCAAGTGGCGCCGTTATTTTTCGCCTTTAAATGTCCTGGAGGTTTTCCGTTTTTTTATTGGCTTCTTGCAGGCGTTTTGGAAGATTTATTGGTTTATGCCGGACGCTCTTTTTTCCAAAGGCGGTCCCGGCGCCTTACCAATAATTCTTGTCTGCCGATTTTATCTGATACCAATAGTAATTCATGAGTCTGATGTCATTCCCGGTTTGACCAGCATAATTTCTGCCCGGTACGCTAAAAAAATTTTCCTTGCTTTTGAGGAGGCCGAAGGTTATTTCCAAAATAAAAATACTGAGGTTGTGGGACAGCCGGTTAGAGATGAAATCGCCTCTGGCGGATTGCCACCATCGGAAACCAGAAAAATGCTTGGTTTTTCCGCCGATCTACCAATGATTTTGGTTATAGGCGGTTCACAAGGATCAACGCGAATTAACGATTTTATTCTTTCTAATCTCAAACTTCTGCTGGAGAAATTTCAAATCTTGCATCAAATCGGAGAAAATAATTATAAAGATTACAACCAAGAATATGAAGTGGAAAGCCGGCGATTGAGTCCGTTGCTAAAAAGCCGTTATCATTTTGCCGCTTATTTAAACAATAGTCATCCATTCACGATGGCCAGTGCTTTGTCAGCGGCAGACGCGGTAATTTCCCGCGGAGGAGCGAGCGCAATATTTGAAATTTCCGCTTTAGGTAAACCATCAATTCTGATTCCTCTGCCTGAATCCGCCCGCAATCATCAGGAAGCTAACGCTTATGCTTTCCAAAAAACTGGCGCCGCTATTGTAATTGAAGAAGAAAACCTGAAACCCAATCTCTTTGAAAGTATTTTGGAAAATCTTTTTTCCGCCTCCGGAGGCGGAAAAAATCTCCAGAAATTACAGATGATGTCCGAAGCGGCTAAAAGATTTTATAAACCCCAAGCAGCAGAAAAAATCGCCTCTTATATATTGAAATTGCTTAATGAAAATAAATATGGCCATTAAAATGAGCAGGTCTACAAAATACGAAATCTTACCAATATACGAAACCGATTTGGTATATTCGCCTGCCTGCCGGCCTTGCTCCGCCGAAGCGCTACGCGAAGGCGATGCAGGCAGGTACTATTTTCGTATTTAGTAACTTATAGATGATTACAAAATTAAAAAAAATCCGAACCCGCATCGCGCCTTCGCCAACGGGTTATTTTCATATTGGCACTGCCCGAACCGCGCTTTTTAACTGGCTTTTTACCAAACAGCAGGGCGGGAAATTTATTTTGCGCATTGAGGATACTGATTTAGAGCGATCCGATAAAAAATTTGAAAAGGATATTATGGAGAATCTTAAATGGCTTGGCCTGGATTGGGACGAAGGACCAGTCGCAGCTGCGACTGGTCAAAGATCAAAGATCAAAGGTCAAATGTATGTAGGCGACTGCGGGCCGTATCGGCAAAGTGAACGATTAGAAACCTATAAAAAATATATAAACAGACTACTGGATCAAAAACTTGCTTATTATTGCTTTTGCACCCCGGAAGAACTGGAAGAACAGCGGCAAGCAATGTTGGTTCAGGGATTAGCCCCTAAATACAGCGGAAAATGCAGCGCCTTGAGTGCAATAATAACCAAAAAGAATCTAGCAGTTCAAAAATCGCACATTATTCGTTTTCGGGTGCCGCAAACAACCGTAACTTTTAAGGACATTATTCGCGGCCCCATCAGCTTTGATGCCTCATTGATTGGAGATATCGCTATCGCTAAAGATCCGGAAATTCCGCTTTATAATTTCGCCGTGGTGGTGGACGACTATGAAATGGAAATTTCTCATGTGATTCGCGGCGAAGACCATGTTGCCAATACCCCAAAACAAATCTTACTTCAAAAAGCTTTAGAATTTCCCCAGCCGGAATACGCCCATCTCCCTCTTATTTTGGACCCGGATCGGCATAAAATGTCCAAAAGATATTCCGCTGTTTCGGTAGCCGAATATCGCAACCAGGGATATTTGCCGGAAGCAATGATTAATTTTATGGCGCTGCTTGGCTGGCATCCCGGACCGGTAACACCAAAAGGTTTTGAAAGAGAAATTTTCAGCTTACAAGAATTAATTCAAGAGTTTAATTTGGAGCGAGTGCAAAAAGCCGGCGCGGTTTTCAATATTGAAAAACTAAACTGGATTAACGCGCAGTATATTAAAAAACTTTCAGATAAAGAGCTGGCGAAAATGCTTAATTTTAAAAACCTTAAAGTGATTGCTTTAGCGAAAGACAGAATGAAAAACCTTTCGGATTTTCACGAATTAGCTGACTGGGCAATAAAATTGCCGGATTATTCCGCAGACCTTTTAATCTGGAAGCAAACATCGAAAGAGGTGATAAAGGAAAATTTAAGGCGGGCGCTGGAAATTTTAGAATCCGGAGAAAGAAATGACTTAATGAAGCTGGCAGAAGAACGGGGCAGGGGTGAGGTATTGTGGCCGGTCCGCGCCGCTCTATCCGGCAAAGACGCGTCTCCGGGCCCGCTGGAAATGATTGAAGCTTTGGGTAAAAAAGAAGCAATCAAGCGGCTGAAAATCGCCATCAAAAAACTTGAATCATGAATCAAGAATTATGAATTATGAAGCGACTATTTCAACTTATTTTTATTTGTACATTCTTTATTCCCGCTGTGGTTGCGGCTGTTCCCGAGAATCTGAATAAAGCCATTGAAGAAAAAGTACGAGCACTCCAGGAAATCAATACCCAAATAGAAAAAACCCAAAAAGAAATTGACTCCGCCCAAATTCAGCAAAAAACCCTCAAGAGAGAATTAGGCAACCTGAACTATGGCATTAACCAGCTTAATCTTTCCATTAAATCCAGCGAAATTGGCATTGAAAAACTAAATTTAGAGCTGGAAGTTCTTCAGTACGATATTCAGGATACCGAAATAACAATTCAAACTAAACAGTTGGCAGTCATTAAATTCCTGCGTGAATTGCAACAAAAAGACAATGAATCTCTTCTCTTGGCAATGCTGAAAAAGAAAAGCTTGGCGGACAGCTTCTTTGAACTGCAAAGCATTGATGCCCTTAATAACCAGCTTTCTTTGGAAGTTAAAAACCTCCAACAGCTTCAAAGCAAGCTCCAAGACAAATTTAACAAAAGGAGTGTTAAAAAACAGCAATCAGTCCTAGAAAATAATAATTTAAAGAATCGTCGGGAAATTTTTACTGACCAAAAAAGTGCTCGCGTCACTCTTCTATCCCAAACCCAAAATCAGGAGAAAATTTATCAGCAGCAGCTGAGCGAACTGGAGAAAAAACAACGCGCTATCAGCGATGAAATCGGCGTAATTGAAGACGAATTGAGGCGCACTTTTGATCCCAGTATTTTACCGATTAAAAGGCCTGGGGTTTTAGGAAAACCGGTAGCAGGCCCCTTAAGTCAGGAGTACGGGCAAACGGCCGTCGGGCGCCGCCTTTATAAAAATGGATTTCACAACGGCGTGGATTTCCAAGCGGCGATTGGCACTCCGGTTTTTTCTGCTGAGGGCGGCGAAATTATTGCAGTCGGCAACAATGGCCGACTGCAATACGGAAAATATGTCTTGATCAACCATCCTAATAATTTAACCACTCTCTATGCCCATTTGTCCCGTCAGCAAGTTAATAAAGGCGATTTTGTAAAAAGAGGCGATTTGATCGGCTACAGCGGCAACACCGGTTACTCCTTTGGCCCCCACGTCCATTTAACGGTTTATTGGGCGCCCAGCGTTCGCTTAGAAAACTTCCCCAGCTGCAACTGCGGTTTAGTACCGCTCGGCATTACCATTAATCCTTTAGATTATTTAGAACGTTTATAAATATAAATCAAAATCCGATTAGTTTGCTATAATAAAATAAATGGCTCTGAAGAGACTTATTTTAGCGACCTTTCTCTTGTCGTCTTTTTATTTACCTCAAGAGAAAGATGGCCGGTTGGCGGCTATTTCCGAATCTTTTCCGAATGCGCCAATAAATTTTCTTCAGGGCTTAAAAGCCGTTAACGACGCTATTCAGAAACCTTTTAGAAATCTTCCTTTGTTTAAAAAAGCTACCGAGATTGTCTTAGCGCCCGATGTTCAAGTTTTCGGCTGGCTTAAATCAACAGGTACTTTCTTTAAAAAAATTTGGGGGGGTCTCTCCGGGGTTTTCAAATTTATTGGCCAGATCTTTGTTTGGCTGCTGGAATTTATGGCAAAGTTAATCAGGATTGGTATTAACTAGAACCTATCTCAATAATAATCCTCAAAGAAGCATGACAACGAAATTTTCAATTTAGATAGCAACCCAAAGGGATTCTGAAGAAAATTTACTAATATCGCGTTAGGAATTATTATTGAAATAGGTTCTATGCCCAAACCATTCCTGTCTGTCATTATACCCGCATATAACGAGGCCGAGCGCCTGCCGCTGACTTTGATTGATGTTGATAAGCATTTGTCCGAGCAAGAATACTCTTACGAAATTATTGTCATAGACGATGGGTCATCGGATAACACGACGGAAATCGTTGAACGGTTTATCCCGATGATAAAAAACTTAAAAATCCTAGACAATAAAGAAAATCAAGGAAAAGGTGCGGCAGTAAAACAAGGAATGCTTATTGCTAAGGGTAACTGGCGGCTTTTTATGGATGCGGACAATTCAACCTCTATTTCCGAATTTAATAAAATGCTCCCGTATTTAAAAGAAGGTTACGATATTGTTATTGGTTCCAGGGCTATACGCGGGGCCCAGTTAAGACCGCCGCAGCCGTTTTATAAAAGAATGCTGGGGCGATTTAGTAATTGGTTTGTTCGCCTGATTTTAGGCCTGAAAATAAAAGATACCCAATGCGGATTTAAATGCTTTTCTGAAGAGTCTGCCGAACGGATTTTTTCTTCAATTAAAATTAAAGGATGGGGGTTTGATATTGAATCGTTGGCTTTAGCAAAATTATTTGGCTATCGGATTAAAGAAATGCCGGTATTGTGGGTTAATAATCCGGTCAGCCGTGTGAAATTTTCCGGTTATTTCAAAACTTTATGGGAAGTTATCAAAATCCGTTGGTGGCTGTGGAGAAAGATTTACAAAATCAATACAGTGAGGTAACATCAACGAAATGGATTACTATTTAACCCCCGAACGGCTTGAGGAATTAAAAAAGGAATTGGAAGAGTCTAAAACTAAAAAACGTGCCGAGGTGGCCGAGCGGCTGAAAAGAGCCAAAGAATTAGGCGACCTTTCGGAAAATGTGGAGTATCAGGAGGCTCGCGAGGAACAAGCGCAGGTTGAGGGCCGCATTTTGGAATTAGAAGAGATTATTAAAAACGCTTCGGTAATTCAGAAAACCGGCAAGCAAGGCGTGGTTCAAATGGGTTCAACGGTAATAGCAGAAAAAAATGGCCAAGAAATAAAATTCCGAATTGTCGGTTCCAATGAAACCAAACCCGAGGCCGGTCAAATCTCTAACGAATCTCCTTTAGGGAAGGCATTTATGAACCGAAAAATAGGGGAAGTCGTAAAAGTCAAAACACCCTCGGGCGAAGCGACTTATAAAATTATAAAGATTGAATAAGTCCCAGTATGCTTGAAGACATTATTAAAGAACGGTTAAAAACGAGAAAACCGGAATATTATCCGGCGCGAGTGAAACGGACTCATTTAATTAGTGATGCAGTAAAAAACTTCGGTTCCTTGGCTAAACAAAAAAAAACCATCTGGATCACAGGCCGAATTATGGGTCTGCGTACCCAAGGAGGGTTGATGTTTTGGGACGTTCAAGACGGCGGCGGCCCCTCGACTCGGCTCGGGACAAATAAGATTCAGGCCGTAGTCAAGAAAGACAACCTCGCCAACTTTTCCGAACTGAAAAACAATATTAACCTAGGAGATTTTGTTGGGGTGGCTGGCCCGCTTTTTAAAACTCAAAGCGGCGAAAAAAGTCTTGAAGTAAAAAACGCTCAAATTATCGTTAAATCACTGCGTCCACTCCCGTCAGTTTGGCACGGATTAAAAGATGTGGAAGAAAGGTTTCGGAAACGCTACTTGGACATTTTATTAAATCCGGAGGTAAAAGAAAAAATTATTCAGAGATCCCAAATCGTAGAATATCTGCGGACGGCACTGATTCAAGAAGGATTTTTGGAGGTAGAAACGCCAATACTTCAGCCAATCCCGGGCGGCGCTAAAGCCCGGCCATTTGTTACTCATTATAATGCTTTGGATGCGGATTTTTACCTTCGGATCGCGCCGGAGCTTTATCTAAAACGGCTTCTCGTCTCTGGATTTGAGAAAATTTTTGAAATCGGCCGCAATTTTCGCAATGAAGGCCTTGACCGCGACCATAATCCGGAATTCACCATGCTAGAGCTTTACTGGGCTTACCAGGATTACAAAAGCCTGCTTAAATTCATTGAAAAAATTCTTAAAAACTTTATCTCCGCAAAGTGGGAAAAGACGACTTTTGCTTCAATATTTAAAAAACATTCGGGACGGGATTATAAAAGCGTAAAACCGGCTGAACTGGATGAAGTTTTTAACCACAAAATCCGCCCCAAAATTATCAAACCGACGGTAATTTTAGATTATCCCGAATCCGTAATGCCGTTAGCTAAACTAAAAACTGACGATCCGGCGCTAACGGAAAGTTTTCAGCTGATTGTTAATGGAGCGGAAATCGTCAAGGGCTTTTCCGAACTGAATGATCCGGTAATTCAACGCCAGCAAATGGAGCGCCAAGAAAAAAACTTTCGTGCTGATAATGAAGTATTCTCACGATTGGATAAAGACTTTTTAGAAGCATTGGAATATGGGATGCCTCCGGCCGCCGGCTTAGGAATCGGTATTGATCGTCTTGCCGCCTTAGCCGCTCACACTCATTCTGTAAAAGAAATAATAATTTTTCCTACCCTCCGTCCCAAATGAAACTCCCTGGGCTTGCCCACGGAGTTTCAGAGTTTCATCCGCCAAAATTTTCGCTTCGCGAAAAATTAGGCGGCGGCCTTGACAACTTAATAATTATTTGATAATATAGGAGCAGTTTTTTGAGGTGATAAGTGGATGCTTCAGCGTTCATTCGTCTTTGGGGAAACGAAGGACAGATTTATTTAGTACTGAACGATCAGAAAAAAATAATTAACAAACTATCCAGTGATGTAATCGGAATGAAACCGATCGGCTGGGGACTGCCCGGCGGGGGAGTTAAAGACGGAGAAGATCCTTTGCAGGCGGCTCTAAGAGAACTGCGCGAAGAAACTCCGTTTAATGCGCGCAGAATTAACCCAAAGCCGGTGATAGTAAATAAAAAAAATGGCCATCATATCAATTTTGTGTTTGACGCTTATGATCCGGAGGAAATTAAACCCGATTGGAAACCGACGGATGATCCTAAACTGGGAGTGATCGGCGGCAGATGGTTTACAATTGAGGAATGCGAAGCCGAGGAGCGTGACGGCATACTCATTTATAAATCACACCTTCGTTATATTTTTCATAGGGAACAATAATCCCGCCACGGCGGGATTATTTATTCTCCTTCGCCGAAAACCCCGGACGGCCTACTCCGCCGAAGTAGCTTCAGTTACGAAGGCTGGATAAGGCCGTGGAGTTTCATTTGTGTAAAAGAGTAGGTTAGAATAAAAACTATGTTGGATATCAATCTTATTCGCGACAATCCTAATCTGGTAAAAGAAAAAGTTGTTCAAAGAACCATTGATCCGGCGGTGGTTGACCAATTCTTGGCTTTAGATAACCGCTGGCGGGAATTAGTTAAAAAAACCGAAGAACTCCGCGCCAGATTGAACTTTTTAAGCAAGGAACGAAAAATAGAAGAGGCGAAAGCAGTAAAAGAGGAATTAAAAACTGCTGAAAAAGATCTGCCGAAAATTGAAACAGAAAGAGAGACGGCATTGAATAAAATTCCCAATCTGCCTCAAGACGGCTGGCCGGTTGGCAAAGACGAAACGGGGAATAAAGTTTTACGCGAAGTGGGGAAGAAGCCGAATTTCAAATTTCCGCCGCAGGAGTATCTCACTATTGCACAAAAGCTTGGGATTATTGATGTTGAACGCGCTGCCAAAGTCGCCGGCGCTCGCTTTGGCTATCTTTTTAAAGAGGCGGCTCTTTTGGAATTCGCCTTGATCAAATTGGTTTTTGATAAGCTAACAAAAAAAGGATTTATTCCGGTGATTCCGCCAGTAATGATTAAACCGGAAATATTGAAAGGGATGGGGCGGCTGTCCGGCAGACAAAAAGAAGAAAGATATTATCTGCCCAAAGACGATCTTTATTTAGCGGGCAGTGCCGAACACACTATGGGACCGATACATGCCAATGAAATTTTGGAAGAAAGAGATCTACCCCGGCGCTATGTGGGATTTTCTACCTGTTTCCGCCGTGAAGCCGGATCTTACGGCAAAGACACTAAAGGAATTTTACGGGTTCACCAGTTTGATAAAGTAGAAATGTTTTCTTTCACTAAACCGGAAAATTCCCAAAAAGAACATCAATTTTTGCTTTCTCTGCAAGAAGAATTAATGCAGGAATTGAAGCTGCCTTATCGGGTAGTGCAAGTTTGCACTGGCGATATGGGCTGGGTTGATGCGGCTCAATATGACATTGAAACCTGGCTTCCCGGACAAAATCAGTATCGCGAAACCCATTCTTGTTCCAATACCACGGATTTCCAAGCTCGGGGAATTAATGTCAAAGTCCAAAGTCATTACTTACATATGTTAAACGGCACCGCTTTTGCCATCGGCCGAATGATTATTGCCATCATTGAAAATTATCAAACCAAGAAAGGAATTTTCAAAATACCAAAGGCATTGACGAAATATATCTAGCTAGGTTTAAAGCCGCTATTTAGCGGCTTTTTTATAAAATACCCAATCTTTCAAACTCTGAATTATTAGCCAACCGTCAGTAGCCGTATCAGGAAGTTGAAAAAGTTTTATTTTCCATGGAGGAAAAGGAAAAAAGAGATAAATATTAATGGGTAAAATTCTGATTGGAATGAATAAATTGCTAAGCTCATTAATAATTACGAAGATTAGGCAAAGAATCAAAATGGTGGGTATGGAAAATCCAAACCAAACACTTTGCAAGTAATAAGCGGCAGCGATCAATCCAGCGACCGCAAGAGTCAAAAGCGGACCGAATAAAGAAATAATCAATCGCTCTCTGGGATGTCTATGCAGATAATAGAAAGCTCTTGGATTATTTTCTTCTTGGACGCGTTCATCAATTTCTCCAACCGTCCTGGATTCGGCGCCGATGATTGGAATTCCTAAAATAAAATAAGTACCGTTAGGCAGTTGCTTTTGCCACAGTTTGCCGATTCCTATACGAAAAAATTTAACGTCCAACCTCAATCTTCTTTGCCAACAGTAATGCCCAAGCTCGTGAATAATCATTTCTATAGGCACAAATAAACAAAAATAAAGCAGAATTGCTGTTAATAATTGCCCGTCGGTGAGAAAATTTAGCCATTCGGCGGGAATTACATTGATCAGATCTGCTAACCTTTCTAGCAGCCAATCCATATTGTTTCTGAATTTGAAAGAGCGTATAATAATTTTAATGAATTTAAAAACATTTGTCAAAATCAATGCTGCCGCCGCTAAACATAATTTCAAAAGAATTAAATCCCTCTTAACTCCCAGAACCAAACTTTGGGCAGTGGTTAAGTCAAATGCTTACGGCCACGGCCTATTAAATTTTTCTAAATTAACCGATTCTCTTGGGGTGGCGGGTTTCTGTGTAGATAGTGTAATTGAGGGAATTAAATTGAGGGAAGAAAAAATCAAAAAACCGGTTCTGGTTCTTGGGCCAACCTTGCCTAATTTATTTAAAGAGGCTGAGAAAAAACAAATCGCTATCACCATATCTGCACTGGAACAGTTAAATTCTTATCTGAAATCAAAATACCGGCCGGATTTCCATCTCAAAATTGACACCGGAATGCATAGGCAAGGTTTTTTCCTCCCAGAGCTTAAAAAGGCAATCCGGCAACTCAAAACTCATCAACTCAATAACTCCTTAACTGGAACCTATACTCACTTCGCTTCCGCAAAAGATCTCAATTACCCAACTTTTACAGAACAACAGTTTGCTGACTTCCAAAAAGCGGTAAAAATTCTGGGGAGGGCCGGCTATAAAAACTTAATTAAGCATTGCGCCGCTACCGGAGCAGTTATGATTGACAAGAAATACCATTTAGACGCCGTGCGAATCGGTATTGGCCTTTATGGACTTTGGCCGTCCAGAGAACTGGAAATGCAGCTGGGTGATAAAATTAAACTAAAACCAGTTCTTTCTTGGCACAGTATGATCAGCGAAATTAAAAATCTTAAAAAGGGTGATTATGTTGGTTATGATTTGACCGAGAGAATGCAAAAACCAACCCAAGCGGCTGTTATTCCCATTGGCTATTGGCACGGTCTTGATCGCCGGCTATCCAGTATTGGGGAAGTTCTGATAAAGAACAAACGGGCAAAAATTTTAGGCCGGGTTTCTATGGATTTGATCGTAGCCGACATTTCGGGAATTAAATGCGGAGTGAGGGATAGAGTTACAATCATCGGCGGCGCAATTACTGCCTCTGAATTAGCTCAAAAAGTTGGCACTACCCATTATGAAATAGTGACTCGGATTAATCCGCTTATTGAAAGGGTGGTGGTGTAACGGGATGGATCTCTATACTTCCGAAGAACAAATAAAGAAAAAGCGCCATTCTTGGAGGATCAAACTTTATATTCTCGGAGGAGGCATTGGTCTTTTGGGAATTTTAATTTTTTATGTAGTTTCTGTATCGCCGATTTTCAAAATCAAAGTAGAAATTATTGGCCATCAGCGTCTATCTCAAGAGCGCCTGCTGGAAGAAATCTACGACAATTTTTCCCAAGGTTTTTTAGGTAAAATTTTGGGCCCGGAAAATTACTTAGCTTGGCCGAAAAAAATCTCCTTAAAAAATCCTTTGTTAGCAAAACTAACAGTGGAAAAATCGATCACTGATAAAAAAATAACTCTTATTGTTGAAGAACGTCAGCCATCCGGCATCTGGTGTTTTAATAGCCAAAAGGAACCGGATTGTTATTGGTTTGACAAAGAAGGGGTGCTTTTTGAATCGGCGCCTGCGCCGGAAGGACATCTTATTTTGCATGTTGACTACGATCAAAATAAAAAAGTTCCGCTTGGCGAATCTCCGATAAAAAAAGAGTGGCTGTCTGTTTTAAATGAAGCGGTCAATTTTTTTCAAAACCAAAACATTCCTATCAAATCTTACTCAATTATGGACTCGCTGGAAGAATTGCGCGCCAAAACTCTTATCGGCGCGGACATCCGCTTCAGTCTCCGCTTCAGCCCCCAAAATAGTCTTGCCGCCCTCGTCTTATATTTGCAAAAAAATAATCTTAGAAACGTCGGGTACATTGATTTAACGGTAGAAAACCGGATGTATGTCAAATCCGAGTAGAAGGTAAAAAGTCTATAAAGTCCCTAAAGTAATTTATAAACTTTATAGAGGTGAGGGTATTCTATTTTTGCGATCGCTGGGATAAAATACCTAAATACTTAACTAACTAATAGGCTTTAAGGACTTGATGGACTTTTCACTAAAACTTATAGATAAATATAGATTTCCCGGCTCTTGCGTAAGGTTTATATGGTTCGGTGAGCCATTCGTATTCATCAGCCGGATTGCGCTGACCGGCACCCAGTCTTCCTTTCGCCCCCTGAATCGTATTTATGGAAACCGCTAGCCATTCTATGCCGGCTTCTTCTTTGGGATTTCCCTTCGCAGAATTCCATAATTCCGCCGTTTCACCTAAATAATAATTTGGGTTGCTGCCGCCAAAATAGTCCACCGCAATCTTCTTAATGTCATTGTCCTGGCCATTGTCATTGTTTTGTTCAGCTACCCATGTCGCTAATCGCTTAAGATCTTGTCCCCAATCATAGTTGGAATCCACAACCCGCAAATAACCCTTGGAAGCGCCGCCGCCCAGAAAGTTAAAGTAAGAAAGAAAATTGGGGTAAACGATAATCGTTGATGCCAGAAACCAACCCAGTAAAATCGCCAAAACAAGGGCTTTAATTACCAAACCGGTAAATTCGCCAATCACCGCCATCAGCCGGACAATTTTGTTTTTATAACTCAAAACCTCTTCCAAGCTGAAAAATCGTTTTAAAACTCCGACGGCCAGGATGTACGTAAACGGCATAGTCGGCAAAAGATGCCGGACACCGATGTTCAAAATACTGGTTATACTGGAGAGCCAGTAGATTACTACAAACAAAATCATCGCAAATTCGCTAAAATGAGTAGTCAGATACTCAAACACAATCAGCGATCTTTTAAATAGGGTGGCGAAGAGGCCGCGAAAAACTCCCGCTAGTCCTGTTATTATGCCAAAAATAATGATTAAAAGACTCGGTAGGGGTTCTTTCAGCAAAAAAACAACCGGAAAATAATACCACCATCCTTCGTTGGAAACCTCGTCAAGAAAATAAGCAGTATTGCCGCCAGCCGCCCGCTGGGAAACCATTAAAAGGCCGAGCAAATATTCGCCGATTGGTCGTAAAACATGGTTACTGCTCATCCAGGCGACGGAATCGGCTAAAAACCGCGGCGTGAAAGTTCTTAGCAAGTTTTCAGCGTCACCAACTTGTTTTTCAATTGGGTAATTCCAAGTTAAAATCCCATAAACTAAATAAACGGCGGCGAAACCTATCAAAAAAATCATTGCCAAAGAACGAAAATAGCGGTAAAAACGGATGGCGAAGCGCCGCATACGGCCTCGCTGAAGGTCCGTCATCTGCCAATCCCGAAAAACGCTCACTGCATAAAAAACCGTCATTAAAATAATAAAATATGGCCCAAGCAAAAAATTGGAAAATTTGAAAAGCTGGGCGATTCCAAATGCTAAGCCGGCAAAAATCAGATGCCGGCGAATGGGTGAAGATAAAAATTTTAAGAAAAAATAAACTGCCAAAAATACTCCCAAAGCGGCACCGATATCAGTAGTAACATAATGACCGTGAGCCAGTACGGTAGGAGAGAAAGCAAATAAAAAAACCGGCAGCAGCGCCCACCAGCGGCCGATCAATTCTTTGGCAAATAAATAAATCAATATGGTTAAAATCAGTGTCAGTAAAATTGGCCCGAGACGGGACGAAAAAATAATCTTGTCTGCGTTATTGCCGCTTTCGTAAAGAAATTTAGTTCCGAGCGTCCATTGTTCATTAATGCCGGTTTGCCATTCTGCCACATCTCGCGAAAAATTCAGGTTCTGAAAAAGCAGGGGCAATCCTGCAAGAATTTTAACTAAAGGCGGGTGTTCTGGATTCAACCGGTAGTCCAAATAACGCACGTAACCGTAGCCCGCTGGTATATGGGCGAGTTCGTCCATAATCGCTGAATCGCCTCGGCTAGCACCTAGCATCCATAGACCGCTTACTATGACCATAACGATGACCAATGACCAACGAATAAAAGTGGAAAGGCGATGCATATTTTTATTATAAACAAAAAACCGGCTTTATGCCGGTATTGTTTATTAGCCGTGGCGTGATAGAGTCCCAGAGCCCGGGCCCGGATTGTCTATCTTAGGCAATTCTCTTTAGGGAAGATAATAAACCAAAACATAAACCGTTCCATCTGTGTGTTCACCGTGCCCGACAGCTGATAAAGCTATAGAAAGTATCTCGGGCTGTTCTTGCATAATCCAATCATTTATAGAATCCTCAAGCGTCTTAGTACTACCGCTCCCTGCTGCAAAAACTTTTACTCTTTCGTACATTCAAACTCACTCTTAAAATACCTGTGGTAGTGTAACAATTTACCAGTGAATTTGCAAATCATAAAACTCGCTTGTCATCGTTATAGTCATTTGTCATAGTCAATTTGTGATAAAGTTTCCTAAAAACACAAAAGAATATCACTGGACCCAGCATATTAAAAATAAGATGCTTTTTTACCGCCTTTCGGAGCAAAAAATCCGGTCAATTTTAAAATCCTACGACCGCAAAGAAGGGGGGATCGCGGCCAACACAATGGCAGTTATGAAACGCAACGATACGCCAAAACGACAGGAGGAAATTTGGCTCATGTACGCCATTAGTGGAATGGGTAATGCGACAAGTAAAACGGCTAAACCGATTCGTCCGTTTAACATGTCGCGTTCTGCATTTAACAAACTAACCATGATTAGCGCTTGGCGATATCCGGGGAAAAGCAAACCGGGGAAACTGATTCCCATACCGGACGATATTTTACAGGAAATTAAAGATGTTTGGTTCGTTTAGTTTCTTATGCTAAAGTTATATTGGTTCTTTAGAAGTAAAATATGAAACTGCCGTTGCCGGAAGTGAAGTACCTTTTGCGACAATCTTTTTGCAAGGATACCAGTTTCACGCCAGACAAATGGGCGCCCGAGAATCCGACCTACGGTCATTGCGCGGTTGCAGTTCTTATTGCGCAAGATATTTTAGGAGGCGAAATTCGCCGCGGACTTTTGCCTAAAGAGTGGGCGGAAAAGCTCGGATACCGGTCGCATTATTGGAATGTCGGACTAGAAGCAAAGCCTAACTATTTTGATATTACCGCGGAGCAATTCCCCAAAGATTTTCCTTATGACGATTTTATTAATGGAATGTTTGAAGAAAACCCCGATCTTGCCGACAAGCGTGAGTACCTATTGTCCAATCCTGAAACTAAGAAGCGCTATAAAATACTAAAAGAGCGGTTCGAGGCAACGCTTCGTTCCAATCCATTGTATCTGGACGAAAAGTTTCAGCTTTGCTGGGAAACGGCTTTTGCCGGCGGACCGCGCTGCAAGAAAATGGTCTTTGCTTGTCTCGTTTATGATGGCAATCGGCTGATCTCGTGGGAAGTCAATCGGCTGATGACCGAACGGTTCGGCCAGCCGCGATTCTGCGCCATTGATGGCTCGGAGTGCATCCGGGTGAATATCCAAAGCCGAATGGACGCGACGGTTGGTGATTGCGGACATGCCCCGGTTTGGTCGCTGGCCAGAGTTTTCGAACTCGGTTACAAACCGGGCGATCTCCCGAAACTCGACTTCTACGAAGCCGGTTTCCGCCCGGACGGATCTCCTTGGTGGCGAAATGAACCCAGCTACTCCTGCACTTATTGTCAGAATATATTTGCGATTTTCGGACTCGACAAGATTTGGGGCACTTGCTACAACCAGTGGATGCCTCTCCGGACGCAAGACTCTTTTTATTCCTCCGGCAAATACGCCCTTGGGGAAAAGAAAGTTTAGAGAAAAAGACCCGCTAAACGGGTCTTTTTGCTAAATCATAATTTCTCCAGCCGGGTTCTCCGGTAATTTCGCGTACTTCGCCAAGCCAATCAGGAATTTCTACCCGATCGTTTTCTTTTGTAAGCTCCACTTCCAAAAGCATTAGTCCCCAACAATGATACGGCTCCAGGAATAAATCCAGTTCAAAATACTGGTTTTTCCAGATAAAACAGCATCTTTCTTTGTGGATTGTTTTCCGTTCGGGGTCCCTCTGCGATAAAAGTTCATAATATCGCTGGGCGCTGATTTGAGTTTCCCGCTCTTCCCGCGCTTTTGCTGAAGCCGACGGTATTTTAAAAGTCTGGTAATAATCTGCCGCTTCGCCTTGCTTTCGCTTTCTGATCCTGCCAGCGGTTGCCCCGCCGTCTTTGCTAACAAGATACGCCTGATCAATGTTTAACCGTTGATAAGGAACCGGCAGTTTTTGAATACTGAATCCTTTTACTAAAAACTTTCTTTTAATTTCCAGCGAAACTGGCATGCCGATGGATTTTTGCGCCGCTCTTATCAACCGCTTCATTTTTTCTTCAAACAAGAAGGAATTATCAATAATTACCAGGTGCGGATGACCGACCCAGGCTTCCTGGGTGCGCTTATCGGTCTTACGCGCCTCTTCCGGAGTTTCATAGCGAGTAGGATTATCTAAATTATAAAATTTTTCTTTGCCATCAGCAGCCGTTACTAAATGAAAAACCGCCTCATAACGCTTATCCCTCAAACCCACTAAACTCCAGTGATTTTTATTCAGCAGTAGCTCAAATTCTTCGGGACGCAAATAAGCAGCCATGTCCATACAACCGCGATCCATCAATAAAACCTGCTTTTTCCCACCTTTAGCACGGAGTAAATTACCGTAATGCCGCTCGTCGGACATCTGCTTTTTAATAATAGTTTCTTCAAACTTCAAATAATCCCGGCGTGAAACCCGCCGCAAAAGCTCTTGCGGCCCTATACCGCCATTAATAATTTGTGTAGCTACCTCGGGAACAACCACTACTGACAATCCATAATCGGAGAGTTTTTCATAAAGATAGTGAAGTCCAGTAGTCTTTCCAGAGCACGGCCCGCCAGTCAGGACTATTCGCTTCATTAATTAACTGTCAAAAGACTATAACCATTATATATTGACCTCTCTCCACCGTCCAAATTTATTTAAAAATCTGCTATACTGGAAGCAGTTCCTTTGAAGTGTTAAATGGCGTTTAAAAAGGAATGCTTGATAGAAAAAGCTACAGAAGTAGAGATATTGGACGCGCTTCGTAAAGCAGGCCATCCGTTGGATAGACACGAATTTTTTTTACACATTTTTCTTAATAGATGCGAACTTATTGGCTACGATGGCAGTAATATAGAAAGATCGGTGACTCTTTTGGAATTTTACGATAAATGCATAGCGGGGAATGTATTACAGACAGTATGGGCTATGATTGACCAAGGGAAAATCTGCTTAAACTTTGATAGAAAATTGGAATTGCCCAAATAACATTGGGCTTTTTTATTCTCCTTCGCCGAAAACCCCGGGCGGCCTACTCCGCCGTAGTAGCCTACGGCTACGAAGGCTGGATAAGACCGTGGAGCTTCATTTCCAACTGCTATCCCGCGGGATAGCAGTTTCGGGCTACTGAATTATTCATTAAAGTAAAATTTACCCGCCCCCTAAGACGGTTTTTTGTTTTTCAAAAAGAAAAACCGGAAATGTTCGCACTTTGACGCGTCAAAACACTGCTATCATGCGTGATAGCAGTGTTTCTTTTACGTGTGGAAGAGATACAAATTGAAAGATACTGGCATTAACTCTTCTACGATTATTGTTTTCCCCCAAAAGCCAAGCGTTAACGGCTTTACTCAAATTGACTAAGCGCCGTACAAATTAGGCGCAATTTGGTTTCTTTTATTAAAGACATCCGTTCTCTGGTAGTGTCAAATTCGCGGTTTTTTATTTACTTTTGTCATCGTCATTGTTATAGTCATGGTCATGAAATTATCCATCGGCATCGTCGGGCTGCCGAACGTCGGCAAGTCCACCCTGTTCAAAATCCTCACTAAAAACGAGGTGAATATCGCTAATTATCCGTTTTGCACCATTGATCCGAATGTGGGTATCGTGACTGTTCCAGATGAACGGCTACAGAAACTCGCGGCCATGAGCAAATCCGCCAAGATCATTCCGGCCGTGGTGGAATTTTATGATATTGCCGGCCTAGTTAAAGGCGCTTACAAAGGCGAGGGGTTGGGAAATCAATTTTTGTCTCATATTCGCGAAACCCAGGCGATCGTGATGGTTCTCCGCTGTTTTGGAGGAGAAGAAATTATCCACGTGGAAAATTCCGTGGACCCAATCCGCGATATGGATATCATCAACGCCGAATTAGCGCTGAAAGACCTGGATACTATTGAAAAAGTTTGGAAAAAAGCGGAAGGAGAAGCGAAAACCGGAAACAAACAATCGCAAAAGGATCTGGAAGCGCTTAAGCTCGCGAAAGCCGCCCTAGAACAAGGAAAAAACCTAACCGAGAAAAATCATTCTGACATTCTTGAGAATGTAAGAATGAAAGAACTCAATCTTTTAATGTCTAAAAAACAGCTGTATTTACTGAACGGCAAGCCAGAAGATGTTTCCGAAGAATTAAAAAAGAAAATCGCCGAACGGGGGGGGGATTATATTGTTGTAGACTTATCAGCTGCCGTGGATATTCCGGAATTGGTAAAAAAAGCGTACGAAATTCTAGATTTAATCAGCTTTTTCACCACCGGCGAGGACGAAACCCGCGCTTGGACTATCAAGCGGGGGACTAAGGCGCCGCAAGCCGCCGGTGTCATCCACACTGATTTTGAAAAAAAGTTCATTCGTGCTGAAACGGTAAATTGGCAAAAATTGTTGGAAACCGGCTCTTGGTCCGCCGCCAGGCAAAAAGGATTATTGCGCCAAGAGGGAAAAGAATACATCGTCCAAGACGGCGATGTAATAGAGGTTAAACACGGGTAATTGGTTTTTAAAATGTTATAATAATTTATTATGGCGGAAGTGAAAAGCCCCGAACAAAAACATTCTGCTTTAGAACGGGAAATTCAAATCCTCTCGGCCGAATTAAAAACTCTTAAACCTGAAACGGAAGCGGAAAAAGAAGCGCTGAAATCGCTTTTAAAAAGCCGAATTTATGGCTCCGCAACTCCCTCAATACCAGGGGTACTTAAAAAAACCGAAGTTAAAGACAGACCAAAAATTCTTCCCGAATATTTAGAAACCGCCCCTAAAGACATCAAATTAGAAGTTGAAAAACTGCTGGATCTTGCTTGGCATAAAGGCATCGCTGCTGCTGCCCAAGAAGCGAAAAAAAACGAACCCTTAATAATTGATGGTTTTCATGATGCTCTTACTGACAAACTTTACGAAGAATTCAAAAAGCGAAAACTGATTAAATGAGCGTTTTGATTATTGGGTATCTAGCCGTAATTATTCTGGCAATCGGGGCCGCGGTATTTTTTATTCGCCGCTGGGCCTTACGAAAAACTTTTTTAGCGACCTTAAATTTAAAACTGCTCTTAATTCGTCTGTCAAAAAAACCCTTACCAGCGGGCGCAACTGCCGAGGAACCGCTAAAAGAAATTAATGTTTCTGGCCAGCTATTCAGCATTTTAGCCGGCTCTAAAATACCGGTCGCTTTTGAATTAGCTGTTCATAATGTTGGCGAGGAAATCCATTTTTATGCGGCAGTGCCGGTTAACGCGATTGAATTTGTCAAAAGACAAATTCAAGGATTCTGGCCGGATGCGCAGGTAGAGTTAAGCGATGATTACACGATTTTTAATTCTGCCGGCGCAATAGAGGCCGTGTATCTTAAACAAAAACGGGAATATTTTCTGCCGGTCCGCACTTACGCCGAAGCGCAAATAGACACTTTTCTGCCGATTTTAAGCGATTTTTCCAAACTGCAGACAATTAGCGAAGGATTGGCAATTCAAGTCATTATTAAGCCGGCGCCTTCATCGGTTAAAAAAGCGTTCATTGCTCATATTATCAACCTTAAAAAAAAGCAGGAAAAAGAACCTTCGCCGGAGGACGCGGAAAATATTAAATTATCCGAACAAAAAATTTCCAAACCGCTATTTTCAGCCAATTATCGCATTATTGCCTCTGCGCCTATACCGCTTAGAGCTCGGGAAATTCTGGATGGCGCGCTGACTTCTCTGGTTCAATTTAGCGCGCCGCTCCGCAACGAATTTAAAGCCATTAGAGTCAAAAATCCCAAAAACCTGATAGCCAAATTTGTTTTTCGGCAATTTGATGATCGCGAAACGATGATTTTAGGACTGGATGAACTGGTCAGCATCTTTCATTTGCCGACTTCTGCTACCGAAGTACCGCGTATTACGTGGGTAAAAGCGAGAGAGGCTCCTGCGCCGGCCGACCTGCCCAAATCAGGGGTTTTAATCGGGGAAAATATTTTCCGCGGCGATGCCAAACCGGTACGTATTGACGACGATGATCGCCGCCGTCATGTCTATATCGTCGGTCAAACCGGCACCGGCAAGTCCAACCTTTTAATTAATATGGCCGCCAACGATATTGAAGCCGGAAAGGGGGTGGCGATTATTGATCCTCATGGCGATTTGATTGATTATCTAATCGGTCTCATTCCAGTTGACCGGAGAAACGATGTAATCTTGTTTGATCCCGGCGATCTTCTGCGTCCCATCGGGCTTAATATGCTGGAATACAGCCCCGATCGGCCGGAGGAAAAAACCTTTATTGTCAATGAAATGCAGAGTATTTTTAACAAACTCTTCTTGGCTGAAACGATGGGACCGATGTTTGAACAGTATATGCGCAATGCTCTTGTTCTCCTTATGGATGATATTACGCATCCAGCGACCTTGATGGAAGTGCCTCGTATATTTACCGATGCCGACTTTCGTCAAAGAAAACTCGCTCAAGCCACCAATCCGGCGGTGATAGATTTTTGGACTAAAGAAGCGCCCAAAGCCGGCGGTGAAGCGGCGCTTGCCAATATGACGCCTTATATTACTTCTAAGTTCAATAATTTTATTGCCAACGATTATGTCCGGCCGATCATTGGCCAAAAAAAATCATCTTTTAATTTCCGCCAAGTGATGGATGAAGGAAAAATCTTGCTGGTTAATCTTGTTAAAGGCAAAATAGGGGATATTAACGCCAATCTTTTAGGTATGATTGTTGTCGGTAAACTGCTGATGGCGGCACTCTCCCGCGTTGATCTGCCAGAAATTAAAAGACGCGACTTTAATTTGTATATTGATGAATTTCAAAACTTTACTACTGAATCCATTGCTACCATTCTTTCTGAAGCTCGCAAATACCGTCTTAATTTAGTCATTGCCCATCAATTTATCGCTCAACTCAGCGAAAAAATCCGCGATGCCGTTTTCGGCAATGTCGGCTCCAGTATTGCTTTTAGAATTGGCGCGGATGACGCAGAGTATTTAGATAAACAATTTGCGCCAGTTTTTTCCAAAGATGATTTGATAAATATTGATAACTTCAACGCTTATGTAAAGCTTTTGGTTGGCGGCAAAACCACTAAACCATTTAATATCCGTACTCTTCCGGCTCCAGTAGGGGATGAAGCTGTAAAACGAACTATCCGGGAATGGTCCAGTCAAACCTACGGCCGCGACCGACAGGAAGTAGAGACAGAGATTTTAACCCGTTTGCGCACATAAGACCCTTTTTTCCACTGCTATCATACATACTAGCAGTGTTTTGACGCGTCAAAACACTGCTTTAACAGTTTCCCAATACTCCGGATAACCCTTTTCTTTCATAAAGTACCACCACTCCGCGCCCCAGAGATAAAATTTATCAAAACCGGTCTTGCGGGCAAAATTTAAATTGGAACGTAATCGTTGAAGATCAAACAGTTTTAATTGCTTATTTAAAGATAAATCTGGTAAAAGTTTTGGTCCCCACGGCTCGGCTTGCAGTTCTACCACCGCATAAGGGTGCGCTAGCAAAGTTTTTAAACGATAATACCAAGCAGGAAAAAGTTGTGTAATTTGTCCAAAAGTATCGTTGTAAACATAACGATAAAGTGTGATGCCCAGCAAATCCCCGTATTTAAGCGCCCGATTCCAACTGCCAAATTCTCCGCTTTCCGTCACCATCACTGGATGCGTCAGATCCAGCGACTTAACCAATGATACTTCGTTTTTAAAAAGTCTCGGATCAAACTCACCGCATTCTCCAAACATAAAATATGGCTCGTTTTCTACCTGCCAAACTTCTAAAGTCGGGTGGTTTTTGTAGCGATCAACCAACGTTTTTAAATACTCAAGTAATTCCTGATTCCTAGTTCCTAATTCATTATTTTTTATCCACTCAGGTTTAAAGCACTCGGGCCAGCGTGGGACTTTCTGTCCGATCGCCAAAATTACTTTCGCGTCGCGCTTCGCCGCCTCATTCATCTGCCAATCTAAATCGGTGAAATTAAACTTATCATCTTCCGGTTCAATCTCGTCCCAGTAAGCAACCAGTCTTAAATTTTTAATTTTTAAATCGTCCAGTAAAGCAAGGTAGTTCTCTTTCCAGTCCAAATCCAAATTCCTGCTGAATCTTGCAGAAAAAGTGACTCCCCATTGGATATCCTGTTCTGCGGCTATTGGAATACTTTTTAGGTAACTGGCTACCACAAGAACAATGATGCCGATGACAACAAGAGTAGTAGCGGCAATTTTTTCTTTCAAAATCCGGCCGTGAAAACTTGCTTTGAGTATTAAAAGCGCGGCGGCGAAAATTATCAAAAAGCGAAAGCTGGAACTCGCATCCACCAACGCCGGGTGACCCAAAAACAAAGCCATTGTAACCAAAAAAGCTCCGCCGGCTGACGCCGCGCGGTTTAAAAGATACAAAATGATGTTTTTAGGTTTTTCAACGGATTTAGTAATGAGTGCCTGCCGAATTTTTGGAAACAAAAGCAAAGAAATAGCGGAAAGAAACACGCCGGCCTGTACGGCTACTAAACCGGTAATGAAGTTGGTTTGCAAGAAAACCGATTTATGCAGAGCGTTGCTTAAACCAAAAAGACCGCTGGCTGTTAGCGCCGTACCAATGAAACGCCAGGAAAAAATCGCGCTGCCGACTGCCAAAAGACCGAATGCCACTAGCTCGCCAGTTGAAAGGTCTACGCCTAAAATAAAAAATGAAAAGATTAAAGTAAAAATAGGGGAGAAGCCGCTGATGGCCGAAAGTGCTTCAATGGCTTCCGCGTTTTTTAATGCCTTAAAACCAAAATAAAGTGCCCAAAAAAATGCCGCTCCTGCCACAAAAGCCATTACTGTTGCAATCAACGAAGGCAGCTGAAATCCAAAAGGCGCCAAAAACAGCGGCAGGAACGCTAAAATACCTACTCCAAATGCGTACTGCAGCGGACGAGGGACAGCTCGTTTAAGTAAAACCTTATCAAAAATCGCAGATATCGCGATTAAAGCTTGGCCAAAAAGCGCTGATAATAACCAAATCATATAGGGATATAGAATTTAGGATTTAGGATTATTTTTTGGTAATCAAAGTAACTCTGCCGTGGTTTTCTGGCTAAATTATTGTCATAATCAATTTCTACTAATCCATAGCGCGGTTTAAAACCTCTGTGCCATTCAAAATTATCAATTAACGACCAGTGGAAATAACCGCGTAGATCTATGCCAGTTTGCACCGCTTTAGCCATATTTTCTGTCATTTCCGCCAGCAGTTTTTGCCTTTTTTGATCTAAGGAATCATCAATACCGTTTTCAGTTATATAAATTGGCTTTTTATAAACATCATTTAGCCATTGTAATAATGGGATTAGTTTTTGAGGCCTGCCATAATAATTTACGCCGATAAAATCTTGAGTGCTGGCGACTCGGCTAAAAAATCTTTTACTGGTATTATTTTCCGCAATACCAACCTGCGCATCTGGATTAATTGATTTGATAATTTTATAAGCTAATCCGTGAGCCCGGGCCAAATTTTTTAAAACCTTAAAATAGGCGAGGGAGGCGATCTTTTGTGGCGGCCAGCGGCCGACTAAGTACGAATTATTGGCGTAAACCGTCGGCTCGTTAATGGTTATCCAAAAATGCACGCTCTCCCCGAAATTTTCCGCTACCAATTTCACAAACCGCTCAAAGTAGGGGAGTATGTCCGGATTTGCCCAGCCGCCCATTTTTGCAACCCATATTGGAAAAGTAAAATGCCAAAGCGTAAGCCATGGTTCCGGACCGCGCTGTTTTAAGGCGGAGATGTATTTTTTGTAATGTTCTATCGCGAGATCGCTAAATCGGCCTTCTTCCGGCTCAATCCGCGCCCACTCAATGGAAAAACGAAAGGCATTTAATCCCAATTTTTTTGCTAAATCAAAATCCTCATCGTAGCGGTTATAGTGATCCACGGCTTTTCCGACGTCGTAGCTCGCCGTCCAATCGTTAGTTATTCCGCCCTCCGTCTGATAGGCGGAAATCGCCGCGCCCCAAAAAAAATTTTCCGGAAAATGCATATACTTTAAAGTATATCAACAAATTTTTACCCCGCCATGGCGGGGTTTATATTATAAAATGCCTCTTTTTACAAAACTGAAGATGATTTCTTCGCCATCGGGCGCAGACTTAACCCTTGTCAAGATTTCCTCAAATTCATCCGGCGGCATTTCCAGCAAAATCGTCCTAATTTTTGTAGCTTTCTGGAATTCTTGAGCGTCACCGCACACAACTAATGCCCAAATATCTTTACTCGCGGGCTTTCTACTTCCATTACCACTCACATTAAAACCTAAAATAAAATAGCTAACTAAATATTACTATAAATAACCGATTTTTCGCAACCAAGCGTTGGACGCCTTTACTTCAAATACCCGATCCTTCTAAGCCAATGTGCATTTTCCCATTCCCACAACCTCTTTGCCGCTAAAAATGCTTCAAAATCTTCGCGCCAATAAGGTTCTTCTTTAGTTTGTACAACTCCCTTGAGTTCGCCCCATGCGTGTTCCTCCGGCTGGCAGGGGACTGCGCCCCGAACTGGTGGATAAGCCTTGCGAATTTTTTGCCGACCGCCTTTTTCCCGCAGAGTGGATCCGCAACGCAAACAGGTCTTGATTTGATCAATCCGCAAAATCCAGCGGGTTTGAGGATCGGGGACAGCCGGATCTTTAATCAACGCGTCCATATAAGCGGCGGTTTGCAGATTGTAATCCCGATAAAAATCTAACGAGGTCTTAATATCCATTACGCCGAATTTACCTTGATATAAGGCCATTGTGTCAATAGTGCCGGCGTAGCCGTGATCTAAATTTAAAATCCGACGTTCCACATGCTCGGGATCAACTTGAATATTGTTTTGCTCAAGAAAATCCACAAAAGCGCTGACGGCCGGAGCAATCTGAGGATTAATCTCTGGATTTTGGCCAACCATTAATTTTTCCACCGCTTCATGAATTTTTGTGCCTTCCTCGGCTGATTTTTTGGTTTGCTCTGCTGCCGCCGCGAAACTTGCCGCTTCGGCATAATAACGATACAGTGCTGGCTTGGCTTTAATGCCGACAATTTTCGTTACCCGCGGATACCAAAAGCCATTTATCTCATAGCCGCACTGTTCTTTAAAATCTTCGGTGTCTTTATAGTCGTACATGAAGTTTTAGTGAAAAGTCCATCAAGTCCTTAAAGTCCATTAGTTAGTTAAATATTTAGGTATTTTATCCCAGCGATCGCAAAAATAGAATACCTCCACAATCATATTTCTTGCTTTAATAATCGGTTGGTGTATTTAACAATATCTCCGGCGCCCATCATCGCAACGATAAAGTCGTTGCGAGAGAATAGGGGATAGTATTTAGAGATTAGTTTTTTTAGAATCGGTTTTAGCTCTTTTTGTGGGTGCTGGACATAAATTGCGTCAATTGCTTTAGCTAATCTTGCCGAAAGATCACTTTTCTCTATCCTCTTTTCTCTATCCTCTCTACCAGCAACGTGATATGTCGGCAATACAATGACCTTATCAGCGTCTTGAAACGCCCCCAGAAACGATTTAAAGAGCGTTTTAAGACGTTCTTCTTGATGGGGCTGAAAAACGCAAATAAGGCGGTTTTTAGGGTATTGTTCACGAAATGCGGCTAAGGTAGCTTTAATCTCGGTCGGGTGATGAGCGTAGTCGTCGTATACCTTTGCTTGATACCTGATACCTGATACCTGATACCCAAAATCACCTCGAAATTCCATCCGACGCCAGGCGCCAGTGTATTTTCCTAAACCTCGCAAAATTATTTTGTGTGGTATTCCTAAGTATTTTGCGACAGCATACGCGCAGCTGGCGTTATAAACATTGTGCTGGCCGGGAACTTTTAAAACCCTTGTAATCTCGTCCAGAATCTTTTTATCTTTAACCGCTGAAACTACTGTGCCGCATTGCGTTTTAAATTTTTCAAAAGATTTTTTGACATTGGTAAGATTGTTATAAAAATCTAGATGCTCTTTATCAACGTTTGTAATCACTGCCACGGCGGGGAAGTAGTGCCAAAACGCGCCGCCAAACTCGTCTGCTTCCAACACCAACAGCCCCGAATTCCCTCGTCGAAAATTCGACGACCCTGAGCCAGTCAAAGGATTACGGAATTCTTTCAACTTCGTTCCAAGAATTACCGTCGGATCCATACCGGCTTCAATTAGAACCAGCGCGGTCATGCCAGTAGTGGTGCTTTTCCCATGCGCTCCGGCGATAGCAATAGTTTTATATTTTTTAGTCAGTTCGCCAATCATTTCCGGATACGATCGGCAGGGAAGCCCCGCTTTTCTAGCCGCCCTCAATTCTGGATTGTTTTCTATGATTGCCTGATTATAAATTACTAGTCCGGATAACTTGCTAATGGCGATCGGCTTATGACCAATAGTTATTTGAATTCCTTCTTTTTTTAACTCATCCGTAATTTCAGAAGGGGATATATCCGACCCGGAAACTGTCCATCTAGCTGACAAAAAATAACGCGCTAAAGCGCTCATGCCAATTCCACCGATACCGATAAAGTGGGCTCTATTGCCATTTCGCTTCATTTGAGTATAATTATAACGGTTCTTTGGTGAGGATGAAATGTACCGGGACCTGAAACTCATTAACCGGATTCTAAAATTGATCAAAAATGGCGTTATAACCGGTTGGACTGATGATAAAAAATAGTAGAAGGGGAAATTTTGAACAAAGTGATGGACAGAGCTACGACTTGCAGAGAAGGCGACTGTAATTGCGGCTTTGGCGTGGCCGAGTAACCGCTAATGTTGTGTAGTGAAAGGCGCTGGGGGGGACAGCGCCTTTTTTGTTTGTTATAGTGTCGCACATTATACCTTTTGTAACAGGAGACGACTATAAACTCACTACCCTGCCAGGGGTTTATTTTTATCAAGCCAGCGCCATTCTGGAACCCTACTTTTGTATTCTTTCATTAAACGGTGTGTCTCTTCTAGTTTTTCTAAATCTGCCGGATCCCAAACTTTGCATCTTGCGCCTCTGGGATTGCCAGTTGAACTTATGTTGGTCTTAAGGCCCTTATTTTTTATTCCGTCAACACTTCCGGGCCGTTTTCGGTGATTACTACCGTGTGTTCAAAGTGAGCCGATAATGAACCGTCGGCAGTGGCGTAGCTGTCGTCTTTTAATTGAATGATTTGCGGCGAGCCGGCGCTGACCATCGGCTCAATAGCCAGCACCATTCCAGCTTCTAGCTTTATTCCTTTGCCTTTCTGGCCATAGTTATATACGCTTGGATCTTCATGAAGTTCTTTACCAATGCCGTGGCCTGTTAAACCTTGAACAATCCTAAACCCGCGCCGCCGGACATAACTGCTGATAGTAAAACCGATATCGCCTAATGTTTTACTTGTTTTACATTGTTTCACTGCCAATTTCAAAGCATTGCTGGTTGTTTCTATAAGTTTTTGGGCCAGCGGCGAAATTTTACCGATCGGGATTGTCCAAGCCGCATCCGCATGGTAGCCGTCATAACGAACCCCGAAATCCAGCTTTAAAATATCGCCGGACTTCAATTTATAATTGTTTGGCACGCTATGAACTACTACTTCATTAACTGAAGTACAAATAGAAGAGGGGTAAGGTTTTTTTGCGCCGTAGGGACAATATCCTAAAAAAGCCGGTTGGGCACCGGCTTGAAGAATTAAACGTTTTGCGGTCTCGTCTAAACTTTTCAAATTAACACCGACATTTGCTAGAGCTATTATTTCTTTTACTATTGAAGACAAAATCTTTCCGGCAATTCGCATCTTTTTAATTTCTTCAGGGGTTTTAATAACAATCATCTAGTATTTAGCTTCAACTGTCGCAAAATATTTTCATGAACTTTACAAGGCGCGGGTTCGCCATCTATCTCAATCAGTTTATATCCCCTCTTTTTTAATCCATCAAATATCGGAAATGTTCGTTCCTCGTATTCCTTCAAACGGGTTTTCATAGTTTCCGGATTGTCTAAAACTCTTTTCCGTAAAGGAGCGCCGCAAATTGGGCAAGTTGTGTGATTATGGGTCTGATCAGTATATAAAATAGCGTTGCCGCAAACTGTGCAGATTTTGCGATTTACATTGCGATGCACGGAACTCTCCGGTTTCACTGTAAGCAAAATCGGGTAAATGTTGTCTTTTCCATACGCCCTCTCTAAAACACTTATTAAACCCTCTTGGTCCGCGTCATCGCTAAAGGCCTCAAAAACCGTCCTCGGCGAGCCGCTGAAAACAATACTCATGCCGGCTTTGGCCAACTCTTGAGTTTTTTTGCTGACAATTTTTAAAACCCAAGCGGGGGTGTTCAATTTTCCGGTATCAAAAAGTTCGCGCTCTTTTTGAACTACTGAATCACTTTGGTTTGCCGGATCATGAACTACCTGTTCCAAAAAACGGCCGGTGTCAAAATGCACAAATCCCTGCGTCCAAGATAAAAGGTTAGCCTGAGTCCCCTTCCCTGCCCCCGGCGGACCAAAAATCATTACTGCTTTCATAATTATCATTTTATCAAAAAGCTGACTTTAATAATACACTAATTTTAATAATTATGAAAACCTTATTGAATAGTCTCGTATTCGCGCAGAACTAATTGAGAGTCAATTTGCTTCATAGTTTCCAAAGCGACCGACACCACAATCAAAATTGCCGTGCCGCCAATAGTTAAAGTTTGAATACCGGTTAAAATTTGAGTAATAGTTGGCAGAATAGCCACTAAACCAAGGAAGATTGCGCCAAATAAAGTTATTCGTCCTGTCACTTTAGATAAAAATTCTCCCGAAGGGTCTCCGGGCCGAATGCCGGGAATAAATCCGCCACTGCGCTGAAGATTTTTAGAAATTTCTTTAGGATCAAAAGTGACTGAAGTATAAAAATAAGTAAAAACAAATACTAAAGCAAAATAAAGTGCGCCGTACAGGAACTGATTATTTAAAAACCGGTTAACTAATTCCTGAAGACGAACAGAAAGGTCGGGGGAGAAAACTGAAAATAATTGAGCGAAGAATTGCGGAAAAAGCAAAATGGAAATGGCAAAAATAATCGGGATAACTCCGGCTTGGTTGACCTTTAAGGGTAAATAGCTCATAGCGCCGCCGTAGATTCTATTGCCGCGAATCCTTTTCGTATAAGAAACAGGGATCTTGCGCTCGCCTTCATTAATAAATACTACTCCGGCAATCACTAAAACTGCCAAAATCACAAAGGCCAAGTAAACAGGTAGGTTGCTAGGATCATAAGAAACCACCACGCCACGCACTAAATTCGGCAAACCACTGACAATGCCGGCAAAAATGATTAGAGATACGCCGTTACCAAGCTTTTGCTCGGTAATCAGTTCGCCTATCCAAGTTAAAATCAGGGAACCGGCGGCAATAACCAGAATATTTTGCAGCATATCAAAAAGACCTAATGGAGCCAGCACTTGCTGGCTGATCAAAAGATTTAAAAATCCGTATCCCTGCAAAGCCGCAAGCGGCACCGTTAAATAACGGGACATCCGGCTGAATTTTGCTTTGCCCGCAGCTCCCTCTTCGTAATATAAAGCTTTGAGCGATGGGAAAATCATTGTTAAAAGCTGCATAATAATGGTCGCGGTAATATAGGGTCCAACACCCAGCATGACGATGGAAAGATTGTCCAAGCCGCCTCCGGAAAAAAGGTTAAAAAAACCAAACAGCTGGTTTGATGATAAGAGGGCTTGAAGCCGCGCCGGGTCAATACCTGGAACAGGAATAGCTGCTAATAAGCGAAAAACGATCAGCCAAAATGCCACTATAATAACTTTTTTTCTGATATCCGGAATTCTGAAAATTTGTAGTAATTTGTTCATAGGATTTTTCCTCCTGCTTTTTCAATTTTTTCTTGCGCTGATTTAGAAACCTTTATTCCTTTTACCGTAAAGGCTTTCTTTAATTCACCATCGCCTAAAATTTTGTTTATGTCCGGCAATACATTCGGATCCACCATATTGCCGCTGACTCGCTTTTCTAAATCACCAACATTAATTACCGCCCTTTCTTTTTGAACTAATCTTAAATTCTGAGAACCGCGCAGCTTAGGTAAACGCTGAATGTAGTCGCGTTCTGCCGGACGAATCCGGTGTCCGGAGCGAGACTTTTGTCCTTTTTGACCGCGGCCCGATGTGGTACCGCGTTTGCCGCCGCGTCCTACCCGCGGTTTCGGATATTTTCGGTGATTTGATTTTAGTTGGTGTAATTGCATACTATTTTGTTAAATGGTTAATGCGACAGGCGACATGGAAACCCATTTTACATGCCGCATTTTACATTAAACATCGTTGCTACTTCTTGACTTTTAATTTCTGCAACGCCGTCAAAGCCGCTAAAGCATTGGTTAATTTATTAGGCGTGCGCCCCAAACATTTGGCAGTAATGTCTTTTATTCCAGCCAACAGCAAAACTGCCCGAACAGATCCCCCCGCTCTTAAGCCGTGCCCTTCTTTTGCCGGTTTTAACTTAACCCGTGCCGCGCTGAATTTCGCTTCAACTTCGTGAGGAATGGTTCTTCCGATCAAATTAACTTTCATTAGATGCTTTTTTGCCCGCTCTTTAGCTTTTCCTATTGCCAAAGCAACATCCGCGCCCTTTCCAATGCCAATGCCAATTCTGCCGTTTTCATCGCCAATTGCTACGGCGGCTCGGAAACGAATGCGCTTACCCCCTGCCACTACCCTGGTTACGCGCCGCAAATCCAAAGTTTTATCTTTAAATTCGCTTTTTGGTTTTTGTTCTCTAGGAATCATAATTAAAATTTTAATCCGGCTTCTCTTGCGCTTTCAGCGATTGCTTTTATTCTACCGTGGAACTTATAAAAACCGCGGCTAAAAACTACTGACTTGACGCCTAGCCGCTTAGCTTTCTCAGCCACTAATTCGCCCAAAAATTTAGCCTGCCCGGTTTTTGTTTTCGCCCCCTTTTTCAATTCTTTGGTAGAAGCCGAAGCCAAGGTATGTCCTTTACTATCGTCTATTAATTGGGCGTAGGTATAGCGGTTGCTTCGAAAAACCGAAAGTCGCGGCCGATCAGCGGTGCCAAAAATCTTAGCCCGACTCCGGCGCTTTCTCAACTCTCTATTAAAATTTCTTTTAGTAGTCGTGGCCATAGTTATTTGTCATAGTCATTTGCCATTATGCCGCTGTCCCAGCTCCCGCGACTTTTTTGCCTTCCTTGCGGCGGATAACTTCGCCTTTATATCTAATACCCTTGCCTTTGTACGGTTCCGGCTTTTTGATTTTTCTAATCTTTGCCGCCGCTAAACCAACGAGGTTTTTATCAATACCGGAGACAGTAATCGTACCCTTCTCAACTGCTATTTTAATGCCGGCTGGAGGCGTAAATTTGGCTGGGTGAGTAAAACCTACATTTAAAACCAGGGAATTTCCTTCCATGGTGGCGCGAAAACCCACTCCCTCAATTTCCAAAGATTTACTGAACCCGCCGGCAACGCCCTGAATGGCGTTTTTCAATAAAGCGGCTGCCGTGCCCCAATTTGCCAATGCCTGCTTATGGCTTGCTGAAGGTTTTAATAATGCTTCTTTATCTCTCAGCTCCGCGAAAATAAAAGGCGGCAATTTCAATTCCAACGCACCTTGCTTACCTTTAACCTGCAACGTTCCAGCCGCTTCTTTTACTTCCACGCCCTCTGGTATTACAATTGGTTTTTTAGCTAGTTTACTCATTGTAAATGACTACGAAATACGAAATCTTACCAATATACGAAACCGATTTGGTATATTCGCTTGCCTGCCGGCCTTGCTCCGCCGAAGCGCTACGCGAAGGCGATGCAGGCAGGTACTATTTTCGTATTTGGTAGCTACTACCATATTTCAAATAGTATTACTCCCCCGACCTTGGCTTTGCGCGCATCTTTAAAAGACATGATGCCTTGGGGTGTGGAAATCACTCCTAATCCATAACCCTGTCTTACCTTTTTTAAATCGCGGTAGCCCGCATATATTCGGCGCGACGGTTTGCTCACAAATTTAATTTCTTCAATTATGCCCCCGCCGTCTTTGTATTTTAATTTAATTTCAATAATTCTCTTGGGCATCCTCCCTTTCTTTTCTGCCGATTCTATAAACTTATTTTCGGCCAGAATTTGAGCAATAGCTAAATCCATACCAGAATAAGCCGTTTTTACGGTTTCTTTTTTCGCCTTTTGGGCGTTTTTGATTTTAATTAAGAGATCTGTGTACATGGTTTTTTATAAGTCCCTAGTGGCTTACCAACTAGCCTTTTTTACTCCGGGTATTTCGCCGCGACTGGCTAATTCCCGAAAACAAATCCGGCAAAGACCGAATGCTCTCATAAAGCCCCGCCGTCTGCCGCAGCGAAAACAACGTCTTACTAATCGGGTAGAAAATTTTGGTTTCTTTTTTGATCTTGCGACTACGGATTTTTTAGCCATGCTAAGATTTCTTTAACGGCAACCCGAGTTTTTTGTAGAGCTGAATTGCTTGCTCGCGTCCCTTAACGGTTTTGGGCACTATTGTTGCTTGCAGCCCAAAGACTTTGGTATTTTCCGGATTAATTTCTGGGAAGACAATATGCTCTTTTATTCCTATTGTCAAATTACCATTCTCATCCACATTTTTTAGATTAATGCCTCTAAAATCCCGAATGCGAGGAAGCACCGCCTTAATCAATTTATCTAAAAAATCAACCATTAGTTTTCTACGCAAGGTGGCTTTTAATCCAACGATCATCCCTTCCCTGGTCTTAAAACCGGATATAGATTTTTTGGCGGGACGGATTGCGGGCTTTTGTCCGGTAATTGCCGCCATATCCCTAATAATTTCCGGCAAAATTTTTTCCGCAAAGCCCGGCGTTGTTGATAAACGACCGATTCCGGTATTAATTACTATCTTTTCCAGATTCTCCTTTATTTTATTATCTTTAGTCATACAAAGAGATGTTTATCCCCACACCTTCTCGCGAGGTATTACACTCCGCGAGAAGGTGTGAAGATTTATTAAAACACGCTTTTACACTTTTTGCAATACCGTACCTTTTGTTCGCCTTCGGCGCGATAACCGACGCGAACTGCTTCTTTGCAATTAGCACAAACCGGCATCGCCTTTGATTCTTTTAGTGGCCGAATGTTGTTAACTATTTCCCCCTTCCCCCCTTGTTTTTTTGGACGCTGATGTTTTTTATAAACATTAAAGCCTTCCACCGTAACAGTTGCTTTGCTGTGATCAACTCTTAAAACTCTGCCCGTCTTCCCCCGGTCTTTGCCAGAAATTATTTTAACCGTATCGCCTTTCTTTATCCTCATATTTTTTACCGCTCCAAATCTACGAATTTGTCCGAAGTTAACGAATAGAATCCAAATAATTTTCGTGAAATGTTCGGCATCTTCGGATATTTCGGATTATTCGGATCGGTCATACTATTTCTTCCGCCATTGAAAAAATGGTTTCAAATCCCTTTTCTTTCAGCTCTCTGGGTATTGGCCCGAAAATACGGGTTGCTCGAGGTTCCCGCTTTTCATCAATTAAAACAGCCGCATTTTCGTCAAAGCGCACTCTTGTTCCATCGGTACGCCGCAATGGATGGCGCTGGCGAACTATTACTGCCTTGATTATATCTTTTTTCTTTACCGGTTTTCTTGGCTCAGCCGCTTGAACAGAAGCAATGATAATATCGCCGATGCGGGCATAACGCTTTCTGCTACCGCCCAAAACTCTAAAACAGCGGACGGTTTTTGCTCCGGAGTTATCCGCCACTTTTAATATGGATCTTTCTTGAATCATAGTGCTTACGCAGATAACACGAACAATACTAATTTTTACGCGAATGACCCAAATTTTTGTTTTCGTGTCATTCGTGTATACGTTCGTGTTATTAGTGTTAAGTTAATTTACTAACAATTCTCCATCTTTTCTCTTTGGACATCGGCCTAGTTTCTTCAATCACTACCTTATCCCCTATCTTGTACTCATTGTTTTCGCTATGGGCTTTAAATCTCTTAGTTACTTTGTAGTACTTCAGATAGCGCGGGTGTTTTTTTAACCGCGTTATGGCCACCACTACTGTTTTGTTCATCTTGTCCGACACTACAACTCCTTCCAGTATTCGTTTTTTACCCTGTTGATTAGTCATACTAATTATTTATTTTGGCTTAGTATCGTCAGGATTCGGGCAATATCTTTTTTAACTTTATGAATTTCTTTTACATTCTTAACTTTGCCGCCAGCTAAATCGTTTTTTAAATTCCACAAATTGTCGCGAAGTGAGGCCAGTATTTGTTTTAACTCTGCCCCCGGCTTAGTTTTTAATTGTTCAAATTCTTTTTTCTTCATGCTTTTGATATGATTCTAGTCTTTATCGGCAATTTATGACTGGCTAAACGCAAGGCCTCCTTGGCTAATTCCGGAGCAACGCCGTCCATTTCAAACAAAATTCTGCCCGGTTTTACCGGAAAAACATAGTGATCCACCGATCCCTTGCCGCCCCCCATAGTTATTTCCGGCGGCCGTTTGGTAACTGGCTTATCCGGGAAAATCCGAATCCAAAGTTTTCCTTCCCGTTCAATAAAATTTCTAATGGTCTTGCGGGCGGCTTCAATCTGACGGGAATTAATCCACGCAGAACTCTCGGCTTTTAGTCCAAAGCTTCCGAACATAAGGGTGGTGCCGCGTGTTTCAACAGCCCGATCTTTAGACCGTCCCTTTTGCCATTTTCTATGTTTTACTTTTTTTGGTACTAACATAATTATGTTAAATGGTTATATGTTCAATGCGACATGTGTAAAATTAATTTTTAAACTTGCTTGCCACTTGTCGCATTTTACATTTCACTTTTTTACTTTTCGTTAAATATTTCCCCTTTATAAATCCAGACCTTGACTCCGACGGTTCCATAATTGCAAAAAGCTGTTGCTTCTCCATAATCAATATCTGCTCTTAAAGTTTGCAGCGGAAGTTTTCCCTTTGAAACCCATTCGCGCCGAGAAATTTCCGCTCCATCAATGCGGCCGGACAATCTAATCTTCGCCCCTTGCGCATCTTTGTACTGCATGATGTTTTCCAAATATTTCTTCATGGTGCCGCGGGCAGGCCGACGCTTTTCTAAATCCCAAGCTATATTTTGAGCCATATTTTGAGCGGAAACCTCAGCTCTTTTTAACTCCTCTACATTTAAGCTGATGGAGAATTTCGTCTTTTTTTCTTTGCGTTCTTTAAAAAGTCTAATGAGTTTTTTTTCAATCTGCTTATTAAGTTCCTCAATTCCTTTTCCGCCGCGGCCGATTATTAAACCGGGGCGGGCGGCTTTAATAAAAATCCGATAAGTTTCGCGGCTCCCCCTCTCAATGTCAATTTTCACAATGCCAGCGGGCTCCAGTTTTTCTTTAATAATTCTGCGAATCAAAACATCCTCTTCCAGCTGATATTTATAATCTCCGCCAAACCACCTGGATGACCAGTTTTTCGTAATCCCGAGCCGTAATGAATATGGTTTAATTTTCTGTCCCATTGTAATATGGCTACGAAATACGAAATTTTACTAATATACGAAATTGGTTTTGTATATTCGTACTATTTTCGTATTTAGTGGCTGTTATACGCTTTTCCTTCTAAATAATCTCTTGAAGAATCCCGGCCTTTCTTGTTTGACTTCTTTTTCTTTTTGCTGCTGCGGTTTTAGAGCCTTCGCCTTCGGTACTTTCTTTTTCTTTGCTTTTTTTGGAGGCGGCATAATTACAAACCGGCTCGCCAGTGGCTGAGCCGCTTCCTCCAAAGTTAAAATTACATGGCTCATTTTTTTCTGAATCGGGGTCGCTCGTCCCTGGGCCCGCGGCATGAATCTTTTGAGCATTGGGCCCTGATTAACAATGATTTGCTTAATAAACAGCCGGCTAGCATCCAGTTTTTGATTATTTTTTGCATTAGCAACCGCTGAATGCAGTAACTTTAATAATGGCTTGGCAGATCGCTGACTTCTCATTAATAATTGGGCTTCGGCTTCCTGAATCGGCAAACCTCGTAAAATATCGGCGATCAACCTGACTTTGCGAGGCGCAATACTCAAATTGTTTAATTTTACTGTTTCTTGGTTCATAAATCTATTTTTTTACCCCCTCAGCTGTCGCCTGAACCGCCTTGGCTTTTTCTGTCTCCGATTGCGCTTGCGCCGCCTCCAGTTCACGCTGCATCTTGCCACCATGTCTGACGAATTTTCTGGTCGGCGCAAATTCTCCAAGCCGATGGCCGACCATTTCTTCTTTAATTGAAACTTCCACGAAATTCTTGCCATTATGGACTCCAAAAGTAAATCCCACCATTTCGGGAGCAATCTCCGAACCGCGAGACCAGGTTTTGATAACCGTCTTATCGCCCGGCTTTAAATTGGCTATCTTCTTTAATAGCTTCGGATCAACATATGGGCCTTTCTTGCTTGAACGAGTCATTTTGTGTCATGTGTCAGGTGTCAGGTGTCATGTACCGTTTTCTTGATACTTGACACCTGATACCTGGCACGTTTAGCGTATTTTTGGCCGCCTCTGCAAAATCAATTTACTTGACCATTTCTTTTTGTTGCGCGTCTTGTGGCCGCCGGTGACTTTCCCCCATAAAGTTTTCGGCCGGCGAGTGCCGCGCGGCTGTTTTCCTTCGCCGCCTCCATAAGGGTGGTCTACCGGATTCATTGCCGTCCCCCTTACTGTCGGTCTAATGCCTAGCCAGCGGGAACGCCCGGCCTTACCAATATTTACCAGATTATAATCGGGATTAGAAACTTGTCCAATGGTCGCCAAACCGCTGGACGATACCTTACGAACTTCTTTGGAAGCAAGTTTGAGGGTGGTAAAACCGCCATCGTGCCCCAAAATTTCTGCAAAAGCACCGGCTGAACGCGCTAATCTTCCGCCGCTGCCGGGACGAATTTCTATATTATGAACTTGATAGCCGATGGGAAGATTCTTTAAAGGCAGCCGGTTGCCGACTTTTAACGGCGCATTTTCCGAAGTAATAACAGTATCCCCCGCTTTTAGGCCTTTTGAAGCTAAAATATAACTGCGTTTGCCATCTTTATAAATGATTAAGGCGATGAAGGCGGAACGATAAGGATCGTATTCCAAGGTTTCAACTTTTGCCGGAATATTCATCCGGTTTTGTTTAAAATCTACCAAACGGTACAGTTTTTTATTTCCGCCTTCTTGGTGACGAGTGGCAATTACGCCGCGATTGTTGCGGCCGGCATTCGCGCGCAAACGAACCGTAAGCGGTTTGTACGGCTCGGTTTTGGTCAAAACCGAATAATCAACTGAGGTCATTTGCCTTCTTGATGGACTTGTTGGTTTGTAAGTTTTCATTGAGATCTAACTACGATACGAAATTTTACTAATATACGAAATTGGTTTTGTATATTCGTACTATTTTCGTATTTGGTAGCCATTAATGTGGTAATATATCTAATTTTTGGCCTTCTTTCAGTGTAACGATAGCTTTCTTGTACCCGGGCTTTATTCCAACCATTTTTCCCAGCCGGCGCGGCTTAGGCCGAGTATTTACGATATTAATCCGAATCACATCAACTTTATAAATCTCCTTGATGGCTTTTTTTATTTCCGGGCTTGCGGCTTTATCATCAACCAAAAAGATGTATTTGCCAAAAGCGCTCATCCGAGTTGCTTTTTCAGTAATAATTGGTCTTTTGACTAAAAATTTGTTGATCATTTTATTTCATTAATTGCCCGTTGATCCATTAAAATCTGCTTATATTTCAAAATATCCTCTACATTCAAAGAATTAGGGTGCGAGCTTTTCACTTTTGGCAAATTGGCTGAGGCCCTGAAAATTGTTTTATTGTCCATGGCTGGAAGCAAAAGCGCATTAAGAGTCGCATTTAAGATGCCGCTTAATTGGCTAACTAATTCCTTGGTTTTAGGATTGGCTATCACCAGTGAATCCACAATTTTTAACTCGCCATCAGCTAAACGCCGTGATAAAGCGGCGTAAATGGCGGCGCGAAGCATCTTTTTATTTATTTTTTGGGTAAAAATTTTTTCGCTGGTCGGGCCATGCGCTACTCCGCCGCCGCGCCAAATCGGTGAACGAATGGAACCGTGACGAGCCCGGCCGGTGTGTTTTTGTCGCCAAGGTTTCCTGCCGCCGCCGCTCACCTCACCTCTACCTTTGGTGTTGGCCAGGGACCGACGGCGATTAGCCTGCTGAGCAACAACTGCCTGATACACCAAATCAGCATTCCATTTATGCCTAAATATTTTGTCCGGCAAATCAATCTCGCCAACACTCTCCCCTCTTAAATTGTAAATTTTAGTAATCATGACGCTATTTGTAAATTTCTATTTTCTAATTTCTATCTTCCCGCTGTTATTCCCGGGCACCGCGCCTTTCAAAAAAACCAGCTTCTGTTCTTTATCTACATTAACAACCAACAAATTTTTAATCGTTGCCCGTCCGCCGCCCATTCGGCCAGGCATCCGCCTGCCCGGAAGTACTCTTTGCGCCGCAGTATTGCCGATTGATCCCGGAGCGCGGTGACGATTTTTTTGGCCGTGAGTTTTTGGGCCGCCGGCAAAACCATGCCGCTTAACCACGCCCTGAAATCCTTTTCCTTTGGTAATTCCACTCACTTTTACAAGGTCGCCCTTCTTTACGAATTCTAAATCTGCCCCGTTTTCTAATTTTATCGGAGTGACAGCAATCGCTCGGTCATTATCAAACGTTTGAGTCATTTTTAACTTTTTACCGCTAACTTTGTTCATTGGATTTTTACAAAAACAACCGCTAGACAGCGGTTGTTTTTGCACTACTGACTAGCCAGAATATTGTACGCCTAAACCATCTTGATTTCAATATCTACGCCGGCGGGTAAATTAAGTTTAGATAAAGATTCTATAATTGCCTGGTTTGGATTAAGAATGTCAATTAGTCTTTTATGAACCCGCAGCTCAAACTGCTCCCGAGAGTCTTTATGAACGAAAGTTGAACGGTTAACGGTATACTTTTTAATCTCGGTGGGCAGCGGAATCGGACCAATAACCTCCGCATCCTGACGCTTAGCGGCTTCTATAATCTGCTTGCAGGAATTATCAATTAATTTATGGTCATAGGCTTTAATCCGAAGCCGTAATTTTTCTTTTTCAACTTCCTTCTTTACCATTGCGATCCGCTACTAAATACGAAATTTTTACGAATATACTAAATGTTTTTCGTACTTTCGTAAATTTTCGTATTTAGTAGCCAATGAACTTATTGTTTGATCCGTATATTGGAGCAGTTTACTTGAGGATTTTGACAACAACGCCAGCGCCCACGGTCTTGCCGCCTTCGCGGATGGCAAACCGCTGTTTTTCTTCCAAGGCAACTGGCGCAATTAATTTAATGACGAGTTTGATGGTATCGCCAGGCATAACCATTTCCATACCTTGGGGCAGGGTTACCTCGCCAGTAACATCAGTGGTCCGGATGTAAAACTGAGGTTTATATCCTTTAAAGAATGGGGTGTGGCGTCCGCCTTCTTCTTTACTTAACACATAAACTTCGCTGTCAAATTCCGTATGTGGCGTCACGCTGCCCGGTTTGGCAATCACCTGGCCGCGTTCTACATCTTCTTTTTTCAAACCGCGCAGCAAAATGCCCACATTGTCGCCGGCCCGACCCTCGTCCAAAAGCTTATTAAACATTTCAATGCCGGTTACCACGGTTTTTTGAGTTGGCTTCAAACCTATAATTTCCACTTCTTCATTAAGCTTCACGATGCCGCGTTCCGCTCTTCCGGTTACTACCGTACCGCGGCCCTCAATAGAAAAAATGTCTTCTATGGGCATCAAAAACGGTTTGCTGATGTCGCGAACCGGTTCAGGAATATATTCATCTAAAGCTTTGACTAAATCTAAAATCGGCTTAGCAACAGGATCGTCAGCAGACTTAGCATTAAGCGCATTTAAGGCCGAACCGCGAATGACTGGCGTAGTATCCCCCGGAAATTCGTATTTTTTTAAAAGTTCGCGAACCTCGGATTCTACCAAATCAATAAGTTCCGGGTCGTCAACTGCATCAACTTTGTTTAAGAAAACAACTAAAGCTGGCACGCCGACTTGGCGGGCGAGCAGAATATGCTCTCTAGTTTGAGGCATCGGGCCGTCAGCCGCGGAAACTACCAGAATCGCGCCATCCATCTGAGCCGCGCCGGTAATCATATTTTTGATATAATCAGCGTGTCCGGGAGCGTCAATGTGAGCATAGTGACGCTTGTCTGATTCATATTCAGAATGGTGAAGAGCAATAGTAATGCCGCGGGCTTTTTCTTCCGGAGCATTATCAATGTCATCAACCGACTCCTCTTTTTTAGCCAAACCTTTTAAGAAAAGAATGTGGGTCAAAGCCGCAGTAAGCGTGGTTTTGCCATGATCAACGTGCCCAATAGTACCAACATTGACATGAGGTTTGGTTCTAACAAATTTTTCTTTTTCCGCCATACTTTTTTATTTATTATTTATTCACGACAATAATCCGATTTTATAGGAAACCCCCTTAATATGTCAAGAGGTAAAAGGTGTAAACAAAAAACTTCTTATTTCTTACCTTCAATAATCAATTGAGCCACGCTCTGAGGAACTTCCTCATAATGACTGAACTCCATGTTAAAAGTTCCGCGGCCCTGCGTCATAGAACGCAGCTTGGTCGCATAGCCAAACATTTCTGAAAGCGGCACCTTGGTATCAATAACTTTTATGGTTCCCATTCGGTCACTCATTGCTTCAATTTTGCCTCGTTTGGAGCTTATATCGCCGGTAATGTCACCTAAAAATTCCGTCGGCATAATCACCTGCACCTTCATAATTGGTTCCAAGATCACCGGTTTGGAGCGCTTAGCGCCTTCTTGAAAGGCAATTGATCCAGCCACCTTGAAAGCCATTTCCGAAGAATCCACTTCGTGATAGGAACCGTCGTAAAGAGTAACTATAACGTCTGTCATCGGGTAGCCGGCAACAATACCTTTATTCATCGCTTCCTTAATACCTTTTTCCGTCGCCGGAATGTATTCTTGTGGAATCACGCCTCCTTTAATGGCGTTAATAAACTCAAATCCCCTGCCGCGTTCATTGGGCTCTAATTTTAGGCGCACGTGGCCATATTGGCCGCGGCCGCCTGACTGACGGATATACTTCCCCTCTGCCTCGCCATTAGCTTTAATAGTTTCTTTATAAGCAACTTGAGGGCGACCGGTGTTGGCCTCTACATGAAACTCGCGCTTCATGCGCTCCACAATGATTTCCAAATGCAGTTCGCCCATGCCAGATATAATGGTTTCTCCGGTTTCAAGATCGCCAGCAACCCGAAAAGTCGGATCCTCTTCTCCAAGACGACGTAAAGCCACGCCCATTTTCTCCTGATCGACTTTAGTCTTTGGTTCAATGCGCATACTGATAACCGGTTCCGGAAAAATAATTTTTTCCAAAATTATTGGGTTTTCGGGGTCGCATAAAGTATCGCCGGTGGCAGTGTCTTTCAAACCGACAATGGCGCCCAAATCTCCCGCCGGAATTTCCTCAACTTCTTCACGCTTGTTAGCATGCATCCGCACCAAACGGCCCACCCGTTCCTGAAAATTCTTCGCGGAATTATAAATGTAACTGCCACGCTTCATTACGCCGGAATAAACTCTTAAAAAGGTTAAAGAGCCCATAAACGGGTCAGCCGCGATTTTAAACGCCAAAGCTGCCATCAGCTCTTCATCTTTGGAATGACGCAGGAGTTCGGCTCCGGTTTTAGGATCAATCCCTTTCACCGGCGGAATGTCCAGCGGCGAAGGCAGGTAATCTATAACTGCGTCCAGAACTAGCTGAACCCCTTTGTTTTTTAAGGCCGAACCGGCCAGTACCGGAATAATTGTTCCGGCAATAGTCGCTTTACGCAAAAGCTTTTTTAATTCCTCCAATGGCGGTTCTTTGCCTTCCAAATAAGCGCTCATAGCCGCATCATCCTGCTCAACAATTTTTTCAATCAGTTCATGGCGCCGTTTTTCCGCGGCCTCCGTGTACTCTGCCGGAATATCCGTTTCCACTACTCGCTCCCCTTTTTCTCCCTCAAAATAAAATGCCTTCCTCCGTAAAAGATCTATTAACCCTTTAAACTCGGCTTCTAGTCCGATAGGAATCTGCAATGGAAGAGCGAGGGGATTTAAACGTTCGCGAATAGACTGCAGACTCCCCTCAAAACTTGCGCCTGTCCGGTCTAATTTATTGATAAAACAAAGTCTGGGCACGCCATATTCATCCGCGTATCGCCAATTAGTTTCCGACTGCGGCTCCACGCCTGATACTCCATCAAAAACCACTACTGCGCCATCCAAAACGCGCAAAGAACGCTTCACTTCAATCGTAAAATCAATGTGGCCCGGCGTATCAATCAGATTAATACGGTGCTCAAATTCTTTTCTGCGTTGGTCCGCGTTTAAATCCGCGGAAGTCCGCGCCACGTATGTGGGGGTCCAAAAACAAGTCGTAACGGCAGCCGTAATGGTGATGCCGCGCTCTCGTTCCTGTTCCATCCAGTCCATTACCGTATCACCGGTATGCACTTCTCCGATCCGATGAGCAACACCGGTATAAAAAAGAATCCGTTCCGAAACGGTTGTCTTTCCGGCATCAATATGGGCAATGATGCCGATATCTCTGACCTTCTCAATAGGATAAAGCCTCATGAATTCGTACTCATTTCGTATTTCGTAGCCTACCAGGCGAAGTGCGCAAAAGCCCGGTTGGCTTCTGCCATTCTATGAGTATCCTGCTTCTTTTTAATCGCGGCTCCCTCGTTTTTAACTGCAAGCAGCAGCTCTTCCGCTAACTTCCGGGCCATTGGTTTGCCTTTTTTGGCCCGGGCAGCCCCAATCAGCCATCGGGCGGCTAAAACAAATCGCCGGTCAACGCGAACCTCGCGGGGAACTTGATAATTGGCGCCACCGATTCTTCGGGAAACGACTTCCACCGCTGGAGCGGTATTTTCTAAGGCTTTCTCAAAAACCGAAAGAGGGTCCTGCTTGGTCTCTTTTTTTATAATATCAAAGGTGTTGTATAAAACTTTCTCTGCAACGGTTTTTTTACCCTCCTTCATTAAATAATTAATAAAGCGTCCAACAGCCACGCTTTTATACTCTAAATCCGGCGTATGTTCTCTTTTGTAATTGCGTTTCTTACGCATTGCGATCCGCTACTAAATACGAAATTTTTACGAATATACTAAGTGTTTTTCGTACTTTCGTAAATTTTCGTATTTCGTAGCTAATTAACTTGTTGCTTCCTTCGGCATCTTCGCGCCATACCCCGACCGTTGCTGCCTTCTTGCTTCCACGCCAGAGGCGTCCAGGACGCCGCGCACAATATGATAACGGACGCCCGGCAAATCTTTTGCGCGTCCGCCGCGAACCATAACCACTGAGTGTTCCTGTAAATTATGACCTTCTCCCGGAATATAAGCGGTTATTTCCATTCCGTTGGTTAAACGCACGCGCGCCACTTTGCGCAAAGCAGAGTTTGGTTTTTTTGGCGTCGTAGTAAAAACCTTCAAACAGACGCCGCGCTTAAATGGCGACGCCACCTTGACCGGTTTATTTTTAAGCGTGTTGAAATAACGCCTCATGGCCGGCGCTTTGGACTTATACACAGTCACTTTTCTTCCCTTTTTAATAAGCTGCCTGATGGTCGGCATACCGAAAAGATTAACAAATTATAAAGCTCAAAGTCAAACATGTTATACTTAAAATTAATGAATTATTTAACCGTTTTGCTGTTTCAGCTCTTCGTGCTCGTCTTTTCCGTTATCATTCACGAAGTATCTCATGGTTTAATGGCTTTACGCTTGGGGGATACTACTGCTAGAGACGCCGGCCGATTGACTTTAAACCCCTTAAAACACCTGGATTTTTTTGGTTCATTTATCGTGCCGATCACGCTTTTTCTGCTCTCCGGAGGCACTCTAGTTCTGGGTTGGGCAAAACCGGTTCCTTACAATCCTTACAATTTAAAAAACCCCAAATTAAGCGCCGCCCTTATCGGTCTGGCTGGTCCATTAAGCAATATTCTGGTGGCGCTGATTTTCGGATTGCTGATTCGCGTACCTCTGCCAGCAGAACTTGTTGTTCCCTTAACCCTGATGGCTTTTTTCAACTTTATAGTTTTTATAAATGTTTTGCTGGCGGTTTTTAATCTTGTACCTATTCCGCCGCTGGACGGTTCCAATATCCTCTTTTCTCTGATGCCGCGGCAGCTGGCTGCCATTCAAAGATTTTTGGAGCGCTACGGAATTTTTATTCTTATTTTCTTTATCTTTTTTGGATTTCAGTTTATTTTTCCGGTCGTCTACGCGCTCTATCGCCTCATTGTTGGCGGAGAAGTTGCCTTCTAAAATCAGTGCGGGATATTTACCCCCACACCTAGTTAGTTTCAATAGTATGTTTTATGTTTATCTAATACAAAGCAAAAAAGATGACGAATTGTATACTGGTTCTACAAATGATTTAAAAAGGAGGCTTTTGGAACATAATCAAGGATTAAATAAATCCACTAAACATCGCGGGTCATTTGAATTAATTTATTATGAAGCTTACAAATGCTTTGGGCCAACTTAAACGTCGGGTATCCAAAAGCCTCAAAAACTAACTAGGTGTGAGGGTTTACCCCTTAGGTATTTTAACTTATAATATTCTCGGTTCTTTAATAGTGGTTGATGAAGATAGGCATCCTCTTATCTCTATCAATATTTTCTCAAGATTCGGAATCCGTATTTAAAGCCGCCGCCGAATCAACAGTAATTATGCCCGCAGAAAATGTCTTAATGGGCGGCTTCAGCCCGAACCGGATGTCCACCGGCGTTCACGATGATCTTTTTGCCCGTTGTATTGTTTTTGAAAAGAACAATCAAAAAATGGCTTGGGTTAGCTTAGATCTACTGGGATTTTTGCGCTATGATGTGTTTCTTGTTAAAAAGGAGCTGGCTGAAAGAAGAACCCTTGATCCTTCATCGGTATTTATTTTCAGCACCCATCAGCACTCCGGTCCGGATACCCTCGGTCTTTGGGGCAGGATACCGATAGCCACGCCAGGACGCAATGAAAAATACTTGGCGGAAGTCCGACAGAAAATCGTTAAACTGATTGCCGAAACAGCGGCCAAAACCGAGCCGGCCAATCTAAAAATAATCAAAACGGTCAGCAAGGAATTTTCCAAAAACCGACGCGAACCTGATCTCTTGGATAAAGACATCACGATACTGCTGGTAAGCAATGAAAAAAAACATATTGCCACGATTGTAAACTTCGGCTGCCATCCGGAGGTGATGTTTCGCAGCAATACCCTGATTTCCGCTGATTTTCCGGGCGTATTGGCAAAACACCTGGAAGCTGCGATGGGCGGGACAACAATTTTCATTAACGGCATTTTAGGCGGGATGGTAACGCCGAATACGGCTGTTCTTAAAACCAATTACAGCGGCTTTGACAAATGTGAAGCAATGGGGAAATTACTGTCCCGTTGGGTAATTGATGCGGTGATTCAAAATCAAAAAGAAAAAATAAAACCTGACTGGACTATAAAAACCGAGCACATCAAAATCCCGCTGGAGAATCACGCTTTTAAATTAGCCGTAAAGCACGGAGCGATTCCCAAATCTGAAGAAGTATTTCAAGACTGGCATCTTATAACCGAGGTGAGCGTTATAAACCTTGGTGGCGTATCAATTTTGCTGGTTCCCGGTGAAATCCTTCCCAAACTCGGTTTAGAAATCAAGGCAATGTTTCCGGGTAAATACACAATGATGTTTACTTTGGCCAACGATGAGATTGGCTACATCATTCATCCTGATGATTGGTCGCGCGATCTTTACCGCTACGAACGCTCCATGTCCGTCGGCCCGAAAGCGGGAAAAATAATTTTGGAAACATTCAAAAAAATAGCGGTTGATAAATAGCCGCTATTTATTTTTAATGGAGGCGATGGAAGCAAAGGTATTCTATTTTTGTGATCGCTAGGATAAAATACCTAAATATTTAACTAACTAATAGTCACGCTAAGGAAGCGGAGGGGGCGAGATTCGAACTCGCGAACCCTTGCGGGTTGCACGCTCTCCAAGCGTGTGCACTAGACCACTATGCGACCCCTCCAGCTTTATAAAGTTTAAAACAAAAAATCCCGCTTCTCAAGCGGGGTTTTCGTTTTTCTTAATCAATTCAGCAATCTTTTCAAACGCAATTGTGGATTCTTTAAAACGTTTTTCAATGATCGCGAGGCACTTTTGACAACCGCTTTCCAAGTGTTCCATAAATTCTTTTTCTGTTTCCCCAGTCTCCAGACATTTAACTACGGCGCTCCGCCATTTTTCTTCTACGGCTAAAATCATATTCGTCGCCTGCAAAACCTTATTGGATTGATACCAGGATTCCACAGTGTCCGGATGCCACCAACCAGTTAACTGCGGCTGAATTATTTTTTCCGGCATATGAAATGGCGCCCGTCCCGGAGACAAAATCATGCTTAATTCGTGGTTGCCTTTTTCTTGCCGGATTCTTATAGGTTTTTGTCCCTGAAACCAAGTCCCGAATCTAACAACACACCGACGAATCGCAATATCCTGCATATGCGTGCGCTTAGTTTCTTGGGCTAAGAAATTAAGCCCGGAAGTAATATTGCTTGGCTCATCGTCATAAACCTCCGATGCTTCGCTGACCAACCGACCTAAAATCTCCGGCCGTAATTTTAAAAAGTTAAAATACGCATCCTCATAAATCATGCAGGCGCCGAGAAAATCTAAAGTTTGATCGCCCCACTGCCATACTAATTGCCAATTTCCTTTCCCATATTTTTGGTCCCACTCTTTTTGTTTTTCATCACGATGTTTTCCTAAATACCCTGGCCGCTCAATCGTAATCCACACATTCATTATTAAACTCAAAAACGCTTTCAGTAGTATAAAATAGCTAACCGCTCCACGCAACAAAAACCGCCGTTATCGGCGGGTTCCCAAATTCACACTGCCATCGGGGCAGAAATCGCCGGATGATGTCTGTAGTTAATCAATTGAATGTCGTCCATTTTAAAATTGTCAATGCTGGTTACAGCCGGGTTTAGCCAAAGTTTCGGCAATGGCAACGGCTCGCGCTGTAACTGCGTCTTCGCCTGCTCAAAGTGATTTAAGTATATATGAACGTCGCCAAGAGTGTGAATAAATTCCCCCGGCCTCAAACCGGTTGTTTGAGCAACCAGGTGTAAAAGAAGCGCATAAGAAGCGATGTTGAACGGAACGCCTAAAAACATATCGCAGCTTCGCTGATACATTTGGAGCGACAGCCGGCCATTGGCAACGAAAAACTGAAAAAAAGCGTGGCAGGGAGGCAAGGCCATTTGCTCCAACTCGCCTGGATTCCAAGCCATCACGATAAGGCGACGATCGGACGGATTTTTCTTAATCCGGTTAATCACATCCCCCAGCTGATCGTAGGCAGTGCCGTCAGAGCGGCGCCATTTTCGCCATTGCACTCCATAAATGCGGCCAACATCGCCTTCAAATTCGGCTTTCACTTTCCAATATTCGGCATTGGCATTGGCGTCCCAAATGTGACATCCAAGTTTCTGGAGCTCTTTTACGTCTTGGCTGCCACTGATAAACCACAAAAGTTCCGCCTTTACGAGGTCGAATGCCACTTTTTTAGTCGTAATAATTGGGAATCCCTCGGCTATATCAAAACGCATTTGCCTTACAAACACCGAACGGTTCCCTATTCCAGTCCTATCCGGCCGATCAACCCCCCTTTCTAACACTTCCCGCAAGACATCCAAGTACTGCTTCATTTCCCATGCCCCTGTATCAAAAATGCTTTCGTAATAATAGCAAAAACCAAAAAAACTTACCAAGTGGCGGGTTTCTTTCAATTCCCAATTCCTAATTACATCATATCCATTCCCGGATTCGGAGCCGGCGGGGTTTTATCTTCTTTTTTTGGAATTTCCGATACTGCCGCGCCGATCGTTAAGTAGTTGGAAGCTACGGAAACGGCATTTAAAAATGCCACTTTAGTTACCTTTAGCGGATCTAAGATGCCGGCTTGCTTAAGGTCAGTCACTTTCTGCTTATTGGAGTCAAACCCTTTCCAAAGATCCTTACTGGAAAGTTGGCTAATTACCTCAGCTGCCGATTGACCGCTATTAGCGATGATCGCTTTTAATGGCGCTTCCGCGGCGGCCATTAAAATCTGACCGGCCGGCTCTTTTGAATTCCGAAATGCTTCTCCGGCATGATACAAAGCCATGCCGCCGCCGGGCACAATCCCCTCTTCCATCGCCGCGCGGGTAGCTGCCACTGCGTCCTCCACTCTTTGTTTCAATTCTTGCTGCGCGGATTCCGTTGGCGCGCCGACTTTAATTACGGCAACGCCGCCAGACAACTTACCCAACCGTTCCTGTAATTTCTCTTTGTCAAATTCGGAATCAGTTTTTTTAAGCTGGGCTTTAATTTGGGCAATTCGCTGATTGATCTCATCTTTTGATCCTTTGCCGCCGACAATCGTGGTGTAATCTTTATTGGAAACCACCCGATGCGCCGAACCCAACGAGTGAATATCCGCTGATTCCATTTTTTTGCCTACATCTTCAGAAATAAATTCTGCGCCGGTCACTATCGCAATATCCTGCAGCATTTCTTTTCTGCGATCGCCAAAGCCCGGCGCCTTGACTGCCAACACCGTAAATATGCCGCGCAGTTTATTGACTACCAAAGTTGCTAGCGCTTCACCATCAACTTCATCGGCAATAATTACTAATTCTTTCTTTCCGCTCTGAACTATCTTTTCCAAAAGCGGCAGAATATCATTAATTGCCGAAATTTTTCGGTCGGTTACTAAAATATATGGTTCTTCTAAAGCTGCTTCCATTTTCTCGGAATTAGTAATCATATACGGAGAAATGTAGCCGCGATCAAACTGCATCCCCTCCACGACTTCATAAGAATTACTGACCGTATTGGAATCTTCCAGAGTAACCACGCCTTCTCTGCCGACTTTACTGATTACTTCTACAATTAATTTTCCGATGCTGGAATCTTTAGCGGAAAGCGAAGCCACTTCTTCAATTCTTTTCTGATCGTTAATAACTTCTTTTTGTTTTTCTAAATTTTTAATAATTTGATCGGCGCCTTTTTTGAATTCATCCGCCAGTTGAATTACATTCATGTGCGGATTGGATTTTAAGATTTTCTCACTTTCATTAATAATCGCATGCGCCAAAACAATAGCAGTGGTGGTCCCGTCTCCTACCGCATCATTGGTTTTATCGGCGGCCTGTTTAATCAATTCTGCCCCTAGATTTTCAAATTTTTCTTCCAGCTCAATTTCTTTGGCGACGGTTACGCCGTCAAAAGTAACCTGCGGCGCGCCGTAGCCTTTTTCAATAACCACGGCTTTGCCCCGCGGCCCCAAGGTAACTGCCACCGCTTGGGCAAGTTTATCTATTCCTTTTTTAAGCGCTGCCCGCGCCTCTTCATTAAATAAAAGTTGTTTTGCCATTTTGTCCCAAGAGCGAAGCTCCGACGTAATTCGGAGCAAGCGATTGGCTGACAAAATGAGCACCCCGCTCTAATTTTGCCACCAATCACTGCTCTAGATTATGTTTAGTAATTTATTTTTGTATTTGTCTTGCGATCCGCGAATGCCGAATAGCACATCCCTTATTGGGCGAAGCGGATCGCCTAGGCATTTCCCGCAAAATTAGTGCGGGGAGCCATACCTGTAGCTATTCAATGATTGCTAGTATATCCTCTTCTGTCCCGACCAACAGTTTTGTATCATCAATTTCAATTTCGTCAGGACCGTATTTTTTAAAAAGGACTAAATCGCCGATCCTTACTGACATCGGCATCCGTTCGCCCTTTTCATTAATTCTACCCGGGCCAACAGCTACCACCCTGCCTTTAATCGGCTTTTCTTTTTCCGCCGTATCGGGCAGAACAATGCCGGATTTGGTGGTCTTATCCTCCGAAACTGGTTCTATAAATAAATGGTTGGATAACGGTTTTAAACTTTTCATAATTAGCAGTCTAATACAAAGAGTGCTGATAAGTCAAGGATTTAAAAACCCCTTTAGGGGTTTTTAGTATTGATGTATTTGGAAACTTCTTCCAGAACATGATTATAAACTTGCTTATACCATTCACCCTTATCATCGTATCTATTACCTACCACCACAACAAACTTTATAGCGGGGTGCTTTTTAAAATGCGACTTAAAGTGCGGGGCTGCCTTAACTTGAAGCGGAACGGCTAAACCATTATTCAAATAGACGAGAAAATCGACACCCTCGGCATCTAACTCCTTTCCTTTTCTACTTCGGTGATAACTGAAAAGCTTTCCCTTCTTAGACAAATCTTTCAAAACTTCTTCAACAATATCTTCCGCCTCGTCCCCTTTCTCCGGCCAGTCCTTCTTAGTTACCAATGAATATCCGCCTGTTAAATAGCCTTATTAAAAATAATAATACAATTAAAATTTTTCCTCAACTTTCCCGCCGCTTCTTAATAATTATCAACTCTAAGGCAGGCGGGATCCCGCCAGAGGCGGCGACATCCCCCGAGCTTACCCATCGGCCCCGCTGTAAGCGGAGCCGAGTCTGACTCGGCGGAGCCCCACGCCTTTGGCGGGGCAATGCTCGCCTTCGGCAAGGCGTGCGCCCGAGGTATTCTTTGGATAAACAATAATGAACTGGTTCATAATAATGTATTGGTTTATATAATGATGTCCACTGATAGTGTTCACTTGATAGTGTTCACTTAATAGCTCACTTAATAGCGTTCACTTGATAGCGTTCACTTGATAGCGTTCATCGGGGTATCTCTATTCCTGCGATCGCAGGAATAGAGATACCCCCACCAATAAACCAAGCGCCTCTCAATCACCTCTATAGACACTGCTTAGAACACTAACTTTTTAAACAGAAAAACTCTTTAACGTCTTCTGCCCCGTCAAACTTAGCGGCCTCTACGATTCTTACAAAGGGACTAATTCGGTAAAACTCTGTTATGAAGTCTATTTCGTCATTGCAGGGATATGGGGTTACAAAAACGCTTTTCTGAAGCGCATAAAATTTCCATTCTTTCAATTTTTCTCTTAAAACCTCTCTTGCTTTCTTAAAACGCTCCGGCACGTCAAAAATAACAAGTCGCCATTTGCCATCCCATCGCTTGGAAAAGTTAAATTTCATGTCATCAATTCTATATTCTAAAACGCGTCTTTTTCCGTCTTCGCTAAGCATCAATACCTGCTTGCCATTTATTTCTTTTTCTTCAACTAATCTATTCCTTCTAAGCTGAAAGAATGTCTTCCTAATTCTCTGGCGTCGGCCTTTGTCTTGAGATTCATACCAATCCAAAAACTTTTTTGCCACCATCCCAAAACCCGGAGCGGCCGCTAAAACAAAGGTAAGGGCGCTAACGGCGGCAAGCCCGCCAACAAAAAGCAGTATTTGCTTGACCATTTCGCCTTTATTGTAAGTTCTTTTATTTCTTTTGTTTTTACCCATTTTTAGTCACATTTAGCCACGCTAATTCTTATTTCTTAGTGTAGCTATTCGTTAGATAGTTAAATAGTTAAATCATTAGATAATAGGTATTCTATCCCAGCGATCGCAAAAATAGAATACCTCCACCTCCATACTCCGTAAATGAAACCAGGGGGAGACTTTAGTGTTGAATATAATCCTCTATGCGGCGGGTGTCGGGGTGAAATTCCAGCTCGTCGTCGGTGTAAGTTATACGCGGCTTATAGCCGATGCTCTTTAAACTACTTTTAATCTTGGCAAGCTGGAGGCGACGCAAAAAAGACTCCCAAAAATCACCTAGCCTGCCCCCCAGAAGCCACTCCGCCACATTTTTGGCTAAAGACGGCTTCCTATATATATAGCGGAGGTCGTCATGAAAGCTTCGGGCTTCGGGCTTCGGGCTGCGAGCATCTTGCATACTCATCCAATCATTGTTGGCTTGCCAAAATTGGTGGATCTGCCTTTTTTCTCCATAAATAGGCACTAAGTTTTGGTAAAGCTTCTCCCAGTATTCATTATACGGCGGGGATAAACGATAAGATTTTTCGGTTACAAAATGATTCAGGCAAATTTTGTCTTTGATACCTGATACCTGATACCTGATACCCGACTCGCCGTGCCATTTCTTGCGACGCCAGCCAAAAATTCCAAAAAACAAAACAGCAAAAAACCGCGCAGTAAAAATCCGGCCGGAACGCGCGCCGATAATCACGTCAAAATCCGATTCTGGCCGAACATTGCCCATTGCCATAGAACCGGCGGCTAGCGCGAAATCAACAAACGGAATAAATCGGAAAAGCCAAATCCGCCGCAGAAATTTTATCCATTTTTGATCGTAGAGAATCTGAGTAATCATTGATCTTTTATCTTTAATCCTTAACAATTATTCTAACATGGCTATTTCAAATTTTAGGTTTCAAAAATGGAGGTGGAGGTATTCTATTTTTGCGATCGCTGGGATAGAATACCTATTATCTAATTATCTAATTATTTAACTATCTAACTAATAGCTGCACCTTGGAGTATTTACCTAGAAAAAGCTGGTATCTTAGCCAAACAATTAAATGCCTTTGCATCCTATCTTTCCAGGGAAATAAAAAAGTTAAGGATTAAAGATTAAGGATTAAAGATTGCGGGGGGGGCTATTCGCGACGACCGTCGTTATACAATTCGGCGATTTCGGCGGCGAAAAGGACGCGATTGTAAATGTAAACGCCCCCCCTCTTTTACGCGTAAAAGAGGGGGGGCGTATGCCGAAATACCTTACTAACTCCACGGACTTTAGTCCGTGGAGTTTCATTCCCGGCAGCTGGGTTTATTATCGCCTCCCCGCATTATATAATTCAATGATTTCCGCCGCCGAAAGAGCGCGGTTGTAAATGCGCACCTCGTCAATTTGACCATCAAAAAATCTAGCCACTCCGGAATTATCAATAGCACCAATGCGCACCGGAATAGCGCTGTCAAAAATACCCGTTAGGGCTGTGGTGTTGGTTGTAGCGTCCTGTACGCCATTAAAATACACATATCCCGTATCGTCAGAACCGTTATATACAGAAACAATGTGGGTCCAGGCTCCAAGTGTTAAAGTGTTGGTGGTGGGGCTAATCAACATACGTGTAGCGCCGTCCGACACCTGACTTACAAGCCACTGTATGCCCCCCGCGCTCAATACCACAATTGACCACGACCGGTCGGCAGGAGTGCCAAAGTCATCCTTGGCTACAATTCCGTAAGAACTGCCGGATGAAGGTAGGGATTCTAAGCGTACCCATGCTGATACGCTAATACTGGCGCCTGAACCAGAAGGAGTAAAGACCGCCGAGTCTCCTACACTTACATAGTCATTACTACCATCAAAATTTAATGCCTGCCCTACCATGCCCGAAGTAACTGTAGGACCACTAGTAAGGGTTCCGTTATTGCCAAATCCACTTCTATCAGTGGCCGTCGTGCCGCTTATATCTGGTCCATTAAAAGACCAGAGGCCGACAAGGCCGTTATTTAAACGGGAATTCTGGCTGACATTGGTTTTGCTCCGAAATTCTGGAGCGCCGGCGCGGTAAAGAACGGCGATTTCCGCCGCCGAAAGAGCGCGGTTGTAAATGCGCAATTCGTCCAGCGCGCCATTGAAAAATGCTCCGGGATTACCGCTGTCACGAGCGCCGATTGATAATTCTGTTACTGTTGTCAAGCCGCCATATGAACCGTTATTTAACCCAGCGCCAACGGTAACAGTTCTTGACGACCCATCTATATAAATAGCAACCGCGGAACCGTCAAAAGTCAACGCCACATGATGCCATTGGTTATCAACCAGCTCTGTCCTGGTCGCGGTTGTGTAACCCAAAATATATGTGGTATTCGCATCGGATATTCTGGAAGCAGTTACCAGCTCATTAGTCAATAGGCCAGTGCAAGCGTTGCCAATAAAAATAGCCAGGATATTATCTTGATCCGCACTCCCGTCGTTGAAAGACCAAATCGTTTGGCAAGTATCGCCGGATGTTTTAACCCAGGCTGACACCGTAGCCGGTTGAGAAAAATTATGAAACGAGGCCCCTGAACCCACGTCAATGTAGTCGTCTGCGCCATCAAATCGTACGGACTGACCAATCAACCCTGGATTAAAAACCGTTCCGTTCTGGAGGGAACCGTCGTTGCTTTGCCCGCTCCTGTCCAAGACGGCGACCCCGCTCGCCGTACTGGTGGTCGTTGTATCCGGCCCGTTGAAAGACCAGAGGCCGACAAGGCCGTTATTAAAAGTCCCGGCGCGGCTGTTTTGGGAAACATTGGAATAAAAGCGCGCCGTGGTTCCGGAAACAATCCTGCTAACACCAGCCCGTAGAGGAGAATAACCTACAAAAACTACAATCAGTACAACCAGAACTACTATATATAGTAATTTGAGGCGAGGTCTCATAATTTTAATTTCTAATTAACTTAATTACTCTAATTGACCTAAAAAATAACCAATTCCCAATCAGCTAACTTTTTTGTAAATTGCGTTAAAAATTAGGTCAATTAGAAATCAGAAATTTTATTGTGTGGCTGTTGCTGTTTCTTCGGTAGTGGTTGGTTCGGTTGATGTAGGGGTGCTGGTTGATATTGTTTCTACTGGCGTTGGCGGATTGCTGGGCGCAGGCGCGTTGGGGTCAAAAACGATCACAGTACGGGTCGCTGTTCCTATATTCCCTGCCTGGTCAACGGCAATATAAGTGATGGCGTGTTCGCCGGGCATGAAAGTATCAAGGGTAAGTTCGTTTGGATAAATCTCCGGGCCGCCATCTAAACTTACTTTATAACCGAGATTATCATTGATATTATCGCTCACCGTCGCTCCCAAATCGCTATATTGAAGTCCGACTTCAATAGAGGCGGGGTTATTGCCCTGAATTTCTATAACCGGGGGCTCTGTATCGGAATTAGGAATGCCTGTATTTCCTGATTCAATATTTGAACACTCGCCGGGCACTGACTCCACTTTTCCGCCTTTCACAATCAAGCAATACGGCTGGCCGGTTTCGTGGTCGTAAGTAGTGATACCGCTTGGCTTCTCCGGAGTGCCGATGACTAAATTGCGTAAGGCGAGAAAACCATTTTTAATGCCTTCAAGGATGTCGCGGAATAGGTCCAATACACTGTTGGTTACAGTTTCAATTGCGGCAGCCAGGAAATTTCTTTGCTGTTCTTCAAATAAGGCGAGGTCTTCCGGCGTAAGAACGCTGTTAGAAATTTCCCGCGCTTTTTCTATTTTGCGTTGGAGTTTAACGACTTTTGATGGATTAGGATTTTTTTTGTCCAGTTCCTCATCAAGTTTTTCCTGTAATTCCTCAATTTTCTCTAATTTGGTCACTAAGGAATGATCAACCCAGATTCCTTGTCCTTTTGAACCACGCCACTTGTCGCG
>CAYJVO010000002.1:0-72249 GCA_964373675.1 uncultured Candidatus Saccharibacteria bacterium
ATCGGCAATTTTCTTTCGCTTGGAACGATCTAAAGCGGGATTTTCCAAATACTCCTTAATCGCCGCTGGCAATTCTCTTTGAAAATCAGAAATCAACCTGACTGCCCCCTCATCAACTAAGGGCTTATAGTGATTCAACTCAAAACCTCTTTCCAACGTCGGTTCAAAATAATTGATAATCGGCTTATCAAATAATGCTGCCTCTAAAGATAGAGTTGAAGAATAATTAATATTCAAATCGGTATGCAACAAAGTATGTTTTAAATTAAGCAATTCTTGATCGGACATAATCTCATTTGGCCTCTCGAGATGAATATCCTGACGCCCAGAAAATTCTTTAAAGCGGTTCGGAAGGGCCAGCGGATGGATGCGAATAAAAATATTGGTATAGGGAATCAATCGTTTTTCCCGCAGATCGATAAGATGATTTAAAAATCGCTCCTCGAAAACATGGGATTTTTGGGTGGTGTATAAAATAGTTTTATAACTCGGATTAAGATTTTTAGAGCGCAAAAATTCTTCTCTGGAAGGCATCCCGCTGTCTTTAACCACATAATAATCAAATCTAATCGGCCCGGTTACGAATGCTTTTTCGGAATTATATTTATGGATCTCAATGGCTTCGCGCCGCATCGGCTCATGCCAGGCCAAAAAATAATCCGTCGGCCGCACCCGAGTGGCCCGAGTGGTTAAATTATCCCAAGCGCAATCTACAGCCACTGAAGGGATGCCGTGCTTTTTTGCCAAAAGAATGCCCTCCGCCTCAAAATTATTCAAACCAGGCGTTGCTACTAGTAACAAAGCTGGCTGATATTGTCGGCAATACTCAGAAAATTTTGAAGACTTTTTAATCAACCAACGCTCAAGATTATAAAAAAACTTACTAGTCAGTAACAAAGAAAACGGCCGGGAAAGAACCCTTAGTAGGGCCTTATTTTCATCTTGACCGCGGCGTTTTCGAAAATGCTGAACGGTAGTCAAATAATCGAATTCCCGGGTACAAGAAAACCGTAAAAACTTCATGACGCCGAACAATTGGTCATTTTCCGTCTGCCACTTCACATAAATAACATTCGGAGACTGAAAATAGCCCCGCGCCTCGGCCGTCGCTTGATCCAACTTCCGGGTAAAAACTACGACACGGTATCTACTTGCCAAATAGGGCAAATAATTAGTCTTCAATAAATCTCCTATGAACGTCGGCTTGTCTACGAATAGGAAAACAGTATGCATATCAGTATCATACAATAAAATAAAAAAGCTCCGGTGTAAACTCCCACACCCCGCCCTAAATGGCGCGGTGTGGGAGTAAATCGGAGCTAATATTCTATCCTGACCGGCAAACCGCTTTGCGAACTGCGCCAACAAGCATCCACTACCGCCATCACAGCCAATCCTTCTCGAATGCCCGTCTCGACAGTTTTCTTCCCATCAACGGCATCCAGAAATTCGTTAAGCTCTTCGTCAATCGAATCAACTTTTTCTATCGGCAACTCCGTTTCCGGACTGGGCGCTCGGGTAATCGGATTGTCTTTCATCCGGATAAATAGCTGATCTTTGCGGATATAAATCGTTCCTTCAGTTCCGGAAATAACGCACAGCTTCTCGCTAGCTTTCTGGTTGTAATTTGACTGTAAAAAAACAGTGGCGCTATTTTCTAATTCCATCAGCGCAACGCTAGAATCCGGAGCCGCCATCCGGCCGGTAAGATTACTAATCTTGGCCTGTACCCATTTAATCCGACCAAAAAGATAATGAATCGTGTCTATCGCATGACTGCCCAGCGTGATTAACGGACCTTCCCGGTGCCTCTCCGCGCTGCAACGCCAGTTAGTCGGATCCAAAGCAAAAGCCGCGCCGTGAGAAAAATTAAAATTTACATTCACTAACCTGCCGATTGCTCCTCGATTCAATAATTCTTTTGCCTTCCGAAACGCTCCTTCTCGCCGCTGATTGTGTCCAACCATAATAATTTGATGAAAAGCACGCCATTCCGATATATACCGCGCCTCGCTGTAATAAGCCGTCAATGGCTTTTCAACATAAATGTGATGTTTAGCCTCGTCAATTAATCGTTTCAAAATCGGAAAGTGCTGATCATTGGGAGTAGCAATTACGAAAGCCAGAATTTCGGAATCCTGGAAAATGGCTTCTAGATTAGAATTTCCTTTTGGTCCATAGCTAGTCGCTTTAACGGGATCCGGATGGTAAAGATACTTCACAAAACAGCGGTTAATTTTGGAAATCTGATCGTAAAGCCGCTTGCCGAAATTACCGAATCCCGCCAAGCAAACTCCAATTTTTTCTGCTGTCATTAGTATCCCGTGCAGTTATTGCAAGGAAAACAAGTATTTTTCCGGCCATTTAAATGGGCGATTCGCAATTTCATCATGGCTGGGCCAGTCCATAATTCGTGCAAAGAGTTTTGTTTCACATTACCCAGTTTCAGCATGCTCAAATAATCGTCTTCACACGGATTCACAGTACCATCACACCAGATATATAACCGGTCAAACATTACTCGACATCGCACTTCTGGATTGATATTTTTCGGCTTGCCGTCTTTATCCTGCTGGTAAATACTTCCCGACTGCTCGCCGCGGGCGTTTTTGGCGGTAAACTCATCAACCAGCGGCGCCCAAAGCTGGCGGGCCGCTTCCGGATCCTGATCGTCTTTAAATAAAGTCATTGAAATTCTGGTCCGAATCGGAGAGGTCGGAAATTCCTGAACGCGAATCCGGTTAAACATTTTGATATTCTCTACTACTTGATCAAAATTGGCGCCGATACGGATTTCTTCAAAGCCTTTTTTATCAGCCGCGTCTACCGAAAATACGATTGTCAACGGAGCGCCGATCAAAAGCCAGTCACGGACCATCGCTTCAGTAAGCTTGGTAGCGTTGGTGTTGAATTTTATGTCTAAAATCCCTTTATCATGGCAATACCGCAGCATATCTCCAAAACGCTTGTTGAGCGTCGGCTCGCCGCGACCGGCAAAGACTGCTGCGCAAAGATTGTGCTGCACCGCTTCATCAATCACCTTAGTAAAAAGATCCCAACTCATCAGTCGGTGAGCCGCTTCCTTAATAATATGCTTCTGCAGCGCAGGATCGGACTGATAACACATCGTGCACATCAAATTGCAGGCTAACGCCGATTCCACATAGAGAACCAGCGGAAAATCTTTGAGAGTAAACTCTTTCGGATACATCTTCATCTTGTAGCGATACGCCAGGTACCGCAGCGCATCTTTAGGACTTTTGTCCAAATGATGCAAAGCGACGTCCAGTTCGCTTACCGCCAAAGAAAAACCCAATGTGTCTCTTCCGGCTTCATCCGTATTGGTAAAATCGTAGCTCTGCAGATAAGCCAGCACCGCCAAAAGCGGCACTGCGTCCGAATGAATTGCGGATTCCAATTCTTTCTGAATACAATGGGTTAATTTACCAACGGTTTCTTGATCTACTCGGCTGACATACCGATTTACCCGGTGATGCGCGCCGCCATGTTCTTTTGACCACTCAAAAATTTCTTCCGCACGCTTAGCGTGTTCGGTCAGCGCTGATTCTCGCCTTTCTTTAAGTTTGCGGGTGCTTTCTTCACTCATAGACACTCCTGTAAAATTACTACCCAAACAGTACCAAAAAAATGGACTTTAGGCAAAAACATACTTGAAAAAATGTGGGCTAATGCGCTAATGTAGCTTATAGAATCTTTAACAATGCTTTAGTAAAGGAGGGGCGATGGATAAAAAAATCGCCTACGTCAGCGATCTTACCCATACCCGACAAACGGTAGCGCTTAACACGATGCCGTTTCCGGTCGGCTGCCTAGTCAGTTACGCCAAAAAGTTTGAACCGCTCAATCAGGCCTACGGATTTAAAATCTTCAAATATCCGGCAAAACTCATTGAGTCGCTACTGGCGCGGCTTCCGGACATCGCCTGCTTCAGCAATTATTGCTGGAATTTTGACCTTGGTTACCAGTTCGCCGAACGGATTAAAAAGAAACGTCCCGAAACCATCATCATCTTTGGCGGGCCGAATTACCCCACGGACCAATCGGAACAGCAAAAATTCTTTCTGGAACATCCGGCGATAGATTTTTACACCTATAAGGAAAGCGAAGCTGCCTTTTCCGAGCTCTTATTGAAACTGACGGAAAACGAATTTAACGTTGAAGCGGTCAAACGCGTCAAGCCGCGCGGATGCCATTTCCTTATTGACGGCCAAATTGTCGCCGGCGAGCCGGCAGAACGAATCCGCAACTTGGATGAAATTCCCTCGCCGTATCTTACGGGCTTGATGGATGAATTTTTCGACCCGGTGCTGATTCCAATCATTCAAACCAATCGCGGCTGTCCTTTTGCCTGTACCTTCTGCGTTGAGGGCTTAACCTACTACAATAAAGTAAACAAACGTTCGGTGGATACGGTTCATCAAGAATTGTGCTATATCGCCCAACGGCTCCCGCCAGCAGTTCACGATCTCCACATTACCGATTCCAATTTCGGGATGTATAAAGAAGACGAAGCGATCGGCGAAGCAATCGCCAAAGTTCAGGAAAAATACGGCTGGCCGCTCTATATCCATGTGGCAACCGGCAAGAATCAAAAAGAGCGCGTTCTTAAAGTGGCGAAAACCATTAATGGCGCCCTGCGCTTGGCCGGATCCGTGCAATCACTGACCGAAAAAGTTCTGGAAAACATCAAACGGGATAATATTTCCGCTGATGGACTGATGGAGTTAGCTAAAAAAGCCAATGAGTTAGGTGCCAATTCTTATTCAGAGATTATCACTTGCTTACCAGGAGAAACAAAGGAAAGCCACTTTAAAACTATAGAAACGGTGGTCAATGCCGGTTTCAAATGGGTGCGCATCTATCAACTGATGATGCTGATGGGCGTAGAAATTTCCGATCTGGCTACTCGTGATAAATTCGCAATGAAAACAAAATTCCGGGTACTGCCGCGCTGTTTCGGCGATTACGATTTCCAAAACCAAGATCCGATTCTTAGCGGCGAAATAGAAGAAATCTGCGTCGCCACTAATGACATCTCTTTTGAAGAATACCTGGAGAGCCGACTCTTTCATCTAACCGTGGAAATTTTCTACAGCGACAGTATTTCCGCGGAACTGGTAGAATTTCTCAAACTCAACGGGATTTCCGTCTATCGGTGGCTGAAATTCATCCATGACCATCGCGACGCCTTCCCGGAAGAAATTAAAAAGCTGTATCAGCAGTTTTACCAAGAAACCAAGAACGAACTTTGGGATTCCAAAGAAGCGCTGGAAAAATTTGTCCGAAACCGCGAGGTAATCCAAAAATATGTCTCCGGCGAATACGGCAGCAATCTGATCTTCAAATACAAAGCGCTGGCGATGACCAAACACTTCACCGATATTAATTCGGTTGGCTTTGAAGCGGCCAAGAGTCTGCTTGCCGAAGTCAAACCCGAAGCGCTGGAACACTACGCCAAATACCTTGCCAACCTTCAACGCTATACCGATTGCCGAAAAACCGATATCTTCAATGTCCGGCTCAGCTTCACTGAACGATTTGATTATGATTTTAAGGAATTAGACCGTAGAGGCTTCTTCCTGATGCCAGACGAAGCATACCGACCAGAAGGAGTTCTGCTGCACTTTGCTTGCACTAGCTGGCAGATGAAGATTGTAGATGACGGTTTCAGGCAATACGGAACAACGACAGTCGGAATCAGCCGAATGCTCAGCAAAGTGTTCGTTGCCAAGCTCTATCGGGAGGTAAATTACGTGCAACTGACAGAATCAACAAGCGAAACTGCGCCCAAGCCCTCATGATGAGGGCTTTTTGTTAACGTTCAGAGACAAAAAATCGTTAGTATCATAACGAGGAATCAAAAAAGCGGAATCTTTGGGAGTAATGGAACGCCGCTCAATAGTGACCGCGTACCGGAAACCGATCTCATCCAGAAGATTAGCCGTTTCGGGGGCGTAACGGCCGTGGGGATAAGAAAAAACATCCACCCCCTTCCCCAAAAGTTCCTCCAAAATCTTTTTAGAAGTTTGCAGATCGGCGCGCGCCTTTTCTACCGGTAATACCTCAAACGAATTATGACCATGCGAATGACTCCCGATCACCATACCCTCCGCATCAAGCTTGCGCACCTGGTCGGAGCCCATAAATAAAGCTCGGCATAAAACCTCTTCATCCAAACCGAATTTTTCAAAGTAAAAATGTAAAAACTGCTCCCTGGTAACCGAAGGCAAAGTAATCATCGCCTCTTTAAAATTATTTGTCAGCCTATCGCCGTGCTTCCGGCGATTATCAATGCTGCGATCTTTCGGAATCACGTAGGCTCCTTGCGACCAACTGTTGAAAAGGTCAATCAGTTCGCTCGGCGACGAACGGGAAAAAAGGATGTGAAGCTTATGGGTTAAAGGCAGCTTGCCGCCGAAAATAGAAGTAATGACAAAAAAAGTCCCGGTCGCCTTATATTTTTTTAAGATCGGCGCGGCATTTTCGTAGTTATCCCTGAATCCGTCGTCAAAGGTAAACGCGCAAAACTTACCGGAACTTCCTTCTCGCGCGGCCTGGTATACCTCGGGCACCGAAACTATGCGGAAACGCTCGACTAACCATTGCACCTGCCGATCAAACTCCTTAATAGAGCATGGGTGAATCCCGCCCCAAGCCGGATCAGGATCCCGTACGTAGTGATAAGTAACGATGATGTAATTTTCTTTTTCCATAATGATCTTAGACGCCTGTAATCTGCGCCAAAAAATCCACGCTGCGTTTGTAGGATAATCCGTCGGTATACCGGACATGCGAAGCAACGATGCGCCGCCGCGCCTCGCCGTCCAGTTTTGGATTATCCAGATACAGGTTGATCAATTTCGGCAGATCTTCATCAGTTTTAGCCAAGCGCACTGCACCACTCTCGTAAATCGGTCGGTAATGGTTGAATTGGTATGCTAAGGCAAAACGATCAATATAGCCGATATTAATAATCGGTTTGTCAAAAATACAGGCCTCAATGGAAATGGTAGAAGCATAATTAATATTCAAATCAGTATACTTTAAAGAATATTTCAAATTCAATAAATCGCCGTAATTCATTTCTACTTTCCCGTCGGTATATTTACCAGCCGGATCAATGCAAAGATCCGAAGTATTTAAAAATTCTTTGTAATGGTCGTAAACATCTAGCGGGTGGATACGAATGAATAAATTAACGTAAGGAATTATTTTATCTTCTCGCAAGCGGATAAGATCGCGGATGTATTTTTTTTGAAATGGATACGCTTTAGTAACCGTGGTATGGAAAATTGTTTTATAAGCCGGATTTAGTCCTTTGGATTTTAAAAACTCCTCCCTTGAGGGTATGTGATTCGAAATATCCGAATTCCATTCAAATAATTCTAAACCATCTTTGTTTTCGGATAATTCGGATGTATTAGAATTTTTTGAATCGCTTCTATCAAAGTAAGGATCAAAACGTGGCGTCCCGGAAACAAAAATCTTATCCGGCAGATAACGATGAATCTCAAGAACCTCTTTTTTAATAATATCGTTCCAGGCAATCAAATAATCAGTTTTCCGGATATGTTTGGCATTGGTTGTCGGATTATCCCAAGAAGCGTTAATCGCAACAGTTGGAATCTTTAGCTTTTTAGCCGATAAAATAATTTCTGCCTCCCAGCTATCAAATCCCGGCGTTGCCGTAATCACCAAGGCTGGCTGATATTTCCCCGCTAATTCCAAAAACCGCCGCGATCTTGGCAATAAGATTTCCTCCAGCCAAGTAAAAAAATCAGCGGTTAAAAACGGCGAAAAAGGCTTGCCGAAAAACCTCAAAATGCGCCGCTTCCAATTATTTTTATAATTCGGCCGCTTATACCAATGACGAATAGAGGCTAGATAATCAAACTCATTTACTAAGCTGATCCGTAAAAATTTAAAGAATTCCCAGAATTTCGGACTAGCCGCCCTCAGCTTTTCGTAAAAAACATTGGATGACTGCAGATAATTGCGCTGTTTCGCGATCTCGGCATCAATCATCGGAGTCAATACCACCGCACGGTATTTGCTTGAAAGGTATTCAATATATTTTGTCCGCAATAGGTCGCTGGTGGCAATATAATTGGGAAGCGCTAAAAAAACAGTTCGCATACTAAATTTTATTCTCCTTCGCCGAAAACCCCGGGCGGCCTACTCCGCCGAGTCTGACTCGGCTACGAAGGCTGGATAAGCCCGCGGGATGAAGGCGAGGAGCTTCATTTTCTAAATTCTTAATTGCCTTAACCACTAACTCGCTAATATAAACTTGAGTGCGTTCAGTGGCTTCCTCGGTAGAGCCGCCCAAATGCGGCAAAATGATCAAATTCTGATTTTTCCTGGCGTATTCCACCAACGGATTATTAATCAAATGGGCGCCGTCCGGGGATTCATCTGCCAACGTATCAATTCCCGCTCCGGCAATCCATCCTTTTTTTAAAGCCTCCAGCAATGCGACCTCATCAGTAATTTCCCCGCGGGCGGTGTTGATAAAAACGGCGGTTGGCTTCATGAGTTTAAAATGTTCCTGTTTAAGCATTTTATAAGTAGAATCATTGTAAACAGCGTGAAGAGAAACAACATCGGATAATTTTAAAAGATTAGGCAGATCCGCCTTAACAGCTCCGTATTTTTTCATCTCGGCGGCGCCGACAAAAGGATCATAAGCCAACGCCCTCATTCCAAAGGCCGCGCTGTAGCCAGCCACCAGCCGTCCCAGCCGGCCAAAACCAATCAAACCGATAGTTTTTCCAGAAAGTTCCCGGCCGCTGTATTTAGCCCGATCCCATTCGCCTTTCTTAATCGCTTCAAACCCCCAAGGAATTTTTCGCAACAGCGCCAAAATTAAAGCCATTGTTTCCTCAGCGGTAGAAGGAGTTTTGTGAAGAGCGGGAGCATCAGCTTTTATATTAACTATCTTAATGCCGCGCCGCCTGCACTCATCCAAATCCAAATACCTCAACTGGGTGGTGCGGGAACCGATCAGCTTTAATCTGCGCGCCCGATCCAAAATAGGCTTATCAAACTTAACCTCCAAACCGGTCACTACCACATCGGCTTTTGACAAATTTCTAAAAAACTCCGCCCGCGATCCAAAATTAATCACCCGGCCGGATCGAGCAAGAATTTTTTTAGCTTTTGCGCTGAATTCTTTTTCCGCAATTAAAATATTAATTGATTTTTGAGCCATATTTTTTTATCAGCACCTCTGCCACCTCCCAATCAAAAGCGTCATTAATATCGTGAGCGGTCCAAGATTCAATGGGTAAACCAACTCGCTTTCCCACCTCAATCTTTTTTTCTTTTAAAAAAAGGTCTCTTCTAAAACAATAAACGCTGGCGAAAGCATATCGCTTGGGATCTGACTGTCTGGTTGGATGTTTATAATGAAGCTCCGGATTATCAAATTCCAAAAACCCATCGGCTGTTAAATGCCGCACGTGGTAGGGGTGAAAAGGTCTCGGCGCTTCAATGATGGTAATGCCCGAATCGGCTTTTTTATCACGGATAAGTTTAAATAATGCATCAATCTGTTCAGTAAGCACAAACGGCGAAGTAGGCTGGACCATAAAAACATATTCCGGACAATAATTTTCATTTTTTTCCAGCCACTCAAGGGCGTGAAAAATAACCGGCGGCATCGGCGTGCCGTCTTCAGCTAATTCCGCCGGCCGCAAAAAAGGCGCTTCAGCGCCGTATCTTTTAGCGATCTCGGCGATTTTCTGATCGTCAGTGGTAATCACTACTCGGTCTACGAACCGGCTTTTTTTCAATGCTTTAATTGAATAAGCAATCAGCGGCTGGCCATTCAATAATCTAATGTTCTTCCCCGGCAGTCCCTTAGAACCTCCTCTGGCAGGGACCAAACCCAAAAAACCAAATTTTTCCGATTGCATGGTAAAATTAATAACATAAAATAACAGCCAAGTAAACCCGCACATAACTAGGACTGCAACAGCCTCGCTTCTCTGAAAAAAACGCCATCATTCACAATTTTTTATCAGCAAATCTTCGTAGCAATAGCAGTTTAACGCGTTAAACGCTTTGACGCGTCAAAGCACTATCCCATGGGATAGTGCTAGGAAATAACCCCACACAGCTTTGTCTCAGGCATTGAAGAAAGCGGAGTCCTAGTTATGTGCGGGGCAAGCCCCGAGAAAATTAATAACTATATTAATAATTCCTAAATTAACTTAATAACCACTCAATAACTACCAAACTATAACCTGTGCTATAACCTGTGCTATAAACTACATTATAAACTGTGCTATAAACTATACTATGCTATAAACTATACTATAAACTATTAATAAATCTTTCCGTTATAACCGCCATGGCGGTTATAACGGAAAGATTTCCGAAAATCCGAAAAAAATGAATCTCCAAAAAAATGAACCTCCGAAAATGAAACTCCCCGGGCTTACCCTCGGCCTCGCTGTAAGCGGAGCCGAGTCTGACTCGGCGGAGCCCCACGCCTTTGGCAGGGCAATGCTCGCCCGTGGCAGGGCGTGACGCCCGGGATATTCTTTGAATGAAGCTCCACGGCCTTATCTAGCCTTCGTAGCCGAGTCAGACTCGGCGGAGTAGGCCGCCCGGGGTTTTCGGCGAAGGAGAATAAACAATAAAAAAAGCCGCGGTTTGATCGCGGCTGTTATTTTTTCCTGTCCCAAGTAACTCTCGGCTGGATAATAGATATATCAATAAGGTGTTTGGCCTCCTTAATTTTCAAAAGCATGGAATTCACCAATTCCTCGGACAGCAATATCGGTTTTAACCCCAGTTTCAGCAAACTTTCGTTGGAAGGATTATAATAGTGGTTCTCTTTTTCTACTCGGGGATTCTCTAATTTCTTAACAGCCACTGTCACTCCCAATTTGGCAGCTGAAGATTTTACTGTTTCTGCCAGCTGACTGACGGAAAAAACTTCCGTAAATTGATTAAACACCCGAAACTCGCCTCTTTTAGCCGGATTTTCCACCGCTAACTGAACGCATTTTAAGGTATCACGAATATTCAGAAAACCCCGCTTCTGGCCGCCTAGACCGTAAACGGTCAGCGGTGTACCGACGACTGCTTGAACGCAAAATCTGTTTAATACTGTTCCAAAAACATCGTCGTAATGAAAACTCGTCAAAAGATCGGGGTGAAGTTTGGTGCAATCGGTTTCAATTCCATAAACCACACCCTGATTAAGATCGGTAGCTCTCAACTTCCAAATACGGCAGGTAAATTCAATGTTGTGGCTGTCGTGAACCTTACTTAAATGATAAAACGAACCAGCACTTTTAGGATAAAGCATGCGGTCGTTACGTCCTTTATGATTAACATCTAACCAACCTTCTTCAATGTCTATATTGGGAGTGCCGTATTCGCCCATCGTCCCCAACTTCACTAAATGTGCGTCCGGAACAAATTTTTTCATCGCAAAAAGAACATTCAGGGTGCCGCTTATATTGTTTTCCTGCGTCAAAACGGCATTGCGTCGGCTGAACATTGAATAAGGCGCGGATGGCTGCTCGGCATAATGCACGATTGTCTGAGGACGAACTTCATCCATTATTTCAAAAAAGCGTCTTTCATTTTTCGCGATATCGGCAATAAAATATGAAATTTTACGGCCGGCAACCTGCTCCCAAACATTTATCCGTTTCTGCAATGGAAGTGTAGACCAAAGAGGCATAGAACCAAACTCCGCTTCCCAAACTCTTTTTGCCATGCTATCAATGATTGCTACTTCGTAGCCAAGCGCGGAAAAATGCATTGCCGTCGGCCAGCCCAAATAGCCATCGCCGCCGAGAACGAGAATTTTATGCGCTTCCATCAACTCTCCTTGTAAGTTTGTTAAAGGACTAAAACCTATTCGTAAAGTTAATTTAAAAACAAAGGAGCGTCAATATTGACGCTCTTTACATAATTCATGCCCAGCAAGGGCTTAAATTCTAACATCGTTTTGAGAAATCAATTTCTTCCTAAAAAACCTGTCCTTATCTATTATAAAATTCTTCAAGACTTTAATTATTTTTTCTGATGCGCTTCCATCGCCAAACCCGTAACCGCAGCACGAGAGTTTCTTTTTAAACTGCGGATTTTGTAAAGCGTACTCCAACGCTCCCTTGATTGATTCAGGGGAAAGATCGGCATCAACAACATTTTCTTCCCGATCGCGTCCCATTTCTCTTTGGCCAATATTAATAGCTGGCAAATGGAAATAAGGCGCTTCCACAAAGGCACAAGAGGAATTGCCGATAATGGCTTTAGCATCCGCCATTAATCCAAGAAAATCCAAATTTTCAATATTTTTATAGACTGAGAACTGTTTATCGTTTTGGATTTCCGCAATCGCCTGCCGAATGCCTTCATAACCGGGATCCGAACACGGATAAATCACAATTGATCTGACGTTAGAGGGCCGGACAACGCTAAAAATATTTTTTGCTGTTTTATAATTTTCTTCCGTAGAGAGGTAAGTATCGGGATGGAAAATAACAATGAAATAATCGCTTTCATTAAGACCGTATTTTTCTCTTGCTAATTTCGGATTAGTATACATCTTCTTTACAATCCGGTCTATATAAAGGGAGCCAACCATATAAATTCTCCACTGTTCTTCTCCAAGACCTATGATTCTTTGGGCTGCTTTTTCCGTCTCCGGAAAATGTATGTGGGCCAACTTTGTTATTGCGTGCCGCTGGATATCATCAATATTGCCGGAGGTCTCACCACCCTGCGTATGCGCAACAGCGATATTAAAATGAACCGCCGCCAATGCCATAACCAAATGCTCTCCCCTATCGCCGTGCACCATCAAAATATCCGGACGGAGTTTTTCTAAAACGCCGCCAGCCTGCTTAAGACATTCGCCAATATTCTCAACTCGGATTCTAGATGAATCTCCCCGTCCAGCGCCCATAGAAATTACCTCAATCAAACTATTTGGAAAATAGCTTCGAACCTCTCCTTGAGTCGCTCCAAATTCTTCCGAAGCGTGCATATCGCCCAAGAGAATCTGCAGTTCTAAATCCGAATCGTCATCAATAAGCCGCATTAAGGGCAAATAAGCGCCGAAGCCCCCCCGCTTACCGGAAAACACGCAGATCTTTCTTTTCGCCAATTTTAAATACACTCAAACTGCTAATCGCAGTTTAGGCAAAAAGGATTATTTTTGCAACACAAAAAAATAGTGATACTTATTCAATACCGGTTTTATTTCGCGCAAAATACGAAAATGCGAACCTAAAATTCGCCTGACCTTACCTAATCGGTAGTTCCAATAATCAATCTCCCAATAATGCTGACCAGAAACCTTGATGCCGCCGAACTTCAACGGAATACGCAGGAAAAAATCCAGAAAGGATTTTCTAAAAATAGTGCGTACGCCTGGAAATTTGAAAACCCATTCCCAACCAGTGGATTTATAAGGCAAAGAAATCAAGGCGTAGCGCTTAGTCACGCGCCGTAATTCCGCCAGCGCCTTAGAAACCTCTTCAAACGGAATATGCTCTAAAACTTCAAAAGCCGTAACCACGTCAAATCCGCTTTCTTTAAATGGCAATGAGCGTATGTCTGCCACCACATCCGGATTTAAATTCTTATCAAAATCGCAGGTCGTCAAATTATAGCCCAGCTTTTTCATATAGTCCGAGAAAAACCCGCTGCCCTTCCCAATCTCCAAAATTTTAAATTTGCGATTCAAAACATCCGAATTCCATTCGAATGATTCTAAACCATCTTTGTTTTTGGATAATTCTAATGTATTCGAATTTTTTGAATCGCATTCCGCAATCTCTTGCACAAGACTAACTTGATAATAATAAGAAATAAACCGCTCGAGGTCATCATACTTACGCCGAAAATAATGTTCTTTTTCAACTTGTGGGTTCATGAAACCTATTGGCTAAACCCTAGTGGCTATTGGCTTTGTGGATTATAAATGAATTCCCATGCCAAGAATATTTGTGGAACTCGGTCGCGCTGAATTGCGGATATTTCTTCAACCACTCTCGAAATGCCAGCTGCTCGCCGGCATTCGGGTTGCCCCGGAAAAGAAACCAATCATCAAAAACTATAACCGTCCCAGCAACTATATAATCCTTAACAAATTCCAGCACCGGCACCGTTGACTCATATAAATCGCAATCTACCCAAATCACGGCCGCAGATTTCATCGGCAGCTTTTTCCTGGTGTCCGCGGTTAGCGTTTCGTTAAACCAGCCGGGAATAATTTCCACTTTGCTAAAATCAACTCCTGCCGCTTTAAGGTTATTCTTGAAAAGACCCAGCGAGGCAGAATATTCGCCTTTAGAAAACTGAGTAAATTCCGCATCCTTTCCCCGTATATCCGGCAGCCCCTCAAAAGAATCGAAGGCGTAAAACCGCATTTCTTGAAGATGCTTATTTTTCTGCGCCCACCGGCAAGCCGCGGCAAAAGTCCCGCCTCGGAAAACCCCGAACTCCAAATAATCTCCGGGTAGGCGAGCTTCCGCGACATAGTTCATAATTTTACGCAAAATTTCCTGCTTATCCCGCTCTTTTGGAGATAAACGTAAAAATTCCAGCCCCGGAAATCGCCTTTCTAACCAATGAAAAATTGCTTTAAAGACGGCCATGCTTTTTTAATAAATTTTTAATGTCGCCGACATTTTTCACCTTCGCCATTTCCTCAATAACAATCTTCAATCCGTATTCCCTTTCCAGCGTCTCCCAAAGCTTTAATCCGTTAAACGAATCCCAGCTTGATAAATTATCCGGACTGGTTTGATCCGTAATTTTTTCCGGCTTAACTCCAAAAACTCCCGCTAAAATTTCTTCTAAAGATTTATGCATCCCGTTAGAAGCAGATCGCGATCTGCGATTGGCTGGATATTATTTTATATAAACAATTTTTCATTTTTATAAGATTTTGGCAGTCTATAAAGCGATCGCGGCTTCTAACGGGATCTTGTTTCAAGATTTATGATTCGTAATCTGCTGTAGAAAGATCGCCCAGATCGGCGCCAGTCTCCTGGGCCCGAAGCACTCGGCGCATAATCTTTCCGCTGCGAGTCTTGGGTAATTTACTGACGAACTCAATCTCTCGCGGCACTTCGTGTACTGATAAATGTTTTTTCACAAATTGCATCAGCTCACTCTTCAACGCCTCACCGGCTTCCGAACCAGACTTGAGCATCACGAACGCCTTAACGACATTGCCATATAATTCGTGGGGCTTTCCGATCACGCCGGCCTCCGCCACCGCCGGATGGGCCACCAACGTGCTTTCAATTTCAAAAGGACTAATCCGTTCAGCGGCACTCTTAATCATATCGTCTTCCCGACCCTGGAACCAAATATATCCCTCCCCATCCTTATAGGCCGTATCGCCAGAAATATACCACCCATCCTCAAAATAGGAATCAAACTTTTTTGGATTGTTCCAAATTGTTTTCATCAACCCTGGCCATGGAATTTTTACCGCTAAGCGACCAACCTCACCGGGCGGCAGCTCTTTGCCTTGATGATCAATAATCGCAGCCACGATACCCGGAATTGGTTTTCCCATTGATCCTTTCTTAATAGGCAAACAACGATAGTTATTAATAAGCTGGTGGCCATTCTCCGTCATATACCAAGAATCATGTATTGATATTCCTAAACTATCCATCGTCCAGTCAATTAAGCTCGGGTTCAGTGGCTCGCCAGCGCTCACAATATGACGCAACGCCGGATGGTTTTCTTTATTTATCGGTGTGTTGTAGTAACGGAGCAGACGAAAGGCGGTCGGCGTGCTGTACCAAACGCTGATCCTCATTTTTTCCATGAACTCCGCCCAAGCCAACGACTGAAATTGGCCTTCATAAATATGCGCCGCCACCCCGCAAAGAAGCGGGGCAAAAAAATTGTAGACCATCCCCGTTACCCACCCAGGATCTCCGGTATTCCAATACCGATCTTCCGCATGAAGGTCCAATACATATTTAGCAGTGACCAGATGGCCAATCATGGCGCGATTAACCAGCAAGACACCCTTTGGCTTGGCCGTAGAGCCAGAAGTGTAATGAATAATAAACGGTGTTTCCAGATCGCCAAAGTACAATGCTCTTGGGTCGATTGACGTTTTTACGGCTTCCGAAATTTTTTCTGGCGTTAAAATATTTTTCAATGCCGGCAGCTTATTCAAGGGAACATTAGGCCGAAGTTTTTCAGTAGTATAAATCCAAGTGGCTGAACAGTCTCCTAACCGATCCTCAATAGCGTCGGCGCCAAAAGCCTCAAAAAGCGGCACCGCGATCGCGCCGCACTTAATAGTGGCATGCAATACCGCCACGTATTCTATGGAACGCGGCGCGTACAAAGCAAAACGATCACCGGGCCGCAAACCGTTTTGGTAAAAAAAGGACGCCAGCCGATCGGTTTTCTCTGCCAGTTCCTGAAAAGTAATCTGCTGGGCGACTCCATCAGCGCGCTGGGAAATAATCGCCGGCCGATCGCCGTTTCCTTTAACTGCCTGAACATTCGTAATTTCGTAAGCGTAATTTACTTTGCCGTTGGCGTGCCAAGAAAATTCTTGGTGCCAATCCTGCCAAGAAAATCGTTTATATTCCGCTTCGTAATCCTTAAAATTAGGAGCTAGATCCATCTTTTGCATATGTGCATATTGTAACGATTTTTTTGTATTTACGCAACAAAAAAGCCTACTCTTGAGTAGGCTCATACGAATACTTAATGATGTCATAGTGAAGCGCCTTCATTAAGGAATAGAGGGTTTCGTTCACGGGCACACTAAGGCCATGCTTTCTTGCCAATTGGACGACTTTTCCCACAAAGCTTTCGTACTCTAATTTTCGTTTCCGCAATCGTACATCTCTTTGGGTAGAGCTGACATATTCATTAAACGACTTCCCTGAATCTAAAACATAATTTACGTCATCCGGTGTTAAAACCACTCCTTCGGCTCGGCCAACCGCCACTACCTCCGCCATCAGCTTATCCAGCATTACCGCTGACTCGGAACATTCATGAAAACGATTAAAGGGAAGGTTGCAAACTGCCGTTGGAATATTGATGGTACAATTCCATAAAAATTTTCTCCACATCGCTCTTCGGATATCCGGCGGATTAAATACTGGTATATTGGCTTTTCTAAATGTGTCATTAATGGCTGAGACGCGTCTTGAAACTTCGCCATTCCATTCGCTAAAATAAATTTCCCCTTTACTGCCATGGTCAACTGTTCCTTCAGGATGGTTAACGGAAACGCCTACTAAAGTAAAGCCGGGCAAAACCTTTTCCTGGCCAATCACTGCTCCAATTCTCTCTGGATTGTCAATGCCATTTTGAATCGTCAGAACCAATGTATCCTTCCCAACCACTGACTTAATCGCCTGCGCGGCTTCATCGGTGTCATGGGACTTAACTGTAAATAAAATAAGGTCGGCTTCTGGCAATCCATCAAGGGTGTCTCGGAAATTTGCCGGACTAATGTCAAAATTGCCAGTACGGCTGCGTACCCGAATCCCATGCCTGCGGAAATGAACCAAATTCTGTCCGCGGGTAATAAAAGTTACATCGTATCCTGCCCGAACTAATAAGGCACCGAAATAAGCTCCGACTGCTCCGGCGCCCATTATATAAATCCTGTTCATCAACACCTCGTATTCAAAGGATGCTCACTTTATCGTATAGAAAAACTATTTCCTTGGCAAATTGATCCTATAAAAATTCGTCTCCGCTCTGGAAAACCCCATTGCTTGATACATCTTATTCGCCTCAACCCGCTTCGGATTGGTCCGCAAACTGATATGCTTAGCCCCGAATTTTTCCGCCGTTTCAATAGCGGTTTTCAAAATAGCCGGCCCGATACCAGTCAAACGATAATCGCGATCCGCTACTAAATCCTCCAGCTCGGCGATTAAACCAGTCGGCAATTGTGTAAAATAAAGAAATCCCATACCAACAATTTGGGGCCCATTTTTAACAACTAGAAGGCGGCCGCTGTCTTGATTCAACAACTTTATAAAATCGGTTTCACTAAGCGGCTTAGGAGGCACAGCGGTCAACCCTAGCTGACCTATTAAAATGTTTACATCGCGAAGCGCCTCGGCGCTATATTCTTTTAATTGTTCCACTTGCATAAAGGTTACCTTCATATTCTAATGAATTTTATTCGTAAAATCAATGGAGTTTTCTAAAAATTATGGTAAATTAAGAACATGAAACTAAAGTTGTTTTTGGCATTCTCCGCTCTTTTAGTCGGCTTTCTTTATATCCTGCCCCCGCTTTTTGTTAAAGCTCATCTGGAAAAATCCGGCCAGGTTTTCGCTCTGAATTTTGATGTCTATCGCGATGAGCTCTTCTATTTATCCCGCGCTCGGGAAATCTATGACGGCCACTTCCCGCCCAGTGACCTCTACTACAATGGGAAAAAACCAACTGTTCAGAATCCGCTTCCCTCTTTAATTTTGGCCGGGCTCATCTATCTTTGGAAAGGCAATATAGTCATCGCCTACCTTACCGCTCAGTTCATCTTCACGCCAATCATCTTCCTGCTTCTGTATATTCTCGGCAAACAACTGTTTCAATCTCCGCTCTGGGCAATCGCTTTTGCCTACATTACAGTACTTACGCCAATGGCGTTGCGTGTTTTAAATTTCCATGGAGCTTAGCTTCGGTCAAATTTTCACAGACACGAACAATGACGGCTTCCACGAGTCTCTCCGGGAATTTTTTGGCTATTTCGTCAAACAATTTATACCGTTGGTCCAAACTCAAATAGAAAAACTTTATTTTGCCAGATTGGACTACCCTCTGCTGGTTTTTCCGTTATACCTCGCGGCCATCATCGGACTAATAGCTTTTTGGAAAAAACCTTCCTACAAAACCGCTATTCTGGCCGCCATTCCGGCCGGCCTGCTTTTTTATTCTTATTTCCACTACTGGGTTTATTGGTGCATCGTGATCGGATTAATTACTCTGTATGCCATCATTTTTGAACGTCGGAATAAAACCCTAATTCGTTCATTGGCTATTCTCCTCGGCATTCTGGCAATAATTTCTATCCCTTACTTTGTAAATTATTTTTCTTTCAAAAATACCCCCGGAGCGTATGATTTGGCGTTAAGATTTGGTATTGCCTCAGGACGCTCTCTCGCCTTGGCAACGATGGGGTGGACTTATATTAGTTACGCAATACTGGCAATAGCAATCTACTTTGTATACTTCAGGAAAGGGCATAAAAATATCGCCGTGCTTTTTTGGATATTTTTAGTTGCCATGGTCACAATTTGGAACGTACAAATCATAATTGGATTTTCACCAACACCCAATAATTGGCGCAGAACAGTCAGCCCTATTTTATTCATCATCATCATCCATCTTATTTATACGCTTTCGCGGCGGGCAGAATTACGTTGGCCTCGTTTAAAACCAATTATTATCGGGGTGTTGATATTAGCAACCTCGGGGGTCGCTCTTAAAAAGATTGTGAACGCCGTGCAAATTGTCCGTCAACCCGAACAACGAATCTTAACCGGCCAAACTCTGCCAAATGAACTTTTGGCCTCCTGGCAATGGCTGAACGGACAAACAATCCGCGAACCGAGAGTCGCTACAAATTCTTTCATGACTTCGCTTTATCTCACCGCTTACACTGACGCGCGGCCAACCCTGCCCCATGCCGTTCTCTCATTACAATCTACTCAAGAACTCGAGAATCATTTTCTTGAAATGAACAAAATTTTTGGTGTATCGCCTGAAACCTTGGAACAGGTGCTTTTAAAAACTTACATCCCGCCTTGCCATCCGGCTTGTACGCCTAATAGTGAAGACAACGTTCGCAAACCTACGTGGCACCTCTATGCGCACTTTTTCCGGACTGGTGACGTCAATGCCTATATCAATAATCCTAAAGATATTGATAGTGCCTATATTAAAAAACTGCGGGGCAGATACGAAGCTATGAGAGTTAATCCTGAATCGGTATTAAAAGATGTAAAGTATATTTATTACGGCCCCTGGGAACAAGAACTAGGAGCAAAATTAACGACGGAGTTGAAAAAACGTTTCGAGCTGGTATATAAAAATAGTCTGGTAGAAATTTATCGCCGTAAAAAAACATGAACTGCGCTATTTGTTCCGGAACAATCAATCAAAGTTATATTAAAAGAAATGGGGTGACTTTAATGCGCTGCTTGAAGTGTAAATTTGTCTTTATACCACAACAACTATACGATACCAATCCTGCCTTGCAATATTTAAATGATACAACTTCACCGTCAGCGTACTATTCGACCACCGCTACGGTTGATAAGAAAAATTTCCAACGTACATTATCTCGGCTGGAACAATACATCGCTCCTGGAACGATTTTAGATATTGGCGCAAGTGTCGGCACCTTTTTGGATGTTGCTAAAAAACGCGGCTGGCATGGAATCGGCATTGAACCAAATCCTAAAGCCGTGGCTATCGCGCGCTCTAAAGGACTGGAAATGCTGCAAGGCTTTTTTAATGATCAATGCCTTAAGGAACTCCAAAAACAATTCCCTTCGGGTTTTGACGCAGTCCATATGGGCGATATTATTGAACATGTCTTTGAACCGCTGGAACTCCTTAGATTGGCACGTGCCATCTTAAAACCCGGTGGCTACCTCGCGATCGTAACGCCGGATATTGATACCCTACTGGCCAAAAAATACCAGATAAAACCCAAAGAACATCTTGTTTACTTTAATCGCAGCTCAATGGAGGAAGCGCTGAATAATGGTGGATTTAAAAAACAAATCATCAAGCGACAGACCAAGTTTCGCGACATTGCCAATATAGGTAAAGGAACAGTTTATTTGGATCCACTATCTCGAATGATTTCACTTATTGCCAAAATCAAACCAATTGGCTTGGTAATAAATTTTATTGTTAGTCTTTTTCCCGAAGAACTACTCGTTATAGCTAGAAAGCCAGGGCAGAACTAATTAGGAAAAATGGCTACATCATCAAAATAAGCAGTCCCCGCAGCAGGATCAAATTCCATCCTCAATTCATCAAACTTATCTGCTGTACCATTATTTTGGAAACTCTCTTCCGGCGTAAAAGGACCATTATCAATCCTTACCCGATATTTATCGGTTACTAAATCAAAAGATATAAATAGAGTATGCCAGGTATTAGGAAAATATTGACCGGCCAAAGTGCCGCCACCACTCCCAACTTCGCCGGCTGGCCTCATATGCACTGAAGCCTTAGCAATACCATTTTCCCTTAAAATAGCCACAAATTTTCCGCTGCTACTAGTAGTGCGTCTCATTCTAACGCTTAAAATTCCCTTTCCCGTAATTGGGGTAAATCTTCTATCAGCGGTTGCGGTGATACCTTGGTTCTCAACGGCTTTTAGGCCCTCAAAAACAACACTGTTTTGAACATTGTATGCGTTTGAACTCCACGCATTAGTCCACCCCGCGCCACTATTATTTCCATTAAGCGGTCCAATATCATAAATATCAAAATCATCGGACACTAATGGGGTTGGCGGCGGTGGTAATGGCGGTTCTCCGGTACCGCAATCCACAGATATAGTATTAAGGATGCCAGCAGAATTTACCGTTACTTTATGACAATTAGAGCCGTCGGTATCTTTGAGAATAACGTCATTTAAAGTACCGACTTTGGTTATTTTAGTAAAAGGCCCGACTAAAAGATCATCATTGGTAATTGTGTTATCACCGATTGTTCCTCCGGTTCCCCCATTGACCGCATTAAGAGTTGATAATATTCCCAGTCCTAAAGATAGCCGTCCCGCCACCGCATCCAAATTAGCAGAATCACCATCCCACTGCCTTCTTTCATTAAAGGCGGTATCCCAACCAAAAGCTTTGGCGCTCAAATCCAATCCATCTATTAAGCCGGATAATTTTATATCACCGAGAACGGAAAGATTGCCAGCTATGTCCACTTTTTCTACCGGGGCATTCGTTCCTATGCCAACTTGATCGGTTTGGGTGGTTAACCTCACAACCGTTCCGCTATCTGTCCATCCCGCTGGACCACCTTGAGCCGGAGCGCCAGCAGGGGGCCCCTGGGCCTCGACCAACTGTGTCTCATCGTTGCGTGAAGGAAAATAAATAAACGCCGCCACAATCAAAACTACGACAGCGAGAGCTAATAAAAAGGAGTTTTTGGTCATGAATTTAATGATAGCATTTTATTGTAAATAACGTTGTATAGCTGGGCAGTTTTCCCCCAACTCATTGAACGCGCAAAAGAAATCGAATTTTTCGACATATCAAACCTCAAATCGGGATTAGATAATATTTTCTCCATAGCGGCTGAAGCGCTCTTTGGGTTCTGCGGACTTACCAAAATGCCGTTCTTCCCGTCCCTAACCGCGTCTTCCGCGCTAGTTTCTTTAGTAGTAATCACCGGCAATCCGGCGGCCGCCGCCTCCAAGAAAACCAGTCCAAAACCTTCAATGTCTTTGTTAACATCCTGCGGCATTAATATAAAAAGCTCGGCGTTTTTATAAACCGATATCAATTCTTCCTCCGATAAATTTTCTAAAAAAACAACCCGATCTTGATACTTGATACTTGATACTTGCCGCTGAAGCGCTTCGTACTCCGGCCCTTTCCCGACAATCACGTATTTCAAACCTGGAAACTTCTTGGCTACTTCCGCGAATGCCGCGATTGAATATTCGTATCCTTTTCGTTGCTTTAATGTTCCAACGCTTAATATATAAGGTTTCAATTTCTGGACTTCCGATGTCCCAATATTGACGTCAATGGTTTGGACATCGGAAGTCCCTGATATTGATTCGAATTTTGTAAAATCAACGCCGTGATTAATAACAGAGATTTCCAAATCCGGCAAAAATTTCTGGATTTCTCTTTTGGTATTATTACTAACCGCTATTACCCTAAACGCTCTTTTATACGCCCATTTCATAATCGGCCGTCTCCACCAGCTGTAAAACGGCTTAACCGCCCCGGTGCCAATGCCGGTTATAATTAGTTTTTTTCTTGATCCTAAAGATACTATGGCCGCAATCACGCCATATGGCCAGCCATCCAAGGCATGAATAATATCGCAATATTTAAAGGCTCGACGAATACAGAAATAGAAAAAAGGTAATTGCCAACATTTTTTCGGCAAACCGCTATCATGAGTTAAAACTTCATATTGAAAATCTGGAACAATCTTTTCAAGAGCGCTGATTAGCGAATGATAAAACCGCCCGGCGCCAGTTTTATCGCTTAAATCATGATTAAGATAACAAATTTTCATCCCGTTAGAGACAGGGAGCGTTTTAATCGATTTTTGATATATCGCTTTCCCATGCCTGATTTTAAATATAGTTCCCTCGACTTTGCGTCTTGTTCATTTTCGCATGCTTCAAAATATATTAATTCCCAAGGTCCACGATTTTTAGTGAAGCCATGTAAATCACTGTTGCGTTATTTAAAACGCTTCCGTAAATCTGCCGTATATCCTGTATACCATTGTCTATTCTTTTTGCTTTGTAAAACATAAACATAATAAAACATTATTGTCTCTAACGGGATCATCGTTGTAAAATATAAATAATCTTTGCCCCCCAGCGGTTTTCTAAATAATTCCTCAATGGTCTGCTGAAAGAGACCAATCGGTAAACCAATTTCCGCAATCGTCCTCTAAGCCCGTCAAAAATCCGTGGAGTGATAAAATACTCTCTGTCCACTAATTGAAAATATTTAAGAACTGTCTTTTTAAAAATTGCCGGGGTTAAAATCGTAATATGATTATTACGTTCATGATAAGCGGGAAACTCGCCATGCTGTAAAAAATATTGGCGATTTACGGGAGAAGCCACATTGATAGAGGACATTATCAGCAAACCGCCGGGCTTGAGAACCCGCCGCGCTTCGCGGATAAAATTATGAGGATTTTCCAAATGCGGGATCAAACACCAGCCAGTAACCACATCAAAAAATTTATCCGGCCAAGGAATAGATTGAAAGCTTAAATCAGCAGTTTTAAATTCTTTTAAAAAACTAACTCTTTCCGGATTGAGATAATTACCGATATCCACGCCATAAATATTTCGGTAACCAGCTCCATGAACAGCCGAGATGAATCCGCCGCTCGCCGCGCCGCAATCCAAAACCGCGGCTCCATAGAGAGGGCCGACATATTTTTGAAAAACCTCTAAGCCCCTGCCGCGGCGAATGGTCGGCCCGGTAAATTTACTTAGCCGTTCTTTAACTGTTTCATGATGCTTTTTAAGTTCTTCAGGAGATAGGTACTGCATAGATTCTAAATTACTTCTTTCTTAACACATAATAAATATAGCGGCCAAACCATTGATTTGCCGGAAGGATTTTTTTAAGCAGTTTATTCAAAAATAAAAATTTAAATTCTGATTTTGAATATTCGGTTGTCACTAAATCAAAATACTTCAAAAAAGTCTTTTTAAAAATTGCGCGGGTAAAAAATGTAATGTGATTATCGCCTTCCAAAAAATGATAAATATCGCCGCGCCAGAAAAAGAGCAGCCGATTCAAAATATGAAATGGGTTTGGAGTGGAAATAATAAATATCCCGCCCGATTTTAAAACCCGAAACACTTCCCGTCCGAAAAAATAAGGATTCTCTAGGTGCTCAACCAGTTGGGAAGCTATTACTCCGTCAAAATGACTATCCGGCCACGGCAATTTATCCAAGCATAAATCAGCTTTAGAAAATTCGAATTTCTTGGCCGGCTCAGAACGATAATCATCAATGTCCGCGCCAGTCAAATTCTGATAACCGGCTTCCGAAAACTGCGAAAGCAGGGAGCCATCGGCTGATCCGCAGTCTAAAATCGGCCGCGAACGATCGGGCAAATATTTTTCCGCTAAACCTAAAATCTTGCCGCTGCGAATATCCCAACTGGAACGCTGCTGCAGATGCAATAGCTCATTTTGTCTATTTTTTATTTCATCTGGATCAAGGTATTTCATCCCGCACATAACTAAGACTGCAGCAACGCTGCAATCCTATTTTAACTTTTTAACTTTTTTCACCATAATATATCTAATTTTTAAAATAGTCTTAGTTATGTATGGGATGCAATATAAGATTGGCCAAGCGTTCTCCTGATTTGCCATCCAACCATACACAGGCATTTTTAGCAATTGCACTATTTCCTTCTCTGCCAATAGAAGGATTGGCTAAATAATATCTTGCCAACTCAACTAATTCCTGCGGACTGCGGGCAATTTTAAGCGAGCCCTGATTAATAACTGCTTGCTGATGTTCATATTCATAATACCGTCTTAAACTGTCCCAAAAGGGCTTTGGTTTTTCTCCGTCAAGGCCAATTAGCACGATGGGTTTATTGAAAATCGCGGCGTCCAAAACAATGCTTGAGGGGCTTGTGACTGCCACATCGCTATGGTAGATCAGATCGGCCAGATGTTCATCATCGCCGCGGCGTAGTAAGGATTCTTCCAATCGGGCCGCGCTTTTAGGAATGTCAAAAACCATATACGGCGGCGGAGTAAAATCGCTTATTTCCGCTCCTCCAAAAATCGGAAAGCGCACCACTACCTGTTCTCCAACGCCGGCTAAAATCTTCAATAAATATTTATTAAAAGAAGTGTCGCCGGTCCAAATATCACTCGGCGGAGTCACAAAAATCAATTTCCGATTCGGATCTAATTTCAGTTTTTCAAAAAATTCTTTGCGAGGCGTTCGTTTTCCTAAAATGTAATGATCGTAGTGAGGATACCCCACCACTGCTGTCACATCAGCAGGCACACTGTGATATTTAACAGCCCAATCTTTAATCTGATTATTCTGCACCGCTAAGATATCTGGTAAGGTACGCAGCAATCCCTTAGTTGTCATGGCGTCCCAAGAACGACTCATCGCAATGCTTTTAATACCTTTTCTTCTAGATTCTCTGACTAAATAAGTGTCACTGTACTCCTGAACTCGCAAATCCTGAATGTCAGTAGCAAAAACTAACTGCGGCTGGTATTTGGCAAACAGGGCGTCATAGCCGCCAGCCGGTACTAACCAATAATCAAGCCAGCGAAAAAATTTTCTGACTAATCCAAAACTGCCCAACCAGCTCAGAAAAGAAGTGAACCAATAGCGCAAATAATTGCGATCTTTCCCTAACTGCACCAGCTTATGAATTTTTTTGCTGCGATTATGCAGTAAATTCCACGATAAAACGTGAAATAAGAGATTGATTTTAGAGAGAGGACGAAACGGCACTTCCTCCACAATTATATTGCCTCCCCCAAACTCTTTTTGAAAAAATTCTCCCTTTTTCTCTGGTACTAAAAGTACAATTCTAAGATTTGGCTGACTTTTTAACAAAGCAAAGGCGTCGGTCTCCAGTATATTACGGACAACCAGATTGAAAAAACCGGTAAAGAAAATTGTTTTGGGAGGATTCATTTGCCTATAAATAACTTCTTACCGATGCGCCAAAAATTTAATAAAAACTCCTTATCTTTATGCCCAAAAACAAACAGATTTTTAGCTTTAAAACGGAACTCCGGGTATTTTTTAATCAATTCCGAATAAAAAAAGACAGTGCGCTCCAAATAAGTTGCGGCATAAACTAAGCCGGATCCCACAACCCCAAAAATAGGCAAGAAAATAACAGACCCGACGGGAATAACCAGCACCTCGTTGATAAACCGCATCGCCAGCACCCGGTGTTCACGAAGGACGCTAAGCAACATTTTTAGAATTTTATATACGCCAAACAAAGGCAAAGCAAAAAGCATAACGCGGAAAATTGGAATCGCGGGCGCGTATTGTGGAAAAACCCATACCACTAAAGGAGGAACGGCTACTACGCCGATGATCAAAAAACTAATACCGAGCCAAACAGCGTACTTGGCTGACTGTTTAAAAATGTAGCTTAACTCATCGCGACGATCGGCTTTAAGCGCCACGATAGGCGCAAGCCCATCCAAAGGCATCAAACCCTCCATAAAGGCTACTAGATTTACGGCCAGCGAGTAAAAAGCGACCGCCTCGGTGTTAATAAAGACTTTTACGAACCAAGGCATGGTATTTTTTGTTACTCGGGAAAACGCGTAGCGGAGCATCGCCCATTTGCCGTAAGTCTTCATCAGGGGGCCTATAATGCCCTGAGAATAAATTTTCACCGAACTGAAAGCGGCGCGATATCTCTTTATAAATGCCGAAAAGAAAAGCACCGTAAACGCCGCCGCTTCTCCGATTACATGGATCGCAATTACTTCCACAATGGTAAACTGATACCAGAAAATGGCGGCGATAATTAAAATTAGTTTGGCCGCTTCGCGAACAGCCGGCACGCTCTGATACGAGAAAGAAATTACTGATTTTAAAAAAGTAGCGGTGACGCCTTCCAGCGCCCTGATAAGAATTAGGGCGCTCACAATCTTTACAAAAAGGGCAATATCTTGATCGTACCAATGCGCAATTATTTCCGAGCCGAAAAATACCGCAACGGTCATCAAGGCCGCAAAACCAACCTTAAAAATTACCAATTCCCCAAAAAGACGCTTTGCCCGATCCGGCTGCTCCGTGTTGAAATAACGCCGAATGTCCACCCCCACCACCGAATCAATAAACTGAAAAATATTCACGCTCTGAAGAATAGCAACGAACGAAAGCAACAGCTGATAAAGGCCAAATTGGAAAATACTTAAGGACTTAATGATAAAAAATGAATTTAATAATCCGGCTGCTGTCGCGGCAGTACCATAAAACCGTTTCAGTGTTTCACCTTTAAGAAAATAATGCGAAAGCGGCTTTTTTTGATCTTTGGGATTAATAATCATTTATACGAAAACTTTTATTAGTTTTTCTATGAGGGTGGGTAAATTATGCCTCTCAATGATTAAGGTCCTCAGGCGTTTACCTATTTGTTTACGCTCTTCTTCGTTCAATATTATTAAATTTAAAATTTTATGCGCTAAATCAATCGGGTCCTGCGACTTAAACATTAATAAACGATCAAGATCGTGCGGGAAAATTTCTTTAAACGTCTCATTAGTTACTAATACCGGCAATTCGCAAGCCATCGCCTCTAAAGTAGTCTTATCAAAACTGCCAGTGCGCGTCAGGTTTACAAAAAGGTCGTGTTCATTGTAGATAATAACAGTCTGATAATTGGGGACCTTCGGACGAAATTCCACTAATGCCGGGAGATTCAATTCTTGTATTAAATTTTTAATTTTTTCATAATATTCTTTTTCATCCGGTTTGCCCGGCGTCGGCTCGCCAACGATCGTCAAACTAACATCTGACTTTGACTGTTGAATTATTGCCAGAGCGCGCAATAAAGTCTCTAAATCCTTTACCGGCGCAATCCTCCCTAAAAAAAGAACTTTGAACTTTGAACTTTGAACTTTGAACTTGAGCGGCTCAAACCGCTCTGTGTCTATTCCCTGCTGCAAAATCGTTAATTTTTTACTTCTCAGCGGATAAGCCAGCCGAGTTGAGGTAACGATTTGATCTGCGAGCCAAGCGGCAAGCCGTAGTTTTAAATTAGCAAGATAATGCGCATACCACAGAATTATTTTTTTACCCCACAACTTCCAGAAAACTCCGCCTAAAATAATATATTCTGGATTCATATGCACAAAAACAGCGTCGTAATCATTCCTCAATCGCCAAATATATTTATAAAATCTCAAAATATAAATTAACCGTCGCATCCAATTCCTAATTCCTTCTTTACCCAACGAATACACCTTTACACTCTCCGGTAATTCCGCTCGGCCACGATAAAGACAAATCACCGAGATTTGTTTAACTCGCTGTGCCAATTCCTCAATCCAACGGTGATAGATGCCTAAAACATCATCATCTTTGTCTACTTTTTGGGTGATGAATAACAATCTTGCCATGATTTTTTAATTGCATCTAAATACTGCTGCTTAGTTGGCCAATTTTTTAAAAGGTTATTCTGCCCATCAATAACTCTCCTTCGTTCCGCGGGATTGGCTATTAACTCTTCTAAAACCTCGATGAGCCGCTTTTTGTCGCCTACCGGCACCACTCGGCCAATAGCCGCACCGACATCGGTCATAACCACCGGCAGACCGGCCGCCGCCGCCTCAACCGCCGCCAGACCGTAACCTTCGTAGTTGGAGGTCAATAAAAATAAATCCGCGGTCTTGTAATAAGAAATCAGATCATCCGTCCAGGGCTCAATAATTGCGTTATTTTGCAATTTTAAATTTTCAATTTTAAATTTTAAATTTTGGCGTTCCGGACCATCGCCAACGATCAATAACAAAGGATTTCCGACGCTTGATGCCTGACGCTTGACGCGATTAAACGCCTCGATTGCTAATCCGATATTTTTCTCTCGCGACAATCGAGAGGCCACGAGAATAATAAAATTGTGGCTCGGATATTTTCTGTGAAGATCGATCTTGATTGGAGATTTTTTTATTTTTTTAACGTCAACAAAAATTGGCCGCACTTCAATTTTGGACTCGGGATAATCAATTTGCGAAATAACGGATTTTTTAATCCGATCACTAACTACCCGCAGGCGGTCGGCCTTTTTAATTAAAAACTTCGCCAGCAAAACCCGGATTTTATTCTTTAATGACTCCTTCGCGAAATACGGGCTTAAAAAATCCGTATGCGCTTGAAGCTCTAACGGAATTTTGAATTTCTTTTTCAGAGGATAGCCCACTAAGCCGGTCTCAAAAGGATCCTGCGCCGTTACTAGATAATCCGAATGCTTCAAGCTTTTATCCGAATTATCCGAACTCAAAATATATTTGGCGATTTTGTAGGCATCCCAAAAATAAAAAGGCTTGAGGCGCGTATTGGTGGAATAAATCCAAGCGTTCGCAGTTATTGCTTTTTTGTTCGGGGCATTCGGATAGCGGTTCGTATTATTCGGATTATCTTTTGTGTAAACTATGATGTGCAGCTCCTCGACAAGTTGAGCGTACTCAATCATCCTCTGCCGAACAGCCGAGTTTTCTTTAAAAATATTTGAATCTGCTGATAACATTAAAAGCCGCATATTTAAAAGCCTAGCAATTGCTAGGCTTAATTGATTCTAGCCTATTTTAAGACTATTTCACAATCTTAACAGAATCTTTACCTTCGAAAGAAAGATTATTCAACGTTTTTCCCTTAACAATACCTTCTGTATCTCCGGGCCGCAAATTAGTTCTCCGTGTATCAAAGTGGCAAATCAAATCCAAAAAGCCATCATTATTTATATCCTCTCCATTTTTATTACAAAACACCAAGCTTTTTTCTTCACCTGTTTTACCAAACGTTAAGGAAATTGTATCCACAACACGAGGTGCATCAAAATTACCATCCGATAATAGAGCTATGGGAATCATACCATGGCTTTTACTATTAATTGCATTAGGATCGCTACCGGGTTTGATGTCTATATTAATTTGCTTTATAAGCGGATCACCTAAAAATCTAAAAGCTAAGTCGTTAAGAGCTCCAATAAACTGCCATTGCCCTTGTTTAAAATACATTAAATGGCCGTTTGGATAAATGTCTATGAAATCCGGGGGGTCCCAGGCACGAATCAAAGTGTTGTCACTCTCAATCACCATGGCGTAGGGAACATTTGCCGCCAGAACAAGGGGGGCTGTGGTAATATCTAGTACTGTAACAAATGAAGTAAGATCGCACGGGACGCCAGAAATTGTATATGAAGCCAGCGAAGCGCCGAAAGGAAAATCTGGGAAAGTGCTGATGGTGTCAATCTGATAAAAATGGATGTTGAATAAAGAACCGCAAACGGGCATTTGAATCTTCGACACCCGGCCTCCTTTTTTACCCTTAACGCCTTTAAATTTAACATCAACATCTTTTGGTTCGGGCATCCCTTCCCAAGAATCAAAAAGCCAAATATCTCTATTTCTGGCGACCCTTGCTATAATCCCAGCGCTTCCTCCATTCCAAACACCACACTCCACAAAACTGCCCTCAATACCATTCTTTTCTAGATTAAGAGCTTGCTCGTAGAGATTAGAAAGTCTTCGATAAGAGAGCAATGTATACGGTTTAACTTTTAAAATAAGTATTATTTTTTTGAGCTGGAATAAGTCACTGGGCTTAATTCCAGCAAAAAATTTTCTTGTGGCTTTTATCTTCAGATACAGCCATTGAGTCAAAGCATTGCTTTTTAATAATTTTTTGATCATAGACTTTTTATTATACAGTTTAAGGTTTTTTTCTCAACTTGTTGTTGCCTTTCAATAATTGAGTGTGTTTAAAATTTCTACTAGCTTTGTCATACAATTTCCTATTGAAAATTGTTTGGCCTTTTCTTTGGCATTTCTTACTATCTTTTCTCTAAAATTCTTATCACTGCCAATTTTTCTAATAGCGGCCAGAATTTGTTCTTTGCGGTTGGGCTCAACCAAAATCCCTTCTTTGCCGTCATCAATGATTTCGGCTAAATTGCCGATCTTGGTAGTTATAACCGGCAGGCCGGCATTCATTGCTTCCACCACCTGAAATGAAAAACTCTCAAAAGAAGTATTTAAGACAAAAACCGTCACGCTATGCAATAATTCCAATAATTTTTCTCGTGGAACGGCATCCAAGAAATCAACTTTATTTTTGACACCTGACACCTGACACTTGACACCGAGCGCTTCACGCTCTGGCCCGTCTCCCACAATCACCAATTTCCAGTCCGGCAAATCCCGCATTAAGTCAATCAAAACATCGAACCCCTTCCACGGCACCAGACGGCCAGCCGATAGAATGGTTTTGAGTTGATGAGTTGATGAGTTGATGAGTTTTTTGGATGGCGGATTATCTAGCTGTATGCCGTTGTAGATGACTTTCACTTTTTCCGGATTTTTTATCCAGCCGCCGACTAGTTTTTGGAAGTACTGGCTGGGAGTGATAATTATCTTGGCCTGATTGGCAACAAACTTTTGCACGCTGCGCAATAATTCTGTTCGCAATCCATATCTTTTTTGCTGAAACTCATCAATAGAATCTTTAACCCCAAAACGCTGGGCCGCCTGCTCCCAAGCATAATCGCCGGCAACTCTCATAATAAAGGGCTTTCTCAAAACCTTGGCTGCCAGCATTGCCGGCAATCCTACGCTGACTGGATCCTGCGAATAAACAATGTCATTCCTCCGCGCCCTTAACAGACATTTGAAAAAATAAATCAAATGGCGAATGCCAATCGGCCAGCGCCTGACAACCCGAAAGGGCAGAACCGCGATGCTCATTCCGTGCTTCGGCAATTCTTTTTCCAAAAGAGCGGTGTAAGTTGCCGGACCGCCGATCTCCGGAGGATAAATTCCGGTAGCTACTAAAAGTCGTGTAATTGGTAATTTGTAATTGGTAATTAGAGCTTGGAAAATATTTTTAATTTTTGATGCAATTTTGTCCCAGGAATAATTTTCTAAAACTAGCTTTCTTCCATTTTCAGCTATTTTGTTTCTTAGAATATCATTTTCCATCAAACCTTTTATCTTTCCAGCCACATCCTTAAAGTCATCAACTTGACAAAAAAGGCCCGTCTCGCCATCCTTTAAGAAATCAGAAATTCCCCCAACTGGAGTTCCGATAATTGGCAAGCCGGCCGCCATGGCTTCCAAAAAAGAATTGCCTAATCCTTCGGAACGAGATGGTCTTACAAAAATATCTGCCCCAGCCAAATAATTCGGTATCTTGTCCGGATCAACGTGGCCCAGAAACTCAATTTTGTCGGCTACTCCTAAATCCGAGGCTAGCTTTTTTAACTTTTCTTCATCTGGTCCAGAACCTAAAACCTGACACCTGATACTTGACACCTGATACTTCTTTAATTCTGCTACAGTTCGAATTAACGTATCAATGCCATTTTTATGAACTAACCGCGAAGTTGTTATAAGGGTATAGGGTTTAGCGTTTAGGGTTTTAGATTTTTCACTATACGCCATACGCTTAACGCTAAACGCTTCAACATTCACGCCATTCGGCACTACTTCAATCGGACACCTGGCTCCGTGCCGTCGCGCAAAATCCATCAGATAATTGCTGATTACTTGAATATAATCGGCCTTTTTGAATAAAAACCGCCACAAAGGATAAAAAATCCCCACCCGCCTCAAAATATGCGATTCGCTATCCCCCTCCTGCAGCGTAAGAAGAAGCGGGATGGACGGATGCCGCAACTTGAAAAAAAGCGCGGCCATGCCGCCATAAGAAGCCATTATTGCCCAAATTAACTTAAAGGACTTTTTTTTGTGTTCTTGCTCTGCCGTTCGCCAAGCGCGAAAAGCGTACAAAATTTTTTTAAAAAAGTGGCCGTAATAATCGTGCTGGTTGAGGCCGCCGCTCCCGATCCTAATTACCTCAACATTGCTTATCTTTTCCCGCGAAAGCCAATGCCGGTCAAATTTGTAGGTAAAACAAAAAAAATTATCATCCGGCAGCCGATCAGTAATTTCTTTAACTGCCACTTCCGCGCCTCCCACGAAAGGAAAATAAGCGGTGCTGAAAATAACGATTTTAGGACTCATAAATCTTTTCTGTTTCTTCAACCATGTTATCCAAATTCAGTTTCGTTTTTCTAAAATTACTTGCTTCCAGCGAAAATTTTTGAGCTTCTTTTGGATTGTCTAAAAGAAATTTAATCGCCCTCGCCAGTTCCGCCGGTTCTCTCGGCGGCATCACCAAACCGCGTCCGCTTATAATTTCCGTCATGCCGCCGATTCTGGTAACAACTATCGGCAGCTGAGCCGCCATTGCTTCAATCATTGTATAAGGCAGACCTTCCTTTATTGAAGAAAGCACAAAAACATCAAAAGCTTTTAAATAGTGTGCGGCCGGAGCAATGTCTTGAATAATAAAGACCCGATTGTCCAATCCTAACTTTTTGATTTTTGATTCCAGATTTTTTCTTTGATACCCAGAACCCAAAATAATAAAATGCGTCTCGGGTACCAAGGCGGCCGTCTCAACTAGAGTGCGGTAATCCTTTTCCGCAACCAAACGGCCAATTGACCCTATCCAGACTGCTTCGGCGTCTAGTAATTTGCCGCTAATGGTTTTAATTGCTTTGCGGGCATCTTTTTTGCTCAAAAAAGAAAGTTCGGAAATCCCATTATGAATGGTCGTTAGCTTTTCCGGCGGAGCGATACGGCATTTCATTGCCAACTGACGGTCATATTCGGAAACATTAATGATTTTGTCCTGAAATAGAGCGGCTAATTTGTGAAGTAAAATATAAAACCGGCGGCGCCAAAAGCTAAAATCGTTATCAGGATTAAACACCCAGCCGTGAGCGGTAAAAATTACTCTTGGCACCCCAGCTAATTTGGCGGCGATTGCTCCGATAACTCCGGCTTTGGAACTGTTTAAATGAATGATTTCCGGTTTTTCCTTACGAAGTTTAAAGATAAGTTCCAACAAAGCCGCAATGTCATTAACAAAAAGCAAATGCGGCCAAAAAACGTTGGACAAGAATCGGACTCCGCCTTTTCCACCGGTAAGAATCTTAATTTCAAACTTTTTCGGATCCAAGCTCTCAACAAGATCCTTTACATACTTTTGAGCTCCGCCAACATCGTCTTTGGTAATGACGAATAATATTTTAGTCATTAAGTCGCGGGATTTCTGTTTTCACAGCTGTATCATTCGGATTAAATTCCAATACTTTTTTATAATACTCAATCGCCTTTTCTTTGAATCCAAAATCGCGATAAAAATTGGCCAGCGTATAATAGGAACCGTAGATATTATTAAAGTCTCGCTGAACAGCGGCCAAATAATTAGCTTCCGCTTTTTTAAAATCGTTCAAATAATAGCCGTATAAATTAGCTAAGTTTAAATAAGGCAAAACCGGCTCCGGAGAAAGCAATTTCGCGTATTCCCAGGCATCGCGAGCGCCTTGGTAATTATTAAAAAACTTTTTGTGGATACCTACTGCCATCCAGCTTTCAAAATCTCCCGGTTTATTTTTTAAAATTTCGGCTAAATCGGCTAAATACTGTTTTTGTTTTTTCAGAGCCGACTGCGGCAGTTGAGAAATGATCGGATCGCTGCCAATAAAATTAATTGGTTCTCCGGCATAAACCGGCAATTTACTTGCCGGATTCTCTTGCGCAACTTTTTTTTCTTCTGCCGTCTCTAAATTTTGAGCTACCGGCGTAAACTCTGTATCTTTTCCTTTTATTAAAAGGTGGCTTGCGGCTACTATTGATAAAGCCAAAAGAGGAATTCCAACAAAGAAAATCAGCTTTCTCATATCAGCTAACTTATCAAATTTAACTGATAAAAACAATCCCGCCCTCGCTGGTGCGAGGGCGGGACGCTAACTAATTAAGATCTCAAGCTCGTCCGCCTTTGGCGGAGATTACCCTAATTAGAAGCTAAGCACTTCGGATGACATAGATACGGTTGGCAAGCCAGACAACAGGAATCCGGTGAACCAATCATCAGAAGCAATGGATTGCGTGGTGTTGGTAGCGTTATCTGACCAGATGAAGTCTTCATCAGCTTCAACCAAGGCGTCAATCAATGAAGCCGTAGCAGCAAATCTGCCAGCCGCGCTTGAAGCAGCAGCAGTTTGCGAGTAATCGCAAGCGCTGACAACGTTTTCAGTCGCCGCCGCATCGCACTGTACTGCGTTCCAAGCCGCATCACCCAATAGTTTAGTTGTAATCGTTGGCGTGCTGGAAGCGCCAGTCACGTCAGCTTTCAACTCAAACCATCGAGTTTCGCCAGCCGGAATTCTGATTGCCGCAGCAGTTGCGCCGCTGGTATCAGTCGGGTTAAAGAGCACTGGCACATCAACATCTGAATCAGCATCGGTTACTGTGCCGTCGCCGCCGCTAGCGTCAAAATCTCTGTTAGCTTCATTGCCATCAGCAATTGCCAAACCAAATTGGTTCAACAATCCGCTGGAGCTGCCGCAAGAACCCAAGCTAAATCCAGAATCGGAGTAGCAAAAAGCTCTGAGGTTAGTTACAGCGAATACCGCAGTGTCAGAAGGCTGAGTTACTGACGTAGTATTCGTTGAAAGATTAAAGGTGAACTTGTACAAGCTAACACCATTAGTGCCAGCCGGCGCTTCAACCTTGAAGCGGTACAAGATCTGATCAGAGGTATTGCTGAACTTACCGGAAGTAGCCAGTTTGGTAAGCGTTGGAATCGCTTTCACGATTCTTCCGCCACTAGAGTTGGTGTCAGCATCAACGGCATCATCATCAGCGCCGTTGTAGATCGTGCTGCCAGAAGAGATACCAGTGGCTTTAAGGCCTTGTTCGCCTTCAGCCGCGTCATCATCTGGAGCATCGCCCCAACCGCCATCCCAGTTAATTGTTAGCAAATGACCGGGAACGGCTTGGGAAAGATTAACGCCAATCGGAGCGATATCGGCTTTAACCGTCAAGAGCTTCTGAGTATCCTTCGGAACCGTAAAGCCAGTCAAAGTGGCGGTGGCATAATCGCTGGAAAAGATTGCTTCACCAACTTTGGTTGCGCCATCCCACAAGGTCACTTTGGTTAGATCAGAAGGAGAATTGGAAGCGTTAGCTTGACCGTTATCAGACGAGGAGCTTGCGATTTGAAGACCTATCTGATCCAAACGAATATCCTCATAAATCGCATCAAGTCTGAAGACTGCTAAGGTTTGATCAACCGTGCCTGCCTGTACGAGTTTCAGACCCGGACTAGCTGAATCAAGAGAAAGCGTTAAGGTTCCGGAAGTTTGCGGTATAATCGTTCGGCCGTTATCCGCGGTAATGGTCTCTGAAAGAGAAGTACCGGAAGTAACGCCGGTAGAAACTATCGTACTAGCTGCATTAATCAGACCCCAACCGACAAACTCGCTAGTGCCGCCGGCAGTCAAGTTACACTTAAGAGTTAAAATCTTAGAGGTGCCTTTCGGAATCACTAAGCCAGTATCAAGAGTGAAGGTCTTGTCTGCGCCAGCTGCGTCGTCATTGGTCGGATTAACGGTATTTGATCCGCTAGTAATTACAGTAGCGCCATCAAACAGCTGACAATTAGATAATTCATCAGCCGTGTTGGCCGGATATGATGTCGTCAAATCCAGCACCATTTGCGTTACCTTGACATCCTCTCCGGATTCGGTGGCGTCTAACACATATTTAGCAAACGAATAAGCGTTAGTGCCCCGAACCACATTTTGGTCAGGAGATGTCGTAGCCGTGTCCGTTGAAATGGTAACCCTCAAATCAGCGGTCTTCATTGTCATTGCGCTCATCGTTACCGTGCCGCCGCCTGGAGTAATGGTCTGGGCCGTGCTTAGACCCCGAACCGTTGTCCAGTCGCCATTCGCTGTGGTAGAAGCCTGGATCTGATCGTTCTGGCTGAAGTCAGTGCCAAGTTTACCAACAAGTTTGTAAACATGGCGGCCGACTTTCAGAGTAACAGTGTCAGTAAAGCGGATGGCATTATTGTAGCCAGCCTGGCCGTCAACTGGACCAGCAATGACATTACCGTTTTCATCAAGCAGTTTGATGTTAGTAATATCGTTGGTATCAATGGAACCGCCGGTGCCGGCCGCTTCAGTCAAAGCAACATCAAAGTTCATGGCCGCAGTCGTAATATCTTCGCCCTTAACATCAGCCAAGAAGCCGCCTAACGGCTGGTCTCCTAGGTTTTCTGCAATATTTTGAGAGACAACTGCGGTGGCTTTTTCCACTGTCAGAGTGCCAGCGCCGATAGTAGCCTGCGAAGCATCGTATCGTGGATTATTGGTCTGGAAATCGTTATCATCGTCAGTGCTATCAGCAGCTGCCTCGCCGCTGCCGATTGGCAAAATGTCATAGCCGTAAGTCAAACCAGTAACTTTAACGTCTGCGAGACGATAAAGATCAAAGTCAATGGTTCGGTTAGAACCGCTGAGAATATCTCCTTTGATATAGACCTCCTTGTTAAGACCTTTTTCAATCTTAACGCCGCTGCCGAATTTAGCGGTGTAATACTTACCGTCAGAGCTGATCTCAACATCGTAGGCAACGCCGTCAAGATAAATCTTTGTATTACCCAAATCGGAGGTTGCCGCCGAACCGGATTGGTTTAATCTAACAGACTTAACCAAAACGTCTTCATTAGAACCGGCAGTCATTTTCAAGGCCGTAAAGATATAACCTTTTGTGCCGATTTCTTTGGTAACGTTGTTGCGCGGATCCAATGGACCGACATCCAATGTTACGCTGCCGATTGTCAGAGTGCTGTTAACGGTCATTACGTTTCCCGTCAACGGAAAAGTGGCATTCACAGCCGCTCCATTAGTCTCTACTCCAACCAAGGTCAAAGTAATTAATTGGCCGTTATAGTCGTTCTGGTCGCTATCAGAATCACCGGCTAAGGTAATCGTCCGAGTCTGACCAGCTTTAACTACAAAAGAATCGGTGAGTTTTAGACGGTGGTCGGATCCAAAGGTTTTGGCATCGCCAATGCGAACGCCGTCTTCATCCAAATGAACTACTCCGCTAAAAGCGGCATCATTACCCTGACCAGTCCTCTCAACTGTCAAAGACTTAACGGTAACATCGCCATCAGCCGATGCAGTTAATAATAATTTAGTAAATGGTCGGCTGGCGAATGATTCGCCGAATAGTCCTGAAACTGGTTGATCAGGAGCCAAAGTAACAGTCAAACCAGTACCCGTACCCGGCGTTGGAGCCGGAGCTGGGGCTGGAGCCGGAGCTGGGGCTGGAGCCGCTGCCAGCGAAGCATACTTAGCCCGAGATTTAGAACCAAAGTATCCTGCCGCTGGAGAAACGGCGCTAGCCGCCTGCCACTTGGCAACAGCAGATTGAGACAACGAACCAAAATAGGTCGTCTCATTGCCGGACGAACCAGAGCCGCTTGACGCTACCGGATATCCGGATGCGTTAAGATATTGCTGCAAGCATTTCACGTCATCCCCTCTTACACCCACGGTGAGGTCGCGAGTGAAATTGCAAGAAACAGAAACGCCTGCGCCGGCCTGAGCCGTGGCTAATTTTGCCTGCAATTGCTGAATCTGAGCTAACAAGGCATTAATTTGAACTTGCAGCTCAGACACGCTCTGCGCGTGAGCTATTGGAATCAGCATCGCTGATCCAGATAGCCAAATCGCCGTTGTCGCTGAAAGGACAACAGACGAAATTTTCTTAGTTAAATTACTCATTTTTGTTTAATTAATTTTTCGACTTTATGTTTATTTAATTTTTATGCTATCGACCAGTATATTTTTAATTTAATTTAGGATTACCTCCCCTTGTCGTCGACCTTGCCGCTAATCATTCAGTGAGGATGATGACTTTAAGCGGAAGCACAAGAGTATAATCTTTCTGGTTGCCTGTTAAAGTAAAAAATTCAGCCGTAATGAGGCTGAAAATAATGCACATCGATATCTCAAAAATATCGATCATATCATGCGGTTCAGCCTCACACTGAACCTCCCTGCCATCAGCAGAGAAACTTATTCAGTTTTCTGTAAAATATAACGAATATCTCGGCTTTTCATTACGGCAATTTTAATTGCCGAATTAGTGAGGAAATCCGGCAAAAATCATAAGTTCGCCTTTGCCGTATAATAAGTAGCTGGTCCGCCATTACCAATTCGCTCAGCTAATCCCTGATTGCATAGTTTTTGAAGGTCATATCTTATGGTTCTCTCACTTACCTCTGGAAATTCGGCAATAATGTCTTTTAAAGCAATTTTGCCTGATTGCCGAATCTTTTCAATAATGGCACTTTGCCGAATTGCCATATTAATTGCCGAATTGCCGTTTCCATTGCCGTTGCCATTATTACTATCAATTTGGTTATCCTGACTTTTTATTACTTCAGGAACTTTAGAAAACTCGTTTTCTAAATTCGGTGATTGCTCTAATCCGGTAACTTGCCTGATTGCCGAATCTAAGATCCCTAATTGATGAATAATAATAGTTGCATTTGCCGGATCAATCTCATAAATATTCTTGGCAAGCTCTACCACTCCAGTTAATACTGCGATGAATCCTGCCGCTTGTTCATATTGACGGCTAAGCACTTCTTCTAAAAGCTGAAAAGATAATTTCTCCAATCGGTTCTTTAATTCCGGCCGGCGGACGTAGGCCGCAATTTTGACAATCGCCGAACTAATTTCTTTTACTTTCTGATTTACAAACATTAGTAATAAGTTTATCCGTATCAGGTATCAAGTGTCAAGAATTGAAATTTGCTAATGTTATAAAAAAATGTAAACCTGATACTTGAAACATGAAACCCGCAACTAAAGTATCAACTGCCGTTCTACCGGTTGCCGGACTGGGAACCAGATTAATGCCTTTAACACTCCACCAGCCAAAAGCCATGGTCGGTATTATTGATCGGCCGGTTATTCATTATGTAATTGACGAGGTGTTGACTGCTGGCATCAAAAACATTGTTATCGTGATCGGGCCCAAACAAAAAGAATTTAAAAAATATATTCAATATCTCAAAAAATGCGATCCGGAATGGCAAAAATTGAAAATTCATTTTGATTTTGCAATCCAAAAGATGCCCCGCGGAAACGGAGAGGCGATTTTATGCGCAGAAAGATTTATTAAAAAACAACCCTTCTTGCTTTGTTTCGGCGATGAGATTTTAGCAGCTAAAGAATCGCCGCTCAAAACCATGCTTCAATTATTTTATAAAACCAATCTCCCCGCCCTAATCGTGGAACCGGTTCCTAAAAAACTGATTCCTCAATACGGGATAGTGAAAATCAAAGATGGCGAAATTTTAGACATTGTGGAGAAGCCAAAAATTAAAGAAGCTCCCTCAAATCTGGCCATTATCGGTCGTTATATCATTACGCCGGAAATCCTGCCTTTTATCAAAAAATTGGCTGCTCAAACGCCGCTAGACCAAGAAATATATTTAGCAGACGCCCTTCGGCTCTATTTAAAAAATAGTGGGCGAATTCTTGGCTGGAGATTTACCGGACAAAGATTTGACGCTGGTTCCAAGCTCGGCATCCTTAAAGCGCAAGCTTATTTTGGTATCCATCATAAAAAGCTTGGCAAAGAATTTAGAAAATTTCTTAAACGGAGTTTATGAGATCGGATTTCATAATGACACTAAATACTCCACTGCGAAGTTAAAAAGATGACTATGCTTAATAAAATAAAAACTGTCAGATCCTGGAAAACGACTTTCGGATTTAAAACTTTTTGACGGTATTTAAAAATTAAATCACTCAGCAGCCAGGCGATTAAAAAGGCGAGGTTGGTTTGTTGTAAAAATCCAATCGGCAAAAAAGCGATGGCTGCCGCGCTCTGAGTTAATAAAAATGACGGAACCCAACTCCAAATCGGGCTTCCTTTTAAAATGCCGTTAAACAAAAATAATGAAACGACAAAAAATCCTAGCAGATTAAAAATAAACCGATCGCTCGGCGTCGCCAATACAAAGAAAACCAATAAGGTCAGATAAAACAGCCCTAAATAAAAAAGCCAGCCTGCGCGCTGGCGGTCAACAAAAACCAAATTTTTAATTCCCAGCAACAGATAAAAAAGCGCGGCAGAAGCTAAAATCGCTAACGGCGCAAATCTAGAAAGCTCCCAATTCAACAACAAGCTTACCAACAACAAAACTATGAGCTGGCTGCCGTAATGAAAAGTCTGAAAAATCGGCCGCAAATATAAAATCAGCGCTGCCGCCAGAAAAACTGCCGTTGGCAGCAAGGCAAAATTGCTGAATTTTACCAAAGCCAAAAGTCCGCCGAAAATCAACGCCTTAAACGCTAATCGCGATTGCGGATTCTTTAAGACTAACCTTAACTTTATCGCCATCTTTAATTTGTCCCTTAATCATCCAGTCAGCCAGCTGATCAAGAACAGCTTTTTGGATCAAGCGCTTAATCGGCCGCGCGCCGTAATCGGGATCAAATCCGTTTTTTATAATGTACTTTTTCGCCGCTTCGTCAACAGCGATTTTAATGTTACGCTCGGCTAATTTTCTTCTCACCAAATCCAATTGAATATCCACGATTTTTCCAATATCCTCCGGTTTCAATGAATTAAACACAATTATCTCATCCAGCCGGTTCAAAAATTCCGGTTTAAAGGTCTGTTTTAATGAAGTCAACGCCCGTTCTTTAAAATCGGCTTCCTTATTAAGAAATTCGTTCTGGTCGCCATTGCCAAAACCCATTTGCGCCATCTCCTTAAAATACTGACTGCCGACATTGGAGGTCAAAATAATAATAGTATTTTTAAAATTCACCGTTCGTCCTTTGGCGTCAGTCAACCGGCCGTTATCCAAAATCTGAAGCAGAATGTTAAAAACCTCCGGATGAGCTTTTTCAATCTCATCAAACAAAATCAAACTGTACGGCCGGTGGCGAATAGCTTCCGTTAATTGTCCGCCCTCTTCAAAACCAACGTATCCGGGTGGGGAACCAATCAACCTTGCTACGGCGTGCTTTTCCATGTACTCCGACATGTCAATTCTCACCAGCGCTTTTTCATTGTTAAACATAAATTCCGCCAATGCTCTGGCTAATTCGGTTTTGCCGACACCGGTCGGCCCCAGAAACATAAAGGAGCCGAGGGGGCGATTTTCATCCGCTAATCCGGCGCGGGCTCGCCGCAAAGCGTTGGCAACAGCGCCCAGCGCTTCTTTTTGACCAACCACGCGATCAGATAAAACTTCTTCAATTTTGGAAAGTTTTTCGCTTTCCGTCTCTAACATTTTTGTTATTGGAATGCCGGTCCAACGCGAAACCACTGCCGCAATATCCTCTTCATCCACCGCTTCTTTAATAAATCCTTCTCCACCTCCGGTTCGGTACGGGGCATGCTTTTGACCCCGCACCAGAACCTCCGGTTCGGTACGGAGCATACTTTTGGTAAAGTGTTTCTTCTCAAACACTTTATAATCTTTCTCTGCCGCCGGCAGTTTGCCATAAATAATCTGCGCCACTCGTTCCAAATCGCCTCCCCTTTCTGCCAACTCTGCCTCGCGCCGCAAATCTTCAATTTTTTTGCGCAAATTATGCAAATTTTCAAAAGCTAATTTTTCCGAATGCCAAACTGCCGAAAGTTCGTCATTCTTTTCTTTTAATTTCGCTGCCTCCTTGTCAATCGTTTTAATCCGCTCTTTGCTTTTAGCTAATGATTCTTTGTTTAAGGCCGACCGTTCCACCTCCAATCGGGTAATATCACGCCTGATTTTATCTATCTCCGCCGGCAGGCTTTCGGTCTCCAGTCTTCGAGCGGCCGCCGCCTCGTCAATCAAATCCACTGCCTTATCCGGCAAAAAGCGATCCGAAATGTACCGGGCAGAGAGATTAACTGCGGCCATTAAAGCTTCTTCGCTGATCCGCAAGCCGTGATGAATTTCGTATTTTTCTTTCAAGCCGCGCAAAATCGCCAGCGCATCTTCAATGCTTGGTTCCTCTACCATAACCGGCTGGAAACGCCGCTCCAACGCCGGGTCCTTTTCAATATGACGCTGGTATTCTCTGATGGTGGTAGCGCCAATGCAATGAAGTTCTCCCCGCGCTAGCGGCGGTTTTAAAATATTGGAAGCATCCACCGCTCCCTCGGCAGCTCCGGCGCCGACGATCATATGAATCTCGTCAATAAACAAAATCAATCGGCCGGCTGAATTCTGAATTTCCTTAATAAACGCCTTTAAACGATCTTCAAATTCACCGCGGAATTTCGTGCCGGCGATCAAAGAGCCGAGATCCAGCATGACAATCTCCCTGTCTTTTAAAGTCTCTGGAACATCGCCGCTAACAATCCGCTGAGCTAATCCTTCAACAATTGCCGTTTTGCCAACGCCCGACTCGCCGATTAAGACCGGGTTATTTTTAGTGCGCCGAGACAACACCTGGATTAAACGACGCAATTCGTCTTCACGGCCGATTACCGGATCCAATTTGCCTTCTTTAGCCTTGTCAGTAAGATTAACGGCATATTTATCCAAAACCTGAAATTTGCTTTCCGGCATCTCGTCGGTTATATGCATAGAACCCCGAAGTTGTGCCAGCGTCCTAAACGCCGATTCCCGGTGTAAACCGAACTTATCCAAAATCCGCTTTGCGCTGGAAACCACTTCCATAATGCCCACCAACAAATGCTCGCAGGAAATATACTCATCTTTTTGAGATAAAGCGATTTTGCCGGACCGGTCTAAAATCTGCATCAGCTCTTGAGAAAGGTACAACTGTCCGACAGCTGAATGTGCCGACAAAATCTTCGGCATTTTTCGCATCTCCTCCTCAATTTCCGCATCCAAAGCTTCCAAATTAATCCCGGATTTAATCAAAATCGGGCGAACCAGCGACTGTTCGTCAGTAATTAAAGCGGAAAGTAAATGGACGGCCTTGAATTCGCCGTGGTTTTTCCGAGCGGCCAAATCTTGAGCATTTTGCAATGCTTCTTGGGCCTTAATGGTAAAACGATTAAAATTTCTCATGCTAACGCAAATAATGCTAACCTACGAATTTACACGAATGCCACGAATTATTTGCGTATTCGCATATATTCGCATTGTTTGCATTATTTAATTTAGTTTAATAATAACAAATTAGCACTCCCATTGCAAGAGTGCTAACAAGATTTTTCGCCAACTATTTTTTCTAATATTTTCACAAAATAATCAATTTCCTTTTTAATTGTCTGCCGTCCAAAAGTAATCCGCAAACTTCCCAGAGCTCGCTCATCCAAAAATCCCATTGCCTTCAGCACCGGCGATGGCTGAACAACTCGTGCTGAACAGGCGACGCCGGAAGAAACCGCAATGCCGACCAGGTCCAATTTTATAACCAATTCATGCGCCTTTTGGCCGGGAAAATAAATATTCAAATTATTGGGAACGCGTTTCTCTAAAAAACCGTTAAGCTGGACCGCTGGGGCTTTTTTTAACTTTTTCCAGCAATAATCCCGTAATGTCCGAACTCGCTTTGCTTCTCTATTTCTTAGCGCTCTAGAAATCTCTACGGCTTTACCAAAACCGACTATTGAAGGCGTATTTGGCGTTCCGGACCACAAACCGCCCGGCTCCTGTCCCCCGCCGGTAACTATAGGCAAAATGGGTAATGTAAAATGCGACCTGGAATTTTTATTCTGTTCTTGTCGCTTGTCGCTTGTCTCATTAAACATTTTCCCAACATACAACGCTCCAATTCCCTTAGGACCGTAAATCTTGTGCGCCGACAAAGTCATTAAATCAACGCCCAGCTGATCAACATTGCAGTTTAAATACTGAAAGGCCTGAACGGCGTCGGTGTGGAGAAGGGGGTAGAATGTAGAATTTTGAATATTGAATTTAGGATTTTTATTTTTCCAATATTCTATATTCTGTATTCTATATTCTTGAATCGCTTCGGCGATTTCCGCAATTGGCTGAATGGTCCCCACCTCATTATTCACATACATCACTGAAACCAAAACCGTCCGCTCGTTGAGGGCGGTTTCTAATTTTTTCAAATCAACGAAGCCATCGCGCGAAACCGGAATATAAACCACTTCCACGCCTTCTTTTTCCAAATCTTTCGCCGTTTCCAAAACCGACGCGTGTTCAAAAGCTGAAATGATAAGGCGAGGAGTTAGAATATGGGATTTAGAATCTAGGGATTTTTTATTTTTAGAAAGAGCCCCGTTCCTCAATCCTATATTCTGAATTCTAAATTCTTTTATTGCTCCCCGCAGCGCCAAATTATTCGCTTCCGTCGCCGACCCCGTAAAAATTATTTCATCGTATTTAGCGCCAATCGCTTCGGCAATTGTCTTGCGGGCCTTAAAAATAGCGGCCGACGCCTCTTGTCCAAGTTGGTGTACTGATCCTGCGTTCCCATAAACTTCGCTAAAATACGGGTTCATGGCCGCTTTAACATGTTTATCCACCGGTGCTGACGCCGCGTAATCTAAATACATACGTTTCATACAAGTATCTTATTATCTTTGACAAGCATTACAAAATAGTATAATTTATCTGTAAAATCAATTCTTATGCAATTATTGTTTAACAATTCCCTTGGCGCCAAACTAACCCCTGATGATGTCATCGGCGAAATAATCAAATTCATGAACGCTGATCCTCATCGCTGTTATAAAGTCATCATCGGAACTGATTCGGAGCGTTCCGCTGACAACACCGCCGATTTTGTAACGGCAATTGTCATTCACCGCTTAGGAAATGGCGGGCGATACTTTTGGCGACGGATTGAACCAAAAACCAAATATCACACCTTAAGGGGCCGCATCACTGGAGAAGTTTTGATGTCTTTGGACATTGCCCGGGAATTACTTCAGGCTATGAAAAATTACCAAGTTCCGAAATTTGATTTTGAAATTCATGTGGATGTTGGGGAAAACGGCGCGACTAAAACAATGATTCAGGAACTAGTCGGCATGATTCGGGCTAATAATTTTGAAGCCAAAACCAAACCCGAAAGCTACGCCGCCAGCAAAGTCGCGGACCGCCATATTTAGTTTCAAGTTTCAGGTGTCAGGTATCAAGTAAATGGAAAAGGGTTATAAAAAATTGATGGCCTACCGCGAAGGTCACAAATTAGTTCTGCAAACTTATCTTGCAACTAGTAAGTTTCCTAAGTCAGAATTATTCGGACTTGTTTCTCAAATGCGTAGGGCGGCGGTGTCTGTGGTGGCAAACATCTTAGAAGGCCAGGCCAGAATAAGTAAAAAGGAATTTAAAAATTTCATCTCTATCACTAATGGATCCCTTGTTGAATTGGAATATTATCTTGAACTATCACGAGAATTGAATTACATTAACAGGAACGATTATGAGGAAGTAGAAAAGCAAAGAGCTCTTACTGGCTCTTTATTGGGTGGATTACTTCGTTACCTTAAATCTTAACTTGACACCTGACACCTGATACCTGATACCTGACACATAACACCTGACACCTGATACATGATACATGACACTTTAGTAATTGATATTGAAACCAAAAATACCTTCGCCGAAGTCGGCGGTCAAGAAAATGTCAAAAAGTTAGATGCCTCTTTTGTGGGCGTCTATTCGTATAATCAAAACAAGTACCTGTCATTTTTTGAAAATCAATTTGGCGAACTTAACAAGTTTTTAAAAACTGCCGGATTAATAATTGGCTTTAGTATTAACCGCTTTGACATTCCGGTTTTAGAAAAATATTTAGACTTTAATATTTGGTCCATTCCCCGTCTAGATCTTTTAGAAGAAATTGAAATTGGTTTTGGCAATCGGATTAGTTTGGATGTGCTGGCGAAAACTAATTTAGGCATCGGCAAAACCCACCACGGCCTAGAAGCGATCAAATTTTATAAAGAGCGAAATTGGAAAGAGCTGGAAAGCTACTGCCTTAATGACGTGAAAATCACCAAGGAACTTTACGAACTCGCCAAAAAACAAAAGCACCTCTCCATCCCCGACCGCACCACCGGCGTTTTAACAAAGGTGAACTTTAACTTTCCCGAAATCATCTTCCCGCAAACGCTTTTATAAAAAACCCCAACCGGGCTAGTTGGGGTAGATGAGAATGAGGTTTTGGTCTCCGTTTTTTATTTGTTCGGCTGTTCCGCTTATGAAAGTTTGGCGGGCTACCGTTTTTTTTTGAATTTTGGCCTTACTAAACAGAGACCGGGCTCTTAAAGAGAAACTATCAAGGGACTAAATTAATAATATAAAAACCTGCCAGAATCACCAGGTGGGGGATGTGGATAATTCTAATCGTCGCAGTGATGGTTGCCGTGCCCATGGCAATGTCCGCAATGATTACATGGCGTATGCTGATGAGTCTGGCTCTGATTCTGGTTTTGATTTTGACTCTGAGACTGCTTAACGCTAACACTGTTTCTTACTTCCACGCGTGTCTGATTAATGACGGGCGGCGGCACATAAACATTGCTATTAGTAAGACCCAATGCAATTCCCACATTCCAGCCCACATTCCCGTCCTGATCGCCATTAACGCCGGCATAAGGCGTCATTCCGTAATGCCAACCCTGACAGCCAATAGTCGCTGCCAGCAAAACCGCGACTGGCACAAATCTCATGATTTTCTCCTGTAAAAAGCCGGCTGGTATAATATCACATCTACAAAATAATGCAAGCCCCCACGCCTAATAAGCGCTTCCACAATTTTTTATCAGCAAATCTTCGTAGCAATAGCAGTTTAACGCGTTAAACGCTTTGACGCGTCAAAGCACTATCCCATGGAATAGTGTTAGGAAATAACCCCACACAGCTTTGTCTCGGGCATTAAAGAAAACAAAGTCTTAGTTATGTGCGGGGCAAGCCCCCACGCCTAATAAGCACCTCTTTTATTAGGTGTGGGGGCAAGCCTTATCCGGAGATTAATTTTTTAAATTCTTTCAGTTTGGCTAAAAAGGTTTTTTTATCCTTAGCTTCTAAGTTCAGGCGCAGGAGGTCTTCGGTCTGTGATGGCCGCACATTAAACCACCAGGCCCCAAATTCCATTTTCAGACCATCTAGATGAGAAAGTCTTTGGGCTTCTTTTTTATATTTCTGTTCAATCTTTGTTAAAATTTTTTCTTTGTCGCTGACTCTAAAATTTATCTCTCCGGAACGATGATATTTTGGTAAGCCATCAATCCACTCACCCAAACTCAAGCCTTGATACCTGATACCTGATATCTGATTCATAAAATAAATCGCCGTCAAAATTCCTGAATCCCAAACCGCGCTGAATTCCTTAAACTTAAAGTAGTAATGCCCGGAAGTTTCGGCAGCAAAATCAATTTTCTTTTTATTCATCAGTTTTTTAATAAAGTAATGGCCAACTCGCGAATTAATAATTTTTTTGCCATCGGCTGAAATCAATTCTCTGGCTAAATAGCCGGCGCGAACATCTAAAATCAAGGGTCCTTTAAAACTTCTACTTATCAACACTGCCACCGCATCCGGCGCCACCGGCTGGCCACGATCGTCTAAGAAAAATACCCGATCACCATCCGCGTCAAAAATAATGCCGAGGTCGGCTTTATGTTTACGCACTGCTGTCCGCAAATCATTAAACGCATCTCTCCTCCATGGATCCGGCCCATGCGCCGGAAAACGACCATCAGGTCTATCATTAATTAAAATAGGCTTAACTCTTGATACTTGACGCTTGACACTTGATACTCGGAAAAGTTCTTTAAGAACTTTTCCGGTGGTTCCATTAGAGCAATCAAAAACAACTTTTAAAGCTCTTTCTAGCTTTAAAAACTTTTTCAAAAAATTTATGTATAACTCCAAATAATCCATGTCGCATTTCACATTTTGCCTTTTACCATCGATAAAATTTCCTTGCCGCTGATTGGCGCTGCTTTCGGCCCAACAATTTTTAACCCGTTGTATTCTTTTGGGTTATGGGAAGCCGTGATTATAATCCCGCCAATTGCCTTAAAATGGTTTACCAAAAAATAAAGCATTGGCGTGGTGATCATTCCCGCTTCCACAATCTTGACACCTGATACCTGACACATGACACGCACCATCGTTTCATACAACGCCGGCGAGCTCAATCTCGCGTCGTGTCCCACCATTACAACTTTTGACTTTTGACCTTCCCTCGACCTGAGCTCGGGACGAAGGTTGGCTTTTGACTTGAAAAAATAGCGACCCAACGCGTAGGCAATTCTAGCCGCTATTTTTTCATTTATCTCCTCCGGATACCGACCGCGGATGTCGTATGCTTTGAATATTGCTTTATTTATCATTAGTTTCATTTTATTATAAAAGCGATGTCCAGGTCCAAAAAAAATATTGACGACTCAAAAAAACCTAAAATCCGTCCGGAAACCAAAAACAGTATTGTTGCTATCTCCCTTATCGGTCTGGCGGTCATATTATTGCTGGCCAGCTTTGAAAAAGCCGGACCGGCTGGTCAGCTTATTTATTTACTTTTTAACAAAGCTTTTGGCGCCGGTTATTACATTTTGCCGGCGATCTCCCTTATTATTGCTTTCGCCTTTATTTTTTCTTCTCAGAAAAAATTTTTTGGGGTCACTTTTATCGGGGCGACTGTTTTCCTAATCTTCGGTTTGGGGCTATTAGACATTTTGTTGCCGAAGCAAGCCGGCCTTGTCGGATCATCAGTCGGGGCCATTGAGTTAATACTCGGCTATCCGGCCTCTCTAGTTCTTACCGCTACTTTTATTATCGCTGGCCTTCTATTGACGCTCAATGCCTCAATCCGATTCGCAATCAGAAAGAAAAAAGAGGGGGAATCCTCCTTTGCTAAAGCTACGGCGGGCGAAGAAAAACCACTAGTCATAAAAACTCCGGAACCGATTGTCGCTCAACCGACCGCTGCCGCGGAGACCAAACCGGCTAAATCGGAATCCTCCTTTGCTAAAGCTTCGGAGGACGAGGAAAAACCGGATTTTGATCTGCCGATGCCGAAAGGTAGAATAAAATCTTTTAACGCCAAAAATTATGTCGCCCCGCCGCTTTCGCTTTTAAAATCTTCTACGGAAAAACCGACTGCCGGCGATCTTCGCGCTAATGCCAACATCATTAAAAGAACCTTGGACAGTTTTGGCATTCCGGTGGAAATGGGAGAAATCAACATCGGACCAAAAGTCACCCGCTACACCCTCAAGCCGGCGGAGGGCGTAAAGCTCTCACGCATTGTCGCCCTGAACTCGGATCTGGCGTTGGCGCTCGCCGCCCATCCGATCCGTATTGAGGCGCCAATCCCCGGCAAATCATTGGTTGGCATTGAAGTTCCCAACAAATCCGCTGCTCTAGTCCGGTTAGGAAGTCTAATGGCTTATCAAGATTTTCAAAATGCCGGACCGCTCGCTTTTATCGTCGGCCGCGATGTAACTGGCGAACCAATTATTGCCGATGTTGAAAAAATGCCTCATCTTCTGGTTGCCGGCGCCACCGGATCGGGAAAATCAGTAATGATCCACTCAATGATCGTTTCGCTTCTTTATAAAAACTCGCCCGACATCCTCAAATTAGTACTCATTGACCCCAAAAGAGTTGAATTGACCGCTTATGATGGCGTGCCTCACTTGATTACTAAAGTGATTACTGACGGCAAAAAAACCATTAGCGTATTTAGATGGGTGATTCAGGAAATGGAACGCCGCTACGAACTTCTTCAAAATGCCGGCTCGCGCGACATCCACAGTTTCAACAAAATGGCTGACCAGCCAATGTCTTATATATTAATAGTAGTTGACGAACTGGCTGACTTAATGGCAGCTTATGGCCGAGAAATAGAAAGCTCCGTTGTCCGTCTGGCGCAAATGGCCCGCGCCACTGGAATTCATTTGGTGGTCTCTACTCAACGACCGTCAGTAGAAGTGATTACCGGCCTTATCAAAGCAAACATCACCAGCCGCGTTGCTCTTCAAGTCGCCAGCCAAGTAGACTCGCGAACTATTTTGGATTCTGCCGGAGCGGAAAAACTTCTGGGCGGAGGCGATCTTTTATTTATCTCTTCAGAATTCTCCAAGCCCAAACGGATCCAAGGCGCCTACATTTCCGAAGAAGAAATCAATAAAGTCGCCGATTTCATCAAGGATAATAACGGATTCGCCGGCGAATCCGAGATAACCGTAATGCCCGGCTCCCCTGCTTTGCCAAATGATTGGTCTGCTGACGAAGAAGATGAACTCTTTGATGAAGCTATTCAGGTGGTCAAAGAAGCGAAAAAAGCATCGGCCTCGCTGCTCCAGCGCCGCCTTAAAGTCGGCTATGCTCGGGCCGCCCGACTACTAGACTTGATGGAGGCCAAAAATTTAATTGGGCCGGGCGAAGGAGCCAAACCAAGGGAAATTCTTATGGATCTAGGCGATGACAGCATAGACAACAAAGATGGTGATGCTATATAATCTTTCAAAATGGAAAAGTCTCTAAAAGAACTCCTTAAAGAACAGCTAGAACTAAAAGGAATCTCCATGCAACGGCTGCATCAGTTAACCAGCGTCCCGGAAAGATATCTTGCCGGCATTTTAGAAATTGACCCGCGCAACATTCCTGCCTTGCCATATGTAAGGGGTTATTTAATAAAAATCGGGGAGATATTGGGTTTAGACGGCGAAGAGCTTTGGAAAAAATACAAAAAAGAAACGGAGATTAAAAGCTCAGGAGAAAAAGATTGTCTGCCAGAGAATCGCTACGCCATTAAAACAATAAACAGGCGCTGGACGATTCTGGTCGTCATTGTGGTGTTGGCGATTGGCTATGCCACTCTGAATGCCGGCAGAATTCTTGGAAGACCGGAATTAACAATCCATTCACCAATCCAAGACCAAACTATAACGGCGAATACGATTTACAATCTCTCTGGGAAAATTAATCCCCGGGACACTCTTAAAATTAACGGTGAGGAAGTTGTGGTAGAAACTGACGGACAATTTGATAAATTCTACAGTCTCCAGCCCGGCTTAAACACTTTTGTATTTAGCGTCAAACGGCTTTTAGGAAAAGAGGCCCGAGTCGTAAAACAACTGATTTACCAACCACAACAACAAGTTGGCAATAAATAACATGGCTAAAAAAGAGCTGGAACCAAAAAACGATCTGAATCGGCTTCTGGAAACCCTGCAGGAAAAGTACGGCGAGGGTGCCATTATGAAGCTGGGTGAAACTAAAAAAGCCAGCGTGGAGGTGGTTCCTACCGGTTCTTTCTCGCTGGATCTTGCTTTGGGAGTCGGCGGACTGCCAAGGGGTAGAATCGTGGAAATTTTTGGACCCGAAAGCAGCGGAAAAACTACTTTAGCGCTTAATGTCATTGCCCAGTCCCAAAAACGGGATGGGAAGGCCGCATTTATTGACGCGGAGCATGCCTTGGACCCTGACTATGCCACGAAGTTAGGGGTAAAAATCAAAGAACTGCTTATTTCTCAGCCGGACAACGGCGAAGAGGCCCTGAATATCCTTGAAAGTCTTGTGCGCTCCGGAATGATTGATGTTGTAGTGGTAGATTCGGTAGCGGCTTTGACGCCCAAAGCGGAAATTGAGGGAGAAATGGGAGCCCAATTCATCGGCTTGCAAGCCCGACTAATGTCCCAAGCATTAAGAAAACTGACTGCTATTGCCGCCAAATCCAACACTCTCATCGTTTTTATCAATCAGCTTAGAGAAAAAATCGGAATAATGTTCGGCAATCCCGAAACCACCCCCGGCGGCCGAGCTTTAAAATTTTATTCCTCGGTACGCATTGATATCCGGCGAATAGCTCAGTTGAAAAAAGGCGATCAGGTAACCGGCAATCGCGTAAGAGCTAAAGTGGTGAAAAACAAAGTGGCGGCACCGTTTAGACTTGCTGAATTTGACATCTATTATAATGAAGGTATTTCTTATGAAGCTGATGTGATCAATGCTGCGCTAAAATATGGCGTTATCACAAAAAGCGGCGCCAGCTACAGTTTTAACGGTGAAAAATTAGGCATTGGCATTGAAAATGTAAAAAATAAATTAACCGAAGATAAAAAACTTTTAAAAGAGATTGAGAAAAAAATCTTGGAGATAACTAAATAATGGTTTTTTTGCTGAAAACTGCCGTTCTTTTATCTTTATTGACTGGTTTCTATGGCTGGCTTACTAATCAGCCGGCGATTGCGGTTCCCTACGGCATTATTAATCCGCTGATCCTTCTTGCCATCTCTTGGTTGGCTCAAAAAACCTCTCATCGCCAAAGCGTTGAAACTTTGGCGGCGGCTATTTTATTAATTAACATTCCCGGTAGCGTTTATCTCCACAAAATTGGGATCCAATATGATGTCCCGCTCCATTTTTTGGTGTCTTTTTGGAGTTTTGAAATTTTGGCTTTATTTCTAAAAGATTTTTTTCCCAATAGCCGGTTCGTTTATTCAACTGCTTTTGCTTTAATAATAGTGGGCGGTTTAGGATTTGAGGGATTACAGAAAAGTTCTGATTTAATTTTCAACACCCAACTATTTTTTGACGCAGCGCAACCGATATCGCTGGATTTTACCGTTGATTTGATAATGGATACGCTTGGAGGGCTGGCGGGCTGGCTGAAAATCAAATCAACATTTTAACTGTTTTAGCCAGCTTTTCGGAATCGTGACGAATCAAACCGGAAGTTCTAATAAGATTTGCTGTAATCGGGGTGGGGCCTTTGGGAAAATTTTCTAGATCCGGCTCTACAAATTCCGATTTTTCCCGAATATAAGGTTTAAAGCGCATAGCGCTCGGCTTGGTTTTGTTCACTGCCACAAAATCAATGGCGCTTTTGCCAAGATAATATTCCATTACCTCAACAAAGTCCGAAGCGCGAAAGCCGGAAGTTTCGCCCTGTTTGGTCATTAAATTAACAAAATAAATCACTTTGCCCCGAGCTTGTCTAACGGCTTCTTTTAATCCCCCTACCAGCAGATTAGGAATCAAACTTGTATAAAGATCGCCTGGTCCGATAATAATGGCGTCCGCTTCTAAAATTGCCTTTCTGGCTTCCGGGTTAACTGACACATTGGGCTTAAGCCAAACCCGACGGATTTTTTTAACACCATCATGTTTAGGAATATCAATGTTCGTTTCGCCTTTTATAATCTTCCCATCCTCCAGCTCGGCCATTAAATAAGTAGTTTTTAGGGTAACTGGCAGCACTCTTCCTTTAACCGATAAGATTTTAGAAACTTCCCCAATAGCCTTGCTGAAACCGCCGGTAATTCTTTCCAGAGCGATGATCATTAAATTTCCAAAGCTGTGGCCAGAAAGCCCGCTACCTTCAATAAAACGGTAATTAAAAAGCTGGGACAAGATCTTATTATCCGAATCGGATAACGCAATCAGAGCGCGGCGGATATCTCCGGGCGGCAGAATCCCGAATTCTTCCCGCAAAATTCCGGTTGATCCGCCGTCATCCGACATCGTCACAATCGCAGTTAAATCATTAAAATAATGCTTCAAACCCGAAAGTACCGTAAAAACGCCCGTCCCTCCGCCGATAACAACTATTTTTTTATTGATTTTCTTTGATGGATTCATTTTTATGCTCCTCTTTGCTCCGGCTGTCCACCGCGAATCTGACGATACTGCTCTTTGTACTTTTCAATCATTTTTTCGACTTCCTCATGGGGAATTTCAACTCTTAAAAGATCAATCGCATTGATTGTATCATAAATATCAAATTTATTTTTCAACTTATAAATTGCGTCGCGCCAAAGAATTGCTTTTTCATATTCGCCTTTTTTGACTGCCTTTTTTTCCAGCTTTCCCATTATATCAAGAAAAGCGTAATAAACTCCTTTTTCGGCGCCGCCCCGGCCAATGGTCCGGTCTTTGAAAGGAATGCGCAGAATCGCTTTTTGCTCACGCATCATTTGCCTAACCTTGCCTGCCCGCTGCCACTGAAATCCTGTTGAGATGATATTCTCATACCAGGTCCGGGCTTTTTCCAGTTTTTCTTTGTCTAAATTAGGAATCGCCCGCATAAAATCCAGCAAGCGGTAAGCGCCGTCTTCAATCATTTCCAAACTCCACCACGGCTTGGCCGAAGCCCACCAAATGTGATCGCTGGCCAGCGCTATATCCATCTTCTTCCGGACCAAGGAATAAGCGGGGTGATTTTTATCAAGAGCGTAAACTTCGTTCAACGCGAACTTAACAAACTCCCACTGCCAGTGATGAATCATATTTTCCGGATCAGACCAGGAAAGAAACTGAATTTCTTTATTAATATCCTCCTGACTGGAGGCCCAGGTGGATTTAAGCGGCATTGCCTCTTCAATTTCTTGGTAATACTCCGGGATTTCTGATACTTTTATTAATTCAAATTCGGGCGCCTCAAAAATCTCAAATAGCATTTTTTCAAGGCCCGGCCGGTGATGACCGAAGGTCTCGCCATCCATTGCCGTTACCAAATATCGCCCGCTTTTTAAGTCATCTTTCATTGCCTCAACCAACGTTTCGCGCGATCTGACCACCGCGCTCATTATCAAATTACTCAATCTTCTTTCCCTGAAAAAAATTTTTAGATTTGTGCCTTTAATCCGATAAATTTTTTTGTAATCAACACTGCCAACCCGGCCATTTAAGGCAATTTCATCTAGGATTATCCATTTAAAACCGAGGTCGTTAATAATCGGCGCTAATTTCTCATGATAAGCCATCTCCGGCGGAAAAAATCCCTCGGGATTATAAGCGTCGCCCAGAAAAAATCGGCAAGTTTCGTCGTTGATTTTAATCTGCCGGACAATTTCCTGTTCTTCCAAAAATGGCAAAAAAGCATGGTACTTGGCCGAACTAGTGTATTCAACCCGTCCTTCTTTGCCTAATTCCCGCAAAATATCAATGAGTCCTTGATATTTATATTTATCAAAAACTTCCAAAAGCGCCCCACTTACATTAAAAGTAAGACGAACCCGCTTATGCTTCTTAATGCCCTCCAGAATCGGCCGGTAACTTTGGGCGACAATCGCTTCCAAAATATCCGGCTGCTGCTCGGCCGGCTGATAGATGTGTAAAAAATTAGCCCAGTACATTTCTTGTCAATGCTTTGGCCGCTTCAAATATCTTTAAATAATCGGCAGCTGAACGCTTCCAGGAAAAATCTTTTGCCATGGCCCTTTTTTTAATTTCCTGCCAGGTTTTCAAATCACGATAAACTTCAAACGCTCGGGAAACGGCAACCACTAAAGACATCGGGTCAAAGGCCTCAAAAACAAAACCAGTCCCGCTCTCGTTAACTGGATCGTAGTCTTCTACCGTATCAGCTAAACCGCCGGTTTTACGAACAATGGGAATCGCTCCGTAACGCATTGCTTCCATCTGTATTAAGCCCGATGGTTCAAACTTGGAAGGAATCAAAATCGCATCCGCGCCGGCATAAACCAAATGCGGCAAATCTTTGTCAAAACTCAAATGAGCAGCCGCCTGTCCTTTAAACCGACTTTCCAAATCCTGAAAAAAAGACATGTACTTTGATTCTCCGGTTCCTAAAATAACTAGCTGAAATTTCAATTCCTTCAAGAGCTGGTCAACGACCGGAAACAACAAATCAAACCCTTTTTGTTCCATTAAACGGGAAACGATTCCTACTAAAAATACTTTCTCATCTTGAGGCAAACCGAAGCGCGACTGCAAATGAAGTTTATTTTTAACTCTTTTATCCAAACTATCAAGATTGTAACGCTCGGCTAAATTAGGATTGGTTTCCGGATTAAAAATTTTGTAATCAATCGCATTCAGTATGCCGTAAAGCCGCGAACGGCGCTCCCTTAGCAAACCATCCAACCCCTCGCCAAATTCCGGCGTAGTGATCTCTCTAGCGTAATTCTGGGAAACGGTGGTAATGATGTCCGCATACAAAATGCCGCGGCGCATGCCATTAATTTTTAAAAGCCGCGGATTGAAAAATGACGGGATTGAGGACTGACCGTCATCATAATCCAATTCGGAAATAAAACGGTGATCAAACATTCCCTGATAATACAAATTATGAATAGTGAAAACGACGGCAATTTTGTTCAGTTTACCGTCGTTTTTATAGACGGTTTTTAAATAATTCGGCAGAAACCCGGTCTGCCAATCGGAGGCCACGATTATATCCGGCTGCCATTTAGATACCCGAAGCCATTCCAAGGCGCCGCGGCACAAAAGCGTCCAGCGAACTGCGTCGTCGGCATAACCGTAGACATTCGCCCGCTGCTCATAATATTCCATGTTTTCCAAAAAATAAGTCGTTGCCGGTGACCGCGGCACAGTTCCTTCTGTAAATTTTTTGACATTGCAGGTCAAATATTTCGGTTCTGTATCCCCTTCAGCGTCAGTCGGCACCTGCAAACCCTCTAGTTCCATTTCCAATTTGAATTGCTGAAGATCAATGCCGGCATAACGCGGCACCAATACTCGCGCGTCATGGCCGATTTTCTTTAAGGCCCGGGGCAAAGAAAACATCACCTCTCCCAGCCCTCCCACCTTCATAAATGGAGAACACTCCGGCGTAACAAAAAGAATTTTCAGCGGCGGTTTTTTGACAAAAAATGGAAATGCCATATCAAAAATTATAACATCTTAAAACCTATCTCAATAATATCTCAATAGGTTCTATTTAGATATTATTATTGAGATGAGTTCCGATTTTCTTAGAAAAAATTTTCTTTAAAAGATACTCTCCGCCGATAAATAATACCAGCGATCCGATGATAACCCACTCCATTTTACGGACAAGCCAACGCGCGCCCTCCGGGCCAACAAAATAGCCGGCGGTAAAAGTTAAAATTCCCATAACCGCTACCCACAGACAGCCGGCGAAAAAATGAATTTTAAAAAACTTCTTGAATGCCAATCCCTGCCAGCCGGCAATTAAAGGGGTGAGGCGGTTAATGTAGTACATAAATTTGGCAAAAAAGGCCATTCTGGAATACCGGCTCATAAAATTTTTATCCAGCCACTCGTGATAAGTGCTGAAACGAACGGTTAAAAGAAAACCCAGTTTAGTGCTTCGCACATATTTCCCCAGCGAATACCACAAAATATCGCCTAAAACTGCGCCTCCTAAAATTACTCCTAGAATGATTGACCAATTCAACTGTCCCTGCCAGGCAAAAATTGCTGCCAGCAGAAAAATCAAATCCCCCTCAATAAACATTCCGCCAAAAATGATCGCGTAAGCCCAGAAAGGGTTATTCGCAACAAAACTTTCCAAACCAGTCATTCTTTTATTTTAACATCTTATTAATAAAACAACCCCGCAAGGCGAGGTTGTTTTATCGGGCTATAGATTCTGCAAATCAACGTCTATATCAGAGAATTCCTTGTCCACCTCTCCCAAATCTAATCCGCTCAATTCTGATTCTATGGCTTGTTCTGCCGTATTAGCCGGCGGAGAAACTTGGCCACCTTGTCTTAAATAGTACCAGCCTAATAAGGCAATAATGATAATGCCGATAATAATCCAAATGAGATTTTTAGTCATGTTATTTATTGAGTTGAATTAGTTGCTGGCTCCGACTCTTCCGGCTTTTCCGGCCTAGGAACCGCTTTTAACGCCTTCAACGCATCCCTTACGGCTTCGCGAGCCGCATGAATTTTCTCCCGAACCGCCTTCAAGTCGTTATTTAAAGCTCTTCGCGCCGCCGATACCGCTTCACCTAACTTAGTCTCATCGGTAAAAGTAATGGTATAAGTCTTGGCTAATTGAGCTTCAATAGCTGATCGCGCCTCGGTAATCAATTTCCGGGCAGCATCAATAGCTGTTCTAACGGAACCGACTTCTACGCCTTCCGCCGCAAGCTTATTGACACGATCCTCAACCTTATTCAAAGCTTCTTCAATTCGTCTCAAAACTTCTCCCCAATGCTTAGTTAGCTTCTCATTGATTTCATCAAAACGTTTATCCAAGCGCTCAACGATCTGCTTTTTACGTTCGTCGCGAACCTTCGCCAACCGCTCTTTGAGCTCTTCGCGCTTCTTTTCCGTGTCTTCTTTCATCTTGACGCGAGCCGCTTCTACTCTTTGCTTAAACTGTTCTTGCGCAGCGCGGATCGCTTCGCGCTTCTGGTCCGACGCTTTACGAATCGCTTCTTTCTGCTCATCGGTTAAAGCGCGGGTCGCCTCTCGTTTTTGTTCAGCGACCTTTTGAATCGCTTCTCTTTTTTCTTCCGCCGTTTGGCGAACTTCTTCCCCCACTCGCTCGCGAGTAGGCGTCGGAGAAGTAGTCTGCGCGACCGTCACTAGGCCATTACTCAAGATCAGGCCTAGCACCAAAGAAATATGGGTTAATTTTATGTTGACCTTCATGGTATTAATTATACGAAAAGTAAAAATTCAATCAAGTACGGGGTGCCCACCGGGAATCGGACCCGGGCCACTCCGGCCACAGCGGAGAGCTCTACCACTAAGCTATGGGCACCATATAAATTAAAATCTAAATTACAAAATCCAAATAACAAAACTAGTAATCACTTCTGCCGGATTTCCACCTATACAATACAACTGTTCAATGCGACTCGCAACATTAACACATTCCGCATCGCGTTCAGTTCATGTCATTCGGGTTGTATATTTAATGTTCGTATCATTCGGATATAAGTTCCCGTTATTCGGATTATCTATGTGCAGGGTTCATCCCGCGGGCTTATCCAGCCTTCGTAGCTGAAGCTACTTCGGCGGAGTAGGCCGCCCGGGGTTTTCGGCGAAGGAGAATAAAAGTGCCCCGCAAGGCGATCCCTTGCGGGGCGAGAAATAGGAGAATGCGCCCCCCCTCTGGCGGCGATCCCGCCAGCAGGAAGCTTGGCTATCCGCCAAATCCGAGGATTCTCCGAACAATGAAATCCTTCAGCGCCCGGAGTGCGGACCTGATCCTCCTCAAGAAAGACGGCTTCGGTTCGCGAATGTCACCCACCGCTCCGAATCCAGCCGCCTCCTCAAGAGAAATAGGCGGCGCGTAGGTCCTGGCGACAAACCAGGATGGCGCCTTCTTGGAACGCAGAAAGCGCCGCGCGCCCCGATTCCAATGAAATCTGGCATGAGAGTTAAGAAACCTTTGGCCCACGGACTTTTCACACCGAATGCAGAACGCCATGGCTCCTCCTTTCAAATCCTGGAAATTTTGAACTAATAAAAAGATATCATACTATTGATCTTTTGTCAATAGCAGCCATTTGAGATCTTCCGAAGCCTCAATTTCCAACTCCCCCGGCACCCGCAGCACCACTAAGTCGTCCCAGCTTGCCACCACCCAGCGCCGGCCGCGATAATTCTTGTTTTCCATGAAGTACCGAAGCGGCACTTCTTCTATTCCGCGTTTCTGGGTGGCGTGAATAACCGAACCTCTGCTGCCTTCTGCTTCAATGACTAAACCAACGTGACCGACGGTCAAATCAGGATCGTCAAAATAATAATTTACCCTCCCTTTTTTAAAAATCAGATCGCCGACCTGAAAATCGCCTCCCTCAATTCCCGAACTGTTAGCAAAACCAAATTGGGCAATAGAACGGCGGGGCAACCAGATGCCAATCCGGCCATACAGCCACTTAGTTAAACCAGAACAATCAAAATATTCCGGCGCCTCGCTCATTTGCGCCCGCCGCTTGTATTTTGATTTTCCCGCCAGCTGCCGGGCATAAAACCGAAGCAATTCTTGAGGCGTTAAGGGCATTATTTCAATTCCTAAATTCCTGATAGCTTTTTTAGTTTCCTCAACGGAAAGTCCGGACACCGATGATAAACTCAATGCCAATCTATCGCCTACCAATCTATACATGCTTGCTTTCCAAAAAACTTCCGGTATTCTACAATAAAAGTCTATGAAAATCAAAACTATAATTCTATTAGCGTCCCTTACCGGCCTAATCCTCGCCGCCGGTTATTATATCGGCGGGCAAAACGGACTTTGGACGGCTTTGATAATCGCCGCGATAATGAATTTCGGCTCTTACTGGCTTTCCGACAAAATTGTTCTCGCGATGTACCGCGCGAAACCGGTTTCAGAAAACGAGAGCCCGCGGTTCCATCAAATTGTCCGACGCTTGGCGGAAAAATCCGGTCTCCCCCAGCCGCGGCTTTATATTGTAAACCTGCCAATTCCGAACGCTTTTGCCACTGGCCGAAATCCCAAGCATGCCGCCGTGGCTGTAACGCCCGCATTAATGGAAATATTAGACGATGAAGAACTGGAAGGCGTTCTTGCCCATGAACTTTCTCACGTCAAAAACCGAGATATTTTAATTTCCAGCATCGCCGCCACTCTAGCCGGAGCGATTTCTATGCTCGCCCAAATGGCTTATTTCGCCGCAATGTTTGGCGGACGGCGCGATAACAGAAACGGCGGGAGTCCGTTTGGTATGCTCGCGCTGGTAATTCTAACCCCGCTTATTGCTACCCTGCTTCATCTTGCCATTTCCCGTTCGCGTGAATTTCTTGCCGATGAAACCGGCGCCAAAAATTCCGGCAAACCGGCGGCGCTTGCCCGAGCTTTAGAAAAAATCCATGCCGCTTCTTTGCGCCGACCATTAATTGCCGAACCGCGTTACGAAGCCACCGCCCATCTTTTTATCTCTAATCCTTTCCGTCCGTCGCTTTTAATGAAGCTTTTCTCTACCCACCCGCCAGTAGAGGAACGGGTAAAACGCTTAAGTAAAATGAATATAGAAAAAAGCGGCTAAGTGCCGCTTTTTGATTTTAACTGGTTGAATTTTTTAATTTCGGCAACTCTTGCTTCGTCAAGATCGTGCCAACTACCGCAAGCGCAAGCACCATCTATAACATCACAGCGAATGCCGCCATTACTTCCCAAATCAACATATTTGCTGTGGGCGTCTAATAACCCGGAGTCAATCGCTCCGTTTATCATAGAACAAGCCATCAGTGCATCCATGTTATGAATGTGGTTTTCGGGATGGTCTTTAATATCTTCCAAAACTACCGCGTAAATCCGCTCCATAACAACAACCATTAAAAAACTAATACTAGTTTATCAAAAAAGATATTAATTTACAAATTTGTGCAGTGGTACATTCAACTCTGAAGTTGCAACACCCGTTAACTCATAACAAAAACGAAGAGCCGACCTCTTATAGAGCGTCGGCTTTGAGCTATTAAGTGTCCCCATGTGGAATCGAACCACAATCTCATCCTTCGCAGGGATACGCTCTATCCATTGAGCTATGGGGACAACGCCTATCAAAGTTTAAGCTTAATATAGCCGTCTTTGATCATCTTCTCAATATAATCTTTACGTTTTAAATCCTTAATCTTTCTTTCAATCCTACGAGCCTCGGGTAGAGCGTCGGCTTTGAGCTATGGGCGCGTTATTCGCGTGTTCTCTAAAATCTCAAAATTCTTGCCAGATGATCAATTAAGGATTCTTCGTATTCAATCTCTGCCAGATGGTTGCTTAAAAAACTTTTGATTCTTCCAATATCTGATTCGCTCGCCAGTATTTTTAAATACGGGGTTAAACGACGCTTTTGCTTAAAAATCACTTCGCTGTCGCGGACAGCAAAACCGGAAAAATCTTCGTAAGGATAAAATTTTTTGTCCTCCATGGCAAGCCCTTTTTCATCCAGTTTAAACTCCAGCTCCCGAGGCAATTGGCGCGCCCAAAATATCACTACCAGTTCGGCAATTACGACAAACAAAGCGAATAAAAAATTCCCGAACCACAAAGCGACTGCCACTACCAAAATTGCAATGATCGCTGTCAGCCAATACCAAGAAACGCCTTTTGTCCGATATTCAAACTCCGGCGCGCGCCACCGAACCTCTTTTAACATAACTAAATTATACTATAGGGCCGTTTCAATTATATAATCTAAAAGTTTCTGAAAACTTATCCCAACTGCTTTCGCCCCCTGCGGCAACAAACTCATCTCTGTCATTCCCGGCAAGGTATTAATCTCCAAAACGTATAAATTACTGTTCTCTATACTCTTTCCTCTATCCTCTAAAATAAAGTCTGTCCGTGAATATCCCTTCGCCCCAATCGCTTTATGGGCCTTCAGTGCCGCCTGCTGGATTTTTTTAATCATCGGCGGCGGCAATTTCGGCGGCGTAATTTCCCGCGACGCGCCTTTTACGTATTTCGCTTTATAATCAAAAAACTTTGATTTAGAAATAATCTCCGTTGGCAAAAGCGGCCTCAACTGGCCGCCGACTTCCAGCACTCCGCAAGTCAGCTCACGGCCGGCAATATATTCCTGTGCCATGATTTTCCTGGAATGACCCGCGGCATTTTTCACTGCCATTTCCAATTCTTTAAAATTTCTGGCGATATTCACGCCGACGCTGGATCCCCGATCCGCCGGTTTTATTACTATAGGAAAACCATTTGGCCGACCGGGCACCAGCAATCCGACTTTTTTAAAAACTGCTTCGGAGGCCAACTTATCCATCCCTAACTCACTGGCCTGACTGCCGGATCCCGTAAAAGGAATTTCCAGTTTTTCCAAAATCCGCTGAACCGTCCCATCTTCACCATATTCTCCGTGCATAGCGATAAAAACCACATCAAAATTTTTCTTAAGCTGATCAAAGGTAATTGGCCACTTGCAGGATTTAGAAACCCTTATCGGTCTGGCATCATACTTGGCGTGATCTAAAAATTTCAGCACCATTTGGCCACTCTTTAAAGAAATAGCGTGCTCTGCCGACGGCCCGCCCATTAAAACGGCGACGCGAATTTTCTTCATAATTTCTTCTCAATAAGCCGCCTTACTACTTTATTCCATTTTCTCAACGGCTCATTAATAAACAAAGCTACGGCTTTTTCTCTTGAGTAGCCGAATTCCTCCAATGTTTTAATTGCGCCAACCGCGTCATGTATCAACTGTTCGTACTCAGATTTTAAAACATTTTCAGCGGCCTCTTTTACTAAGCCGGGGAAAGATTTTTCCAACCGCTTTTCCAAAAATGGAATCTCCCGCTCTCTGATCTCCCGGAAATAATCATACCTGCCTTCGCCCGGCTTTAGCCGCAATAAAATTCTTCTCGGCTCCTCGCCTGTGGAAAAATAAGCTAAAATTTCATCCTTGGCGCGCGATTCCGCCCATTCTCGCTGTTCCCTCAAATAACGCTCGGCCAAATTCTTTGCTTCGCTTCTGGTCTGCGCCGGTTTTTCATTTAATAAAATAGTGCGATCTCTTTCTTCTTTAAATAAATGATTAATGGCGTGCTGTTCTTCGTGGATTAGTGTCTGCGGCTTTTCGTTTTCTGGAACTTTTGCCGCGTTTTCAGCAATAATTGTTCCTTCAAGCTCGGGTATTAAAGATTTACGAATGTGAGCTCCTCTACTGACCTCGGCTGCTGCCAAATCGCGTTCTGTTAAAACCCGCTTTTCCGCAAAGGCCTGACTGCGTATTAAAGCATAATCTCTCAAATCATAGCATCTAAAATACACAGTCATCGGTCCTTGAACCACCTCTACTTTGCCTTTTGGCGCTTGCCCGAATACTGCCTTAAAAAGGTCAGAGGGGTCAGGAATTCCTTCTGCCGCCTTTTTCACTGCCTCATGTTTAAGTCTATAACGGGCCAAAATAGTTCTAGTGATCAGTTTTTGTTCTTCTGTAAGACCGAATCTTTCCCCCATTTCCTCAATAATGCTGTTTAACTCTTGAGGACCTATATCAGGATTGGCCCTGATGTTTGCTATAAGTTTTAATTCCAAATCAGCGATTCCTTCTTTTTGCGCCGCCAGCTTTTCTTTAAATTCTTCTAACTTGACTCGTTTCTCCTCTTTTGGGGCCTTTCTAACTTTTTCCAATTCCTCTTTAGACGAAAACTGTTCTGAAAACTCCAGCTTCTCTTTCATCCCACACATAACTAAGACTGCAGCAACGCTGCAATCCTAATACTAGTCTGACCTTTTAACTTTTTAACTTGTTTCATCTTTCCCAATTTAACAAAAAACCGAGCGGATAACCAGTTAAATGCTCGGTTTATAATGAAATGCTGCTGGTGAAAAGCTCGTCTCTTTTGACTTCTTTAATACCCAATAACCTCAGCCATCGCCAGCAAACAGCGCAAGGAGCAGTGTGGCCGCTGAAAATTAACCGGGCGCCGCAAAGCGTCTTTCTTTCTTTCGAAGTGAACAGCTCACGGATTAGCTTCGCTGTTGGCTTGGTTGGATTAAAACATTTTGCGAAATCCGCCGGATCACGGTTGGGACGCACATTCAGCAAAGCGTCAACTGCGTCGTGGATCGTACCGCAAAGTTCCTGCTGAACGCCGCTTGGCAAATCGCGCCGCCGGCAACCTTCCAGAGTCTCCATCGCCGCGCAATGGTTTGCCCCGCGGCTGATGATTCTTCCATACCGATCAACCAGCACCGCGCCAACAGAAGCCCGCTCGCAGCTGGCCAACGCGCGGCACTTCCTAGCTTCCTGAAGTAAATTCTTTTCGTGAATCTTTAAAAGCCAATTTTCTAATTGACCTTCCGTCCGTCTAAGCTGCTCCGGATTAATAATCTCAATGGGTTTTCTTAATAGCTTCCACATGGCAAACCATATTCCCAGATTAAAAATTGATGTCGTGGTTGTTCCAGACCAACAAACAGCGACTCTATCGCATTCTCTCATGACAGAAAATGTTCTACTTAGAAAATTAAAATCCCAATAATTTATTAGCGACAAATCTTCCCAGAGCCAATAAACCTTGTTGCCTTTCGCCTCTTCGGACTTGATATATTGCGCGCAGAGCTTGTGGAAACTGCTGCCCTCCAAAAGATCTTCTGTTAACGGCAATAAAAAAATCTTTGTCATCAACTATTCCATTAAATTCTCATATTCCAGCGGCCCCCGAGGATAGGGTTCGGCCGGAGGGCTGGTACGCTGATAAACCGGCTGAAAATAATCATCAGTCTTAAAGAATTGCCGGCATTTATTGCAATGAACTTGCATCAGAACGCCATTTTGCCAAGTGCAGGCCGCTACTTGATGGCAGGCTCGGCAAACTGCGTAAGTACCGCACGCTTCTTCATTCGGTCGGTCTTTTGAATAAGCTGAGCCGTTGAATTCAGAAAACGGAGCAAAACGCAAAAGCTTGCCGCGATTTTTAAAATAAGCTGTCGCTGCCTTAAGCTGATCATTAGTTAATCTCAAATCCGCCATATTCTTCTCTAAAAAAGCTGCCTCTAAATTAACATAAATATAGGAAAAAATGAAGCCCCGTGGAGCGGGGTCATTTATTTAATTCTTTCTCAAAGTCCTCGCGGTAGACGATCCAGCTATTATCATTTTGAAAATCGTAATTATGCATCGCATCTAGTGGCGGAGCGTAAACATGAATAGATTTAGCAGGTTTCTTGTTTGAAACATTGCCCATCTGGTGAATAATGTCCGGCGTTTCCAAAATCACATCGCCTGCCTTATAAGTCTTGTGGAACAGAAATTTTTTAGTTTTCTTATCATAAACTTTCTGAAAAATTTTTCCTTCCAGCACCATAATCATTCCGCACGAAATACCATGGTCGTGAAATTCACTTTTCGCTCCCGGCGGCCAAGTTACTTCTAGAACTTCGTACTTTCCTTTATCCAAGAGCAGCTGCCTGCGATTGTACGATCCAAGCCTCATCTCATTCGCCAATCTTTTCAAAATACTGTTCAGATTATAACGCAAGTTGAGAAAATAAAAAAATAGGGCGGGAGAGTAGTGCCTTTTTGTAAACCTCTAAATTTTCAAAATCAAACATTGTAGTTAGTGTGAGGCGAGAATTTTGCGGGCAGTGTCGGTCTAGCCCCGCCGCACATTTTGATTAACAATAATAGTGAAGGCGCGGTCCCGCCAACGGCGGGAAACCAGCCCCTTAAGGGAAATTTTAGCGCTTTTGAGGCTGTCTTGAAAGGATGTCTCGGTCGGCCTGTCCTCCGAAGCCTTGCTTTGCCCTCCGAAACCCCACGTGAAGGACGGGGCGAAGGATGGAGGGTCTTTATTCGGGAAATGGGACAAATGAAACACGCTAAAATTTAGAAGCTGTTTATTAAAATGAAGCTCCACGGCCTTATCCAGCCTTCGTAGCTGAAGCTACTTCGGCGGAGTAGGCCGCCCGGGGTTTTCGGCGAAGGAGAATAAAAAGCGCGGCACTGGTTTAATGCCGCGGTTTTGTTTATTAACAGAAAGATAGCTAGTGGTCGGGGTGACCTGGAGAAGTTCTACCGCCACCTCCGGCAACTTCAACTACATAGGAACTGGTCAGCACTTTCCCGAAGACCTTAAATTGCGTAAAAATTTTATATCTGCCGGCTTCCCGAAAGACTGCCCGAAACATCAAGCGATTAGGGTTTTTGGGATGTCCGTGAGTAAAGTCTAAACTTCCCCCCCTTAACACAACGCTGTGCCCCTTGGCCCCCAGATAATCTTCAATGCCGTCAACTGCCGATCCGTTCTTTTTTATTTCTAAGCTATATTCAATTTCTTGATTGGCTTGAATTACGGAGGGAATATTGTGTAAAACTTCATAATCACCGATTTTTTGGCTTCTATTTGTGGTAACCACCAATGGTTCGGGAAGGTAGGCGCTTGAGTCGCCGACGTTGACGTCAAAATACAGAGTTACGTTGCTGCTATTTCGTGGAGTGAAATCGGGAAAAAGACGATACTCCCCAGCGCTGGGAAATTCAACATCAGCGCTGAATTCGCCCGTTTCCTTATCAAAATCCGGGTGAAGATGGGCAAATATGTTGAGATCTTTTCTGACAACGATGAGATGCATTATCTTTTCATGCGCGATATCAAACTCTCTTTGCGTTTCGCCGGCTTCATTTTTAATCACATAGGCGATTCTGGCCGGCGCGCCGGGCCGCAAATCGTCAGCGCCAAAAGTCACTTCCACCGAATATGCCTGTTGGGCTCCGGCGGGTATCGTGCCAAACGCGATGAAAAGAATCATGGCTAGAGCCATCACGCCCATCAGCAAATCCTCAATCAAAGTCACTTTAGTCATTGGGATTTTAAAGACGGCGCCCAGGCAAGCGCAAGTTATCTGGTTTTTGGACAGCAGTTGTTTTGCTACACCGACACCGCTGATCGCCATAACAGCCAACGTTACCCAATTGGTCAACCCAGGATTGAATCGAAAAAGATAAGCAAAACCCAAACTCAATTCAATCAACGGATAAACGTATCCATACAGCCGGCTACGCTTGGCGATAATATCGTACATGCTGTAAGCATCAACAAATCCCTTCCAATTAACGACTTTAAACGCGCCGAAGACTAAAAAGAAACCGGCCATAAAATCGTTCATCCCGCGTACCCAATCCCACCCTAAAAACAATTGTCTTGATAGAGTAAAAATGGCGATCAAAGAAAAAATGGCGATTAGCGGCAGAAAAGTCTTGATTTTTGAGACCAGTTTATGAAGCGCGGGGTTTCTAAAGGACATTTTTCCTCCTCCGACAAAAATTGGAAAATTGCTGAATTAAATTTAGCAATAAGATTTGGGGTGGGTCAAGGCCAAAGTTACTACAAAAAAACCAAGCCGCAAGCGGTTGTTTATTTTTCAAGAAAATGCTATTATTTCCTTAGCTCATTTCACTGGAGGCGCCAGATGGCCAAACGCGTAATCATTTCCCGCCAAGAAGTTAAGCTTACCGATGAGGAAGCAAAGCAGTATATTTTGGATAAGGTTTTTGCGGGCGTGGGCCATTATTTTATGGCTAGAAGTTTTTTGGAACGCATCGGGAGCGTTGGCCTGGAAGCTCCGGACTGGGAACTGGGCAAATTAGTAAATAAACTTATTGACGAGGGCAAAGTGCGGATAGATTATGACTATATTGGCGGCACAATGGGCGGCCCGGGTTGCATCTTAGTCGTCAGGAGAATCGCGTGAACAGGATCAAAAAACTCCGATGTCGTGTCGGAGTTTTTCTATTTCTCCAGGAATTTCTTCCATAGTCAACATTCAATACTTTACATTATTGAATGTTGACTTTTAAGATAAAAACGGGCGGGGTGAGAAAAATAAAAATCGCCCCAGCGTTCAGCTTTGGCGATTTAGGAATTTCTTCAATACTTTTTCGTTTTCGGTGAAGTCGGTGTCGCTGTTTTCCCCCTTTCTTAAATATCCTTGTCGAATAGCCAGCCGGTCCCATAAATCCCAAAGGACTTGATTGAAAACGGGGCTTGGCCCTATGGCTCTTGGAACATCAATGACTACTGCGATTTCGTTAAAAACTTCCGCGGTATGCCTATTCTTTTGATACAGATCAAAAACTTTTTCGAGGCACGCTTTTTGTTTCTTGATTAATTCATTAAGATTCAGCCTCTTGCCCATAAGGGTGGTGTAAACGGCGTCTTTCATTGACTTCTCCTCTTTCAAAGTGCCGACTAAATACTAACAAGTATATGAGAAGGATGCAACAACTTGCATTATTTTTTATATCGTGATAACATAATGGCAGTAAATTGGAAAGGGAGGATGAGATGCCGCGTGAATTAATGTTGGTTCACTCAAAACGATATTGCAAATCTTTACTTAAAATTCATTCGGTTAGTATTTGGGTAGAGTTCAGAGACGGATGCTGTTACCACTTTCGTGGTGAAGAACACAAAGACAAAGAAGTGTGCCGACACAAAGCTGGTAGCCTTATTACGCCGAAAATCACAACTTTCAATGCGGCTGCTACATTTTTAGAGCTGATGAGAAAAAACTCCGATAACAAGCTGGCTGGCGAAGCTTATGTTTATGACAAAGCTGGCCATCAGTTGGGTTGGATTAAAACTTGGCTAAATGACGAAGGTCAAAGGATAATCGATATTCAGCCTTTCTGCAAATGTCTCAATGAATACAATCGTATTCCTGTTGTTGCAATCCAGGAAAGGAATAACGAGCAAGGAGCGGCAGTTCGTTCTCTTTTGCGAATCCTGGACGGAGAATTGCCGGTAAGGCCTGTGCGCATGCCACAAGAAATCTGACAAAATAAAAAACCAACCGCCTGGTTCGCCCCCACGACAAGCTCGGGGTAAACCAGCGGTTTTTTTATTTTTAAAATACAATCGGTGAGTACTACTATCACGCGTGATAGTAGTGTGTTAACGCGTCAAAGCATAACACCGCATAACACTTCAACTGGCGATAGCAAGATAAAGCGTTATGAAAAACTTTCCAATAAAAAACCCCGAGACTGAACCAAGTTTGACTTGGCGAGATCTCGGGGGCGCCTCAAAGGAGGCGAGTTTCAGTTTGGGCTTTTCCCGGTCACTCCGACCAAGCGTCGGAGTCCTGGGCAGGCAGCCCCAGAGCAATCGGATACGATCCTCGCTGTCCTCGGCGGATTTTCTTCTGAAAACCAACAGTGTGGTTTCTAGAAAAACCCGTTTCGGGATAGCTATCGCTTCACGATTACCCATCAAACCTGCCACGGTTAGGGAAGTCCGACTTCCTTAGCTAAGCCGCGGGTTTTTGTGAATTGAGCGCTCTCTCAAAATCAGCGCAGTACTTTTCGAAAAGCACTCTGCGCTTCCGCCATGTTGCAGAAGCAAGGCCAATGCCGATCAGCGATCCACCGATGGGCATGAGCACGCAGAAGGCGTCGCTGACAAAGGCCGCCAGAATCATTCCCGAAAGCGCCAGCGGTATCCCTAGATAAACACCGAGGCGGGTTTCGAAAAAGTACCCCATTTCTTCGTCTCCTTATTTGAAAAAGAACCTCATACTCAACCCACTACCACCATGGTAACGGGCTGGGAAAAGATGCCAACTTTTGTCGAGAGTTGGCGCAACTCGCGGCACGCTAGCCATTATCGAACCGCGGGTCGAAGCCGTTCTGGGCTTCCTCCAGGGCGACATTGCCCTGCTTCCAGCCCATCTGGTAGAGATCGCCGAATGGGCGTTCGGCATCGCGGAAGCAAATCTTGCCCTGCCGACCGTCCCGATAGCCGCGTTCCCAGTATTCCAATTCCCAAGGGAACGCGCCGGGCCTTTTCGGGCATTTTGGATCGTGCTGATTCTGCGACCAACTGCAGTACTGACACCGCATTTCCGCCTCCTTTCAAGGAATCCGCAACGAAGGCACAATGCCCCGTTACTTGCCCTTATTTTACACTATAACCACCCATTTTGTCAAGGGCGATTTTTTCAGCTCCTTTTTACTTTTGGAAGGCCTCTCCCGTCCTACGCTAAAGCTTCGGAGGGCACAGCAGTCTCTCGATAAGAAATGTTGCGCAATCACGATTCGGGGCAACGGGATTCGGCTACTAGCTTTCTTCACGGCAGTCTCCTCTTTCAAAGTTCCTCCGCAAAAATAACAAATTTTTCTAAAAATAAAAAGGCCCAACAATGTTTCGTTGGGATCCAACAATAAATTTAAGATTTTAGTTTGATTCCAACTTTATCCGCAATCTCCTCAATCCATTTTTCCAAACGGTTAACCTTATTGGATAAGGCCGCCATTTCCATAAAATAAGTGTCAGCTTTTGCGGCGTAGGCATCTACGGAATGCTGAAGCTGGCGAAAGCTTTCTTCCAGACCGGAAAATCTTTTTTCGGTATCTGATTCAAATCGCATTAATTCTTTTGTTACAACATCAAAACGCTGATCGACAGTGGTAAACTTTTTATCCAAATATTCAACCAGCTCATTGAAATCTTGTTTCATAGCTTTTTGATTACACTTTTATTGTACCACAGCGGAATAAAAAAACCCCGAGACTGAACCAAGTTTGACTTGGCGAGATCTCGGGGGCGCCTCAAAGGAGGCGAGTTTCAGTTTGGGCTTTTCCCGGTCACTCCGACCAAGCGTCGGAGTCCTGGGCAGGCAGCCCCAGAGCAATCGGATACGATCCTCGCTGTCCTCGATAAGAATCCAGGCACCGAATGTATGGTGGACGGGTCGAAAGAGCAATAATCGGTTCGAACTTGCCATTGCCTTTCTAAAAGAGGCCAACC
>CAYJVO010000003.1:0-51505 GCA_964373675.1 uncultured Candidatus Saccharibacteria bacterium
CGATCTTCACCATTCGAATTACTTCCTCAATATATTTACTTTCTTTTTTATTAAAAGCAAAACCTATTAAATCACGACTATTGGTATATCCTTTAGCTAAATAATAACCGACCAATCGACAAAAATTCTTATCAACGATGATTTTGTGTTTAATAGCCGTTACTTTATTTCCTATAGGCACAATTAATTCCTGTTTTGTGTCTACCTTTATGTCAAAATTTGAATTACTGACAATTTCTTGAAGATCAATCATCTTGTGATTTTTGAAAAGATTTTTAAATCGAGGAAAAATTAAAATATCGCCGCATTCTAATTGACTGGCCATCAGCCATTGCGGTTTATAATTTCTAAAATATTTACTTCTGCATCTATTTAAATACTGATGGGAAGGCTTACAAATTCCCCCACTCCCATGACAATTCTTGTGCGTTCTTATTGCATAAAACGGGTGTTCAGAAGTTGTCATTAATCCTAAAGAAAGGTTTCGCGGTTTAATATGATACGCTTTCCCATGATAAGGACGTTTAAAAATCTCTTTTACTCTACGCCATCGATTCTGATGAGTTATGACTAAATCGCCTTTTTTTATATCTTGAATTGGTTTTAATAAATCATCTTGAGTATGAACGACCGCGTCAGGCAAAAGACAATGCGCCGGAATCAAGGCCGCTTCCGGATTAGCGTTTAAAACGATTTTTAAAAGTTCTTCGGAGTCCATGCCTAAAATAGGCCGTCCGTCAGATTGCAAATTCCCTGTCCAGGAAAGATGGGTGTTGATTTTTTTAACGGTTTCCAAATCCGGCGCCAAGATAATATGATGCGCGCGCCTAACTCGTCCGCCTCGCTTGTAAATACAAGAAATTTCAACCGTCAGCAGAAACCGAGTCTCGGCAAAAGTATCCTTAATGGTCTTTCTTTTTAAATGGTTCTTTAATTTAAAAAGTCCCGACTCGGCCGGCTCTAATTTTTGCTGGATTTCTTTAAACCACGCTGGGTGAGTAAAATCTCCAGTACCCATCACCAAAATCCCCTTATCGTCTGCCCACCGATCTAATTCTTCCAAAACCATGTCTTTAGATACGGCCCGGGAATACTTTGAATGAATATGCAGATCGGCAATAAATTTCATTTGTTCCATTATACAACAAAAAAGAGCCTTACGGCTCCTCGTTTAAATAATAGCAGTCTCTAGTCCTACACCTACCGTTTCTGACTTTTGCCGGATCTACTACTCGGATAAACGGCCACAAATGGCCGACTATCCACACATGTTGTTTATCAATCGCAAAAGAGCCGGGTTTCTGTTTTGAAAAAATGGTCTGGACTAATCTCTCGGCTTCTTTCTGCGAAAGCGCCCGAACATTCGGCCGAGAATTCACGTAAATGACCGAGGATCCTTGAGAATACATCGGTCGCAATTTAAAAAAATAATCCGGCCACCAAACATCAAAATCTCCGTCAACATATTCGTCTTCCACAATGACAAACGGATTAACTCCTGCCGGCAATCCCTGCTTTTCTGACTTTTTCTCAGACTGTTCTATCATTCTTTTGCCTCTCAAAAAAGCTCATGATATATTAAACAACCTAGTAAAAAGTGTCAAGCAGCTCGCTTGTGTCCCCGCGTGGAATTGAACCACGATCTCATCCTTCGGCCTCAGGCCCGTTGGGCCTTACGGCCCAGAGGGAGGGATGCCTACTAATTGTGCGCTTGCGTGGAATTGAACCACGATCTCATCCTTCGGAGGGATGCGTCCTGTCCGTTGAACTACAAGCGCAAAAACTGATCTATAAATTTTTTCTTTTCAGAAAAATTATTTTTTAATTGACGTTCTCGCCATCTTGCTTCTTTTCTATTCAGGCATTTCTCGTACCCATATTATACTATGGGCGCTCGCCAGCAATATACCGATAATAAGCCACAGCATCAAGCGACCGGGTTGAAGAGTCCAAAGAAAATGATCAAAAAGACCAAAGACTAGCAACGATGACAACATGACTATAACAATAACAGTTTGGACATTTTGGTTATTATAATTTTGAATTTGTTTAGAATTTAGAAATTTGACATTAGAAATTAACAAGCTAAGTAAAAATAACAAAAACGCCGCGCCTCCTAAAATCCCGATCTCCGAACCAATTAGGATATAAATATTGTGTATCGGCTGCCATTGCCAGACCTCATTCATCCCAAACTGCTGATAGAAGCCGTTCTTAACCGATGATAAAACCTGATTACCGATTCCGATGCCTAGCGGGAATTTCTTTATGAGATCCCAACCCAGCTCGTTGTAATCCAGACGTTGAACCAGCGCCGGCTCGCCCACCGAAACTTGAGCGCGGGAAAAAACGTAAGGGCTAAATGCGGCTAATAGCAAAGCGCCAATTGCTGACAGCGTTATCAATAAACCGGCTGCCTGGCGACGACGCTCCTTTGCTGTCAAGGCGTAGCCAATAACCGCTAGCGTCGTCAATATAGCGATGGCCCAGGCGGTTCTGGAAAAAGTCAGTAAAAGACCGAGTGATATCAGGAAAATTCCGCTGGTCAGCGCTGTGGAATACGAATTTCGTACGAATATGTGAAAAATATTACCGCGGATGGTTTCGTATATTTGTAATTTTTTCGTATTTCGTAGCCATAAATAGTACAACGCAAATAATCCGAGTAGTAAAAAGGCCGCTAGCACGTTCGGATGCGGTAAGGTGCCGTAAGCCCGCAAAATCGGCGCTCCTTCAACGATAATTTTCGCCGCTCCGCCGACCGTCGGCCCCAAAACCGATTCTCCTAGAATTCCCAGGCCCAAACTGGCTTGTCTGAAAAACTGCGCAATGCCAATTAATGATTGGAAAATCGCCGATGCGGCAATAACAGTAAAAATAGTTCTTACTCTCAAAACGCCGCCGCGGATCAACTGTCCAGTAGCGAGCGCAGTCAAAATCAGCAAGACCAACCGGACAAAATTATAAACCGCTAATCCCTTGGAATAAGCGAAGAGAATAGATGTAGCCGCGGATAGCAAAAAAACCGTTATAGCCATTCCGACGAAACTCATTCTTACGTTCTTAAGAACGTAAGAATGAGCGATGGAAAATAAAATCAAAAACGTTATAAGCAATACATCGCTTGCGTATAAAAATACCGCCTCGTATTCATGAAATCCAGTTGTGAATTGGCCAACCAAAACTCTTGTCCCAAAAGGGAGGGAAATCAGAAGGCCATACAAAGACCAGCGTGCCAGCCAAGACATACTCAAATTCTAACAAAAAACCCCGTTTGACGGGGTTAACGAATGACCTCTCTGGTAGGAACTACGAGATTGAACAAAGGTTGACTAGGATCAACAGTAAATCTGTTTTGTCCTGGATACCAGGTTACAACGGCATAATTCCACCAGGCATCCCTGGCATTAATGCAATGTGTGTACCCTCTGATGTCTAAGTGCTGGCCGGTTTCCAAAAAATACTTTAATTCAAACACTAACCGTTCCTCTAAAGTAATTACCAATAATTTATTGGGGTTGTCTAAAGCTAGGGACAAGTCGGATTCAATATTGTCTTTGACCCAAACGGCGTAATTTTTGGAAAACTTGGGTTCAGGAACAATAGCGTTCAAATCGGAGAATCTAGTAGTGACGATTTCCGACTTAGTGCTAATAACCTTCTCTATCCTGTTGAAAATTTGTTCCGACTTTAGTTCCGGAACGATAATCAGCAATCTATTATATCCTAACCGAGACTTCGGAATTCTTATAAAAGAAAAGCTGCGCTGAATCTCAAATTGCTCCTTATAAAATTTCTGCCATTCCCGAACTTCTTTTTCATAAGGATAATAACTGGAAACATCTCCGTGGGCTAAAAGGGGAAAGAGTAAAATAAGAGCGGTTAATATCCGCATTATCGCTCCCTTTCAAGTTTCTGCTTAAATTATAAGGGATTTTTAAAAAAAATCAACTGCGATCTCCACTACGTCGCTGGGCGCCCCAGAAAACCTTGTGGTTATTATTACTCTATCAAAAACCTCTTTTATTTTTTTGGCCAATTTTTTGGCCAATTGATTTTCCGTGGTGGTCGCCTCCCAAACATCTCCTTTCTTTTTTATTTCTATTAATCGGTCCAGCGGATCGCGCTCAAAAGCTCGGTGGCAAAAATTGCGGATTAAACCGTCCAACTCGTCAGCGAATTTATCCGGCACGTTTTTTATCACCACCCTGCCTTCGTATTGGCGATTTACAATCATCTGGCAAGCGGGGCAAATGGTAAAATGAATCGGCAAATCTTTATTGAAATTTTTTAACCCCTCCAGATCGTGATGCCACGATTTTTTAAAATAAGCGCTGGTGCATTTTTTGCATAAAACCAAACCCTTCTTGGCGCCAAATTCCTCAACTTCGTGCTGAGACTTTGGCAACTTAATGTCGTAAGGTTTTTTAAAAATTTTAGCCATAATTCACTACTCTTATTATTTCATACACTACCGCCGCCGCAAAGACCGAAAGCAAAAATATTGCTGTCGGAAGAGAAAATTTCAAACGCAAACCTTCTTGAATAACTACTTTTTTGGCTTTCAGCCACATCCAAACGATAAAAATTCCTTCTAAGCCCAAAAATATTCCTCCGGTAAAACTCACTAATTCTATAAAACTTTGGGAAATGAAAAAGTAAATAACTAAAGGTAGGCCAATTATTAAAACCGCCGCTATCCAAAATGGAATTTTTAAATCCAATCGCATACTGTTTTTCACATCCAAACCAACCACGATGTAAGAACTGATAAGAGATAATATTCCCAGTAAACCAACCAATGCCAGCGCCCAATCCGGTATTTTTCCAAACAAACCGGAAACTGCGTCCTCGGAAACAAAATAAGTCAAGGACAAAATGCTTAATGAAAATGCCAAATAGGCAATGGCGGAAACTGCTACCCCCAAAATGATGGATGCCTTAATAGCCCTCGGATTTTCGTAAAACCGAATTAAAGCTGGCATGGCCACCCTCCCTGAAAGAGCAAACAGCACCGGCGCCAGCGGCATCAAAATTTCCGGCCATAATGGCCGGAAATTTTGAGCTACTGCCCCGCTGAGACCGCTCATTCCAAAAACAAAAATCATAAATATGATTGCCAAAATACCCCCGCTGATCAAAAATTCTGCCAGCGCGATTCGTTTTAAACTGGCAAAAACCGCCAATGATCCTAATGCCCAAAAAATGAGCATCTTTACAACCGGATTGCCTGCCGCAAAGATCAAATTTCCGAAGCTCTGCGCCAAAATAAGGTAAATCGTCAAAACTAAAATCATCTCCGCAATCGTCATTAAAACGCTTAACCAAAATGCCCATCTTCCCAGATAAATTCTGGCATATCCGGCAAACCGATGATCTCCGATGGTCCGCAAAACTAAATCCGCATACATCCAATAAGCAAAGATGTAAACGACGGAAGCCAAAATCAGATAAAAAATTCCGGTAGCGATGCCGGAATTTTTAAAAACAAAAGGCAAGGAAAACATTCCCGCCCCAATGATAGTCCCGATCAATAAGCCGGTTTGCAAAAAAAGCTTTGCCATTAATCGGTATCTTCCTCGCCGATGCCTTCCTCGCGATAAACTGCCAACTTCACTAGCTTGTCTTCAATAAACCAAAGCAAAAACAAAATGGCGACTGTTAAAACGGTGGTAAAAACTGCCAAAGAGTAGTATTTAAAAGCCACCGCCATGCCAATCGCTCCAGAAACCCACATGCCGGCGGCCGTAGTCAAACCGCGAACATTGGATTTCTGAAAAATAATTACGCCGGCGCCGATAAAACCGATGCCCACTACTACCTGCGAAGCAATCCGCGAAGGATCCAGACTACCAACGCCGGAAAATTCCTTAAAAGCCAGGACGGAAATTACAGAAAAGAGGCAGGCGCCGAGAGAAACTAAAGCAAAAGTGCGGATGCCAGCGCCTTTACGCGCTAATTTTCGCTCAAGGCCAATCAGCGCACCCAAAAGCGCCGCTAACAAAAGTTGCCCAAATATTTCTAAATTCTCAATCATGTTGCTAACGCATATAATGCCAATAATGCGAATATAGACGAATGCCACGAATAAAATGAATATATTTGCGGTATTCGCATGTAATGCGCATAGTTTGCATTATTTTAATTTACTCCACTAAATACACTTCGTCGCCCTCTCTCACTTTTTCATCAACCTTAATGCCAACCTCCTGTCCTTTCTTTGCCGTATCTATATCCTTATGCTCATACTGCATAGAATCCATCTTTTGGCGAAGATTGGTGGTGGCCCCCCGAATTTCAACTTCTGTTCCCTTTTCTACGGCCTTATTAAACTTCACTATCGCCACTCCGATGCCGCCGTAATAATGAGTTACCACCCCAATCGGTTTTTCTTTTTTAACTTTTTTTACCGCCATAGTATTTAAATGTTTATGTTTCTATGTATTTTTGGCGACCTTTTTATTGCCGTTTTTTGATTTCTCTTTGGCAATCATTTCCTTAAGTTTAGCAATGAGTTTTTTGGGATCGTTTTCGTAAATTATATTCCCCGGGCCGCGATTGGCTTTTTTAACTATATCGCGGATTTCATCGGCAATGCCACCCGTTTTTTCTAAAACACCGATTGGTTTCTGATCTTCAAAAGCAATAGTGAATTCGTTAAGCGTTCCCATGCGGCCGCAGACAATTACCACCGCGTCGGAAGAACGAGTTAGTAAAAGATTACGCCCGGAGTATTCAAAACCAGTGTAAACGATCATATCGTGGTAGTCAGTTGGCAGTTTATAACTCTTAACATGGGCTTGTTCGGAAGCCGCTGGCGATAGCCCAATAACCATTCCCCCTTCTTCTTTTGCCCCCTTAGCCGCCCAAAACGGCGCGCCAGTCGTAGCTCCAGTAACTAAAACCATTCCCTGCCGAACAACTTCCCGTCCGAGTTCCTCCGCTTTTTTAGTCGCGTCCCTAGCGCAAACGCCCGTGTCCGCTGCCCCGGAAACGCAGATTTTGTATTTTAAATAATTATCTTCAACTGAACGCTTCTTATTGACCATTTTTATATTATAAAATAAATAAGTTCTAAATTCTATTTAGGGTTTAGGGGTTGGAGTTTAGGGTTTAAAATTCATAGCTTTCTCCTTCTTCTGGCATCACCGTTTCCACCGCCAATTCATCCCTCAATTTCTGAGCTAACACTGTCATTGGTTTTTCTTCTCCCTGAACCAAAAAAGTTTTTTTCAATGAACCTCTCATCGGCCGAACCCAATCCAATAACTGCGGCTGGTCAGCGTGGGCCGAATAACCGCCAATGGCTTTCACCCGGCACTTCACTGGCACATCTTCGCCAAAAATTCTTACGCTTTCTGCTCCGTCCAAAATTTGACGCCCTAAAGAGCCCTTGGCTTGATAACCGATTATCAAAAGCGTGCTTTTGGAATCGGGCAAATAGCGGCGTTCATGGTGCAGAATCCGGCCGCCATGCGACATCCCAGAGCCAGCAATAACCACTTTCGGCGGCGGGACCTCGTTGATCGCCTTAGACTGTTCGGTAGTCAAAGTCATTTTTAAGCCGGGGAAATTAAAAATGGAATCGCCGCGGCGAATCAACTCTTGGGTTTCTTTGTCAAAATACTGCGGGTATTTTTTATAAACCTCCGTCAGTTTTATCGCCAATGGACTGTCAACAAAAATCGGCACGCGGGGAATCCGGCCGTTTTCCGAAAGATCGTTCAATTCAAACAGCAACTCTTGAGTGCGTTCCATCGCAAAAGCCGGAATCATCAGCGTTCCGCCGGCTTTTACCGTCTCCTCAATCAAATCTTCAACGATTTCTTTTCTTTTTTCGGTATCTTCGTGAACTCGGTCGCCATAGGTGGATTCCACTAGGCAATAATCAACATCGGCCGGCGGAACTTCCCGCGCGCCGATAATCGGTGCCGGAGAATTGCCTAAATCACCAGAAAACAAAACTTTTTTGCCTTCGGCTTCTATTTGGATAAAAGCCGACCCTAAAATATGCCCGGCGTTATAAAAGGTTATTGTAAAATGTCCAATGTTAAATGGATTATGATATTCAACTGCTTCCCAATTAGCCATTAATTCTTCCACCTCTCTAATGCCGTAAAGCGAAGGTTTTTTCATTTTTTCCGCTTCCTGCATCAAAATGTGCTCTGAATCCATTAATAATTCCTTGGAAGCGTCCCGTGTCGGGGCAGTTGAATACACCTTGCCGCGAAATCCTTCTTTTACTAACTTCGGCAACCGACCGGTATGGTCAATGTGGGCGTGAGTAATAAAAACCGCCGCGATTTCTTTGGGATCATACGGAAATGGTTCCCAGTTATGTTTCTCACAAAAATTACTCCCCTGATGGAGTCCACAATCTATTAGAACCCTTGACACTTGACCCTTGACACTTGACTCCAATAAATAGTTCGCCCCAGTCACCATTTTTGCCCCGCCATGAAATATCAGTTTCACGGTAGTAATTATAACAAATAAACGAATTCCCCCTCCAATACTCTCATTAATGAGAGTATTGGAAAGAAAAAAGGGGACGTTAAAAAAACCGCCTAAGCAGGCGGATCTTCAAAAGAAAATTTATCTAACGCTAATCTCAATAATTCTCTGTCCTTGTCTGTTAATTTCAAATAGTTTAATAACTCTTTATTCGCGCCCAATAAAATAATGCACCCGGGGCAAGTGAGAATTTGCAAAACTTCTTTCTTCCCAATTTCCTGTCCTACCTGGAAACTATGACCATCTGCGCATTGATGCGTTGGCGTTGGTTTTGACCGCGACAAACGCATGTTAATCTCGATCGGTTTTGGCGGCTTTGACAAAATCACCACTGCCACCGCTGCGGCCACCACCAAGATTGCAAGCAAAACAAACATACTTAATAGTCTCCGAAGAACTAGATAGGATTATAATGCTTTAATAATTTTTTGAACAGCTTCTTTTTCGTCCCACGGAATTTTTTTGCCCTCGGCTTCAAACTCAAAAGTTGCTTTTCCTAAAATCAAGAAACATTTGTAAAAGCTGAAACGCGGCGAGAATCCAGCTCGGGAAAACAGTTCTTGTAATTTTTCAAAAGTGCGCGGCAACGCTCCGGTATCTAACCGAAAGACTGGCCAAGCCAAAAATTTGAAATGCCTCGGCAGTATCAAATCGTTAATTAAAATGTGGCCGCCGGATCTAACAACACGAACCATCTCTTTAAAAACGCGCGTTAATTGCTCATCAGTCAAATGATGTAAAATAAAGTTGCATAATATTAAGTCAAAAGTCGCATCGGGGAATTCTAACTTAACCGCATCCATTTGCTGAAACTGAACACCAGGGTGCTTCTTTTTAGCCGTTTCAAGAATTTCAGAATCATTATCAATGCCAATATAATTTTTCGCGGGCAGCCGCGAATACCAACCATAGCCGCAACCTACATCTAAAACTTTTCCGTCCTTAAAACCAATATAGCGAAGATAATTTTTAATCTTTCGCTTAGTTAATTGAAATAAAAGCCAAGTTAGCATATTAACCCTTAATTACTCCCACGGGTTTTAAGCGAGCGACTTTCTGAGCTAAACCGGCGCCATGAACCGCGTCCACCACTGCCTCTACATCTTTATAAGCAATCGGCGCTTCTTCGGCTAATCCGGCCATAGAACCTGATCGGACAGCGATTCCCTGATTTTCCAGTTCTTCTTTCAAAACAGAACCGCGAACCACTCTTTTCGCTTTAGTGCGCGACATCATTCTGCCGGCACCGTGACAAGAACTGCCAAAACTTAACTCCATTGCTCCGGGCGCACCAACCAAAACATAAGAAGCTGTGCCCATTGAACCAGGAATCAAAACCGGCTGCCCGACATTTTTATAAAGCTCAGGCGTCTCCTGATGTCCCGGAGGAAAAGCACGAGTCGCACCCTTACGATGCACCACCAACTTTTTCCCATCATACTCTTCTAATTTCGCCAAATTATGCGCCACATCATAAACCAACTTCAAATCCTCTTGACACTTGATGCTTGACGCTTGAAACGTCTTTGCCCACGCTTCTCTAATTTCCCAAGTAATAAATTGACGGTTCGCCCAGGCAAAATTGGCGCAGGCGACCATTGATTTCCAGTAGTTTTGGCCTTCCGGCGATTTGAAAGGCGCGCAAGCTAATTCCGGATCCGGTACTTTAATTCCATACTTTGGCATGGCATCCATCATCACCCGGATGTAATCCGTGGCATTCTGATGACCAAGCCCTCGCGATCCGCAGTGAACCATCACTGTTATCTGATCTTTAAAAATCCCCATCGCCTTCGCCGCTTCCTGATTAAAAATCTCGTCAACTCTTTGAACTTCCACAAAATGATTGCCTGCTCCGATAGTGCCGAGCTGATCGCGACCGCGGTCTTTAGCAATTTTGGAAACTAGTGAAGGATCGGCATCCGTAAGCCGACCGAGCGCCTCGCAATGTTCTTTGTCTTCTGCTGTGGCATACCCCGATTCAATCATTTTATCCACGCCTTTTAACAAAACCTCATCCAATTCTTTATTGACTAAATTCAAACGACCGCCGCGCCCGACGCCGGAAGGAACCTCATGATAAATCTGAGTCGCTAAATCAGGAATTTGGTTTTTTATCCCTTGATAAGAATGAGGGGTTCGGATCAAACGGACGCCGCAGTTAATGTCGTATCCAATCCCGCCCGGAGAAATGACGCCGGTTTCCACGTCAAATGCCGCCACCCCGCCGATCGGAAATCCGTAGCCCTCGTGAATGTCCGGCATGGCCAAGGCCCACTTTTGAATTCCCGGCAGAGTCGCAACATTTACTAATTGCTCAAGCGAGCGATCCTTAAACAAATCTTCAACCAATTTTTCATTGACAAACACCCTCGCCGGCACGCGCATATCATTCCGATATTCCTTTGAGATTTCCCAAATGTATTCAGAAATTTTTTTAAGGTCGGATTTATTCATCTCTGTGGTTTAATTCTAACAAAAAACCGGCATTTCGTGCCGGTGCCGGATTGTCAATCCTCAAATCTTATGGGGTTAACAAGCACTTTAATCCCGTCTTTCTGCAAACATCCTTCACATATACCGCCAAACGGCGACTTCCCACCTTGTTCTTTCTTCGCTTGAAAGTAATAATACGAAGAACCCCTAGACCTACCGCTGAACAGTTTACCGCCCACAACCTTATGATCCCGGTAGCTGCTTAAATCACAGTTTTGCTGGTCAAGCGGCGGCCCCTCGTAAGTTTCTTCAATGCAGCTAAAAACAATCTCATTCTTCTCACAAATGACGCAACGGTAAGAAAATTCATGTTTTCTTTCCATCTAATGCTCCTCAAAGATGCTTTTAGTAGTTAAGCAAATTCGAATTTATATATCAAGCGCACCCCCCATGCCACTATCGCATGCGATAGTGGCATGTTATAATCCCCCGCATGGACATATCGAAAATACTAAACAATAAACATCGAACGGAATGGGAAGAAGCGGTGTGGACAGAAATTGTTAATCATTTGGCGACGGCGAAATCTCAAAAAGATTTCAAACAAATTTTAGACAAACTATTAAGCGAAGATGAGAAGCGCATAATTGTAAATCGGGTAGCAGTTTTGGCGCTTGTAAAATCAGGAAAAAGTTATTCAGAAATCGGTAGTGCGCTTTGGGTTTCGCCGGTAACCATCAGTACTGTAAAGAAAAATTTCTGGGATAAATCCGGGCATTATAAAAGCTGCCGATCAATACCGAACAAAAAGAAAGGGTGGGGCGGCGGGATGGAAACCAAAACTAAAAAATCTTTTTGGGACGAACTATTTAACAACATAGATCTGTGGGATTTAATTACAAATCCGCCTCGTCCACCAGGAATTGGTTTAAAAAACAAATAACGGAACAATCACCACTATCGCATGCGATAGTGGTGAAGGAAATAAAAAACCGGCCTACTTTGGGCCGGGTGGCATTTTCAATTTGATTGGCTCTAGAAGAAATTTCAAAAGCTTTTTATCGCTATCTAATAGTTTCAAGTCGTTTATTTTTTCCGGATGCCGTTCCAATTCTCCGAGGCATTCTCGACAAGACAAAACATGGCTGAAAGTCATTCTGAAAACCGGATCGGAAACGACAACTAGCGGCTGTTTGGAACTGCAGGGAAATGGCCAGTTGGTTTCCAAAAACCCAATCTGTTCTTTTAGTTTTCTAATATCATTCGCAGCGCAAAACACAAAGACTCCAAAAAAAGAGATAACACCAAGAAGCGCGGTCCAATACCAATCCATCCGGCCACCTCACTCAAAGAACTGGTTTAAATATCAAGTACGAGGCGGGTTTTGTAAAGATCGTCTTCTTTTTTTATATCCACTTCGTGATAAGTGACAGCTTTTATGTCTTCTTCGAATTTATCTACCGACGCTCCGGAAATTTCCGCCTCAATTTCATTATCTTTCAACTTTAAACTTTCCACTTTATAAACTCGCTTATTGATTTGGCTTCTCGCTAAAATCTCATTCAAAAAATCAACCAGCAAAGTGTTCGTATTCGCTGATTGAATTTTGATTTTTTCTGTCACTGTTTTCACGCGTGAAAGCAGTTTTTGGCGGCCCCCCAAAATGTCGGCGAGAGCTTCAGCGGCATTGATAAATAATTCCTCGATAGTTTTGCCGTAAACTTCAAAGCGCAAATCGGCAGTATGGCTAAGGATTTTATATTTCATCCCGTTAGAAGGGGCCCCAACTTCAGTTTTTCTATTATTTTTGTTATTCATCGTGCTTTAATAATTCTATTCAGACGGCCGCATTTGTTCACCTTCTAACGGGATCGTTCAGCAATTCCTCAACAATCTTTCTTTCATCCCACGCAATTTTCTTTCCTCTCTCAATATGCAGCCACGACTCACTGCCTTTGCCGGTAATAACTACGGTATCGCCTTTTTTAGCCATCTCAATAGATTTTTTAATGGCTTCGCGGCGATCCAAAACTTTAAAATGACCGGCCATTTTTAATTTAGAATTGAGGGCGTGCGCAAAACCCCGCTCAATGTCATTTAAAATTCTCAGCGGATCTTCATCGTAAGGATCTTCATTGGTTAAAATAACCACATCGCAATTTTCTGCCGCAATCTTGCCCATAACCGCCCGCTTCCATTTATCCCTTCCTCCTCCTGCTGCCCCAAGAACGCAGATCAATCTACTTTTGGATTTTGGATTTTGTTTCCCTTCGGGAGATCCCCCGTAGGGGGAAATTTTGGAATTTCCGACGGCCTGATAAACCTTTTCTAAACTGTCAGGCGTATGCGCATAATCAATCACCAATCTAAACTTTTCCTGATTGCCCGCCGACCTGTCCGCCAAAGCTTTAGCGTCGGCGGAAGTTTTAACGGAGACGGAGATAATCTCCATCCGCCCAGGCACGCCTTTGAAATTCTGGAATGCTTTTTTAATCACTGACCAACCAATGCCCTGCGATTCAGTAAAAGCTGATGCGGCGGCGGCATTTTCCAAATTAAAATTGCTGGCCAGCCAATCACCAATGGATACCCGGCCGTTATTCAGCTGATTTTTAATAAAACTATCACGGCTGAAATACCTTATCTCGCCTGAATTATTTATGGCATTTATAAAATAGTTTTTGTACCGATCCTCCTCGTTAATGAAAAAGGTCTTGCGCGGCTTTTTGGAACAGCGGATGATGTCATTAAAGAATTTCAGCTTGGCATCACGGTAATTCTCAAAAGACCCGTGGGCTTCAATATGCTCGGGATGAAGATTTAAAATCATGGCCGCGTCCCAATCAATAAACCTATGTCTGTGTTGTAAAATGCCTTGCGAAGTAACCTCAACAATAGCATACCCGCATCCCGCCTTCACCGCTTTCTTCAGCAATCGCTGGATAAAAAACCGGCCCGGCATGGTCATGGAGGTGGTATTTTTCCAATTCTCTTTTCCAACTTTAAAACGAAGTGAAGAAATAATGGCGGTTTTTTTTCCCGCCGCTTCCAAAACCGCGTTTATCAACTCCACCGTAGTCGTCTTACCCTTCGTGCCGGTCACCCCGATCACAAAAAGCTTTTTGGACGGAAAACCGTAAATAATATTCCCCGCCCAAGCAAGCAAATAATGATAGATGTCTTTTAAGAAATTAATCACTTTTAAATTATAACATCAAAAAAACGTCTTATTGATGCCGTTTTTTAAGAGTACTCTTATCCGCGATCGCGTTTATAGGTAACTAACAAAAATTTAGTTCCTTGCTTTCCGCAACGCCTCTTTTAATCTTTCCTTAAATCCAGAAACTTTAGGGTCAATTTTGGAAATTGTGGCTTTGGCTTGCTGTTTGGTATAACCCAAACTTATTAAGGTTTCTTCTAGCTCTAAATCCGATTCCATCAGTCCCAACGCTTGCGCGGAAGCCGATCCGCCGCCATCGTCCAATTTGCCCTTTAAATCCACTACCACCCGCTCGGCAGTTTTTTTGCCGATGCCGGAAGCTTTGGTCAAAAGATCGGTTTTTCCATTGTTGATAGCCGCCGTCAGCTGATCAATCGGCGCTACGCTCAAGATCGCCATTGCTGTTTTCGGGCCAATGCCGCTAACAGTATTTAATTTTTCAAAAAGATAAAGCTCCTTCTCGCTCAAAAATCCGAAAAGCTCAAACGGCTCGTTTTCGCGGTTATAAAGAGAGCAAAAAATTTTGATTTGCGATCCCGGCTGTGGTAAACTCTGGGCGTTCCGCGGAGAAAGAAAAACCTTGAAACCGATTCCACCCGCTTCCAAAATCACGAAATTTTCCTTTCTACCGACAAGCTTTCCGGATAGAGAATAAATCACACATTAAGTATAAACTATGACTAATGACTATGACTAATGACCAAAAAATAAATAATTACGGCTTTAGATTCAAAGATTGGGATATTTATAATGATGCCCGTTATTTTAGGATTTTTGTGAACAATATTCTTAAAAAACTTCCTCCTGAAGAAAAATATATCCTTGTAAATCAAACTAAACGAGCCTTAATTTCCATAATTCTAAATATTGCTGAGGACGCTAACAGAACTACGGATAAAGAATTGCTTGTATTGATTGCTGTTTAGACAACCAATATATTACCGAAAAAGAATATGAGGAGATATTAGTTAAGGCAGAAAGTATAGCTAAAAGACTTCGCAAATTTTCTTCTCATTTATCATCGTCATAGTCATAGTCATTTGTTATTAGTCATAGTAAATATGTTTAAACTGGTATCCCAATTTGTTCCAAAAGGCGATCAGCCGCAGGCCATCGCCAAACTAACGGACGGCATCCAAACTGGCTTAAAAGACCAAGTTCTTTTAGGCGTTACCGGCTCCGGCAAGACCTTTACTATGGCCTCGGTAATGGAGAAAATCGGCCTGCCGACACTTGTTATCTCACCCAACAAAATCCTCGCCGCCCAGCTTTATCAAGAGTTCAAACAATTTTTTCCGAATAATGCCGTACACTATTTTGTTTCCTACTATGACTACTACCAGCCAGAGGCCTACATTCCTCAAACCAACACCTATATCCAAAAAGACGCTCGCATCAACGAAGAAATAGACAAGCTCCGTCATGCCGCCATCCAAAGTGTGCTTACCAGAAAAGACACGATCGTTGTCTCTTCCGTCTCCTGCATCTATGGCATCGGCGATCCCAATGAATACCAGCGCGCCCGCCTGGAACTCAAAACAGGACAATCTGTCGGCCAAAAAGATTTGGAACGCAGTTTAAGTTTTCTCCAATATGAACGCACTACCAAACGCCCGCTTCTCGGCCAATACCAGCTTTTAAAAACCGCCCTGGAAATTCACCTTGTAACTGACGAACTTGTCCACATTGAATTTGATCGCGGCCGAAAAATAAAATCCGTTACGAAACTCGTTAACTCGTTAACTCATCAACTCATTAACTTAATCATCTATCCGGCCAAATTCTGGGTCACACCCCAAAACAAACTCAAACTGGCCCTCAAGAATATTAAAGCGGAAGCGGAAGAGCGCGTTGAAGAATTACAGTCCGCCAATAAATTTATGGAAGCCGACCGCCTAGAAAAACGCACTGGATTTGATTTGGAAATGCTCGCTAAAAAAGGTTATATTAATGGAATTGAAAATTATTCCCGTCATTTGAGTTTCCGTGAACCCGGCGAGCCGCCAATGACGCTTTTAGACTACTTCCCAAAGCCGTTTCTGCTTTTCATTGACGAATCCCATATTGCCATCCCCCAACTTCGCGCTATGGAAGCCGGCGACCGAATTAGAAAAGCCACCCTGATTGAACACGGCTTCCGACTGCCTTCGGCGCTGGACAATCGGCCGCTGAAATTTGAAGAATTCAATTACAAAATCGGCCAGAGAATTTATGTTTCCGCCACCCCCGGTCCCTATGAGTTGGAAAAGACGGGGCAAATCGTTGAACAACTGGTAAGACCAACTGGTATTTTGGATCCTAAAATTTCTATTCGGCCGGCCCAAAATCAGATCAAAGACCTCTTGGAGGAAATCAAAAAACGGATCGCCTGCAATGAACGGGTTCTGGCGCTGACACTAACCAAAAGATCTGCCGAAGATTTGACGGAATTTCTGCTTTCCCAAAAAATCCGGGCGCAATATCTTCATTCAGAGATCAAAACCCTAAAGCGCCCTGAAATTCTCAATGCTCTGCGGCGCGGCAAAATTGATGTTGTCGTTGGCATCAATCTTTTACGCGAGGGATTGGATCTGCCAGAAGTAAGCTTGGTGGCAATTTTAGACGCCGACCGCGAAGGATTTTTACGCAACTACCACGGCCTCATCCAAATGTCTGGCCGCGCCGCCCGCTCAGTTAACGGCAAAGTAATTCTATATGCTGATTTCATCACTGGATCAATAAAAAAAGCGACTGTGGAAACTTTGCGGCGGCGCAAAATCCAAGAAAAATTCAACAAAAGCTACGGCATTATCCCGCAGACTATTCAAAAAGAAATTTCTATTGACTCTATAAACTAAAAGCTATAAGCTAGAATCTATCTCAATAATATGCCAATTACCAAATCAGCCAAAAAAGCGTTGCGCCAAAGCATCCGCCGCCGCGAACGCAATTTATCCACAAAGAAAAACCTTAAAGAAGTTCTTAAAACTTACAAAAAGCAGGTGGCCGCCAAAAATTTTGATGAGGCCAAAAAACAACTTTCTCTGGTGTATCAAAAACTGGATAAAGCGACAAAAACAAATATTCTAAAAAAAAATACCGCTTCACGGCTGAAATCACGATTAACTAAACTAATAGCCGTTAAGCGCTAAATCCAGAAGCGCCTCTTCGTATTCCAGTTTGCCGGATTTGATGGCGACGTCGTAGTCGGCCATTTTTGTTTTCAAATCGCCATCAACCTGTGAGGCCATAATATTAAAAACAGCAGCCGGCTCTTCGCTGCAAAGTAAAAAAGAAAGCGCTGAAAGTCGACTAGCTAAAGCTGATTTTTTTAACCGTTGAAGTAAAGAAAAAAAGTTCGGGTAAGCAAAATCATGTTCGGGCTTTCCGCCGAGTGCTAATTTATCTAGTTCGTTAACCGCGAACCAAATATCTGATCCGCTGGCGCGAATTAAATCATTGATCGCATTTGAATCCATTTCTGGGCCTCGTTTAGCTGCTTCTTTTTTTATAAATGCAGCAAACTGCGCTCCAATTAATGGCTTAAACTCTTCCGATAAATAAGGTTTTTTAAAAAGAAAATTAAAATCTTTTCCTAAATGCCTTTCGGCAACTATAAATAAATGAGAATGTTTTTGTTGAGAGGCCAATTTTATTAATCCTGCTAAAGCCGCGGGCGCTTCCTTGCACCGAATAATGCTCAACCTAGATCCGCCAAAAAGCGACTGCGCGCTCAAAGAATCCCTTAAGAGATCTATTTCTTCTCCGTTTTCCAAATCAAAATGTTCCACTGTCAAACCAGAATGTTTTTCTTTATATTTACCGATCAGCTCCTTTAGCTTTTGCTGTCGCCGATAAGCATCGGGGCCGTAGAGATAGAGAATCATTTATCCATTATATCAATAATCTGTTTAGCGGTAACTTCTGGCATTTTGGGCAATAATGCGCTGATCTGCCGCCTAATTTAATTCGCTTTATTTGAGTTCCGCATCTTTGACATGAGTCTCCTTCGCGCTGATAAACTAAACGTTCATCAGTATAGGCGCCGGGTTCGCCAGCTGTATCGCGGAAGTCGCTTGTTGAAGTGCCGCGAAGTTTTACGGCTTTTTTTAAAATCTCTCGCATCGCCTTATAAATCGCTTTTAGTTCCTGATCCTTTAATTTATTCGCCGACTTGAACGGATGTACTTTCGCTTTCCATAAAATATCGTCCGAATAAATATTACCAATGCCGGCAATCACCTGTTGATCCATTAATACTTGTTTAATTTTTCTTTTTTCTCCCCTTATTAAACTCATAAACTCAGCGACTGTTAAATTGGGCGAGAGCGCGTCCGACCCAAGATTTACTAACTCCGGCAAATTCTCAACCTCTTTAGTCCGCCCCAAAATGGCTTTCGCGAATTTCCGCAAATCGGAAAGCGCCAGCATCTTCCCGTTATCCAGATAAAAAATGAGGTGAATATATTTATTATATGGGTCCTCAACGGCCGCCTTCGGCTCTAGCGGAATAACCTGACACCTGACACCTGACACCTGACACTTGACGCTCCACTTTCCAACAAGCATATGCCCGGTCATCTTTTGGTGGATTAAAAGAAGCTTATCGCCGGACAGATAAATTAAGATGTTTTTCCCTCGCCGCTCAACATTAATAATTTTTGATCCCCGAATTGCCTTTTCAAATTCTTTAACATGCGCGTGCTTCCTTGCCCGCCATTGATCTAACGGATCTTTAATTCCTTTTGGCCAATCCGACCAAACACCAACGATCCGCCGCCCTACTACTTTGTGGTTTAAATCGTTAACCACAGTTTGAACTTCCGGTAATTCTGGCATGCGGATTTTAGTGTTTTTCTAAATTCCCCCAATTTTCTCCGTAAGAAAAATCCACCTTCAAAAACACGGATAAATTATAAACCCCTTCCATAATTTCTTTAATTCTGGGTGCAACTTCTGTTAACAAATCCTTTTTGATTTCAAAAAGAAGTTCGTCGTGGATAGACAAAAGAAGCCGCGCTTCTTTTTGCCAGATTTTTCCCTGTTTTAGAAAATCTGTCACTTGGATCATTGCTAGTTTTATAATATCCGCCGCCAACCCCTGAATCGGCATATTGATCGCCGCCCGCTCAGCTTCCGCCGCCACCCGCCGATTTTCCGAAACGATGGCCGGCAGCCAACGCTTGCGGCCGTTCAAATTCTCCACATATCCAACCTCCCTTGCCTTATTAATCGTTTTTTCCTGCCAACGTTTTACTTCTGCAAAATCACTAAAATACTCGGCAATAAAATTCTCCGCCTCTTCACGGCTTAAACCTGTATTGCGAGCAAAAGCATCTGGCCCCATACCGTAAATAACGCCAAAATTCAAAGTTTTGGCAAAATGCCGTTGTTCTTTGGTAACTCTTTCCACCGGCATGTTAAAAACGTTAGCCGCCGTGATAGCGTGAATGTCCAAATCTTTTTTGAATGCCTCAATCATTTTTGGATCCTTCGTCACTGAAGCAAGCACCCGCAATTCAATTTGGGAATAATCAAAAGAAACCAGAAGATAGCTCTTTTCGGCGACAAAAACTTCCCGCACGCTTGGCGGCACATTCTGCAAATTGGGGTTTTGCGAGCTCAAACGGCCGGTGGCCGTACCGGTCTGCAAAAATTCCGTATGAATTCGGTTTCCTTTGTCCGTAGCGGCAAGTTCCTTCAGTGGTTCAATATAAGTTGATTTAATTTTAAAAAGCTCGCGGTATTTTAAAATTTTCTCTACTGCTGGATGGCGGTCCTTGATTTTCATCAACGCCTCCGCGTCCGTGGAAAATGAACCGGTTTTTCTTTTGGGGATGCCGCGAGTGTCTATTTTTAATTTCTCAAACAAAACTTCCGAAAGCTGTTTTGGCGAATTTAAATTAAATGGGAAACCAGCCAAGTCGTAAATTTTCTTCTCCAAACCAGCTAATTCTTTTGCCAAATCTTTGGACATCTTTTTCAAAAGCTTCGGGTCGGCCTTAATGCCGGTCTTCCGCATTTCTTCCAAAATCGGGATTAGCGGCAGTTCAATCTCGCGATAAATTTTTTCCAGCCCTTCTTCTTTCAATTTCTTCTCCAAAACTTCCGGCGAATCAGCCTTAACCAGGCCCGGCGCATCGGAATTCAAAAGCCATCGCGCGATTTCTATTTTAGTTATCATTACTCGCTTGATCTTGCGTCGTTTTGACGCGTCAAAACGTTCCAGTTATGCGCGGCCGTTTTTAAGGCCCATTCCCGAGGGCCTGGGCGGATTTTTAAAAATTTCCCAAATATCAATATCGCCCAACAATTCTTCAAAAAGCGGCTTCTTACTTACGGTAATTGGTAAGGCCTTCTCCTTTTTAAGTTTTTTGAAGAAACGCTGGCTTCTGTAAATACCGGGGCTATTAAAAAAATTCTTTTTAAGAGCGCTGATGGTCGCTGGCGACATCCACAAAATCCGACTAATTTCTCTGGGTCCTTTACCAGAACGCATCAATGCCACCGCCGCCAATCTTTTGGTTATTATTGATTTCTCGTACTCGCTAAACAACACATCAATAATCCTGCCTGTTTCTTGTTTGGTTTTAGTTCGGGCCAATTTTTCTAAAAATCTGTTCCACAAAAATTCCCGCCATTCAATCCTGTGTCGGCTCTGAAAATCTTCAACTTTTTCATTGGTTTTATTCATAGTTATAACATTATACATCACCGTTTTGACGCGTCAAAACGGTAGTTAAAAAATTGGGAACGGTCCCCCCTCATTTATTTAGACGCTCCAACAGACTCTTAAAACCCAATTTTTGGAAATATTCCGCCAATTTTTCTTTATTCAGCTCCCCCGCCGAAAGCGAAGCGAGATCGCTGACGGCGATTGGGGCGTCGCGGCGGATGAAGGCTAGTTTTTTGGACATTAAAGCGATTTCTTTTTGCCCTTCCAGTTTTTTGGAAATTTTTTCCGGAATGATGCCAATGCTCGCGAAAACTTCTTCAAGGTTGCCGTATTCTTTTAAAAGCGGCTGGGCGGTTTTAGGCCCCACTCCCTTGATGCCCGGGATGTTGTCGGAAACATCCCCCACCATTCCTTTGTAGTCCGCAAGCTGATTCGGTTTGAGTCCATACTTTTCTTCTACTCCTTTTTCGTCATAAATTACGGTTTCGGAAAGGCCAGTTTTTACAATTTGAGCCAATACTTTTTCATCGCGCACGAGCTGCAGCAAATCATTATCGCCAGAGAGAATCACTACTTTTAAATCCGAGCCATCTTGTGGTGAGCCTGTCGAACCACCAAATTGCTCCGCAAGCGTCCCGATAATATCGTCGGCTTCAAAACCCGGCACGTCAAAAGTTTTGACACCAAATGCCTCAAAAACATCTCGGGCCTTAATAATTTGCGGCACTAAATCATCGGCAGTCGGCGGCCGGTGAATTTTGTATTCTTTGAAAATTTCATCGCGAAAAGTCGGCTCGGGACGGTCAAACGCGGCGGCGGCATAATCAGGTTTTTGTTCACGAAAAACTTTCAACAAAATTCCGCAAAGTCCGTAAATCGCCCCGATCGGCTGGCCATCCGGCGTCGTCAAAGGCGGAAGCGCGTGAAAAAACCGATGAATCAACGCATTGGCGTCAATAAGTAATAAAACGTTCGTTTTCTTTTCTGCCATGACTAAAGTTTACCCAAATTGTGTCTTTTGGTAAAAGTTTTTTTATTTTCTCTCCCCACTCAATTAGCACAATGTTAAATGGATAATGTAAAATGGATTTAAAATTTAAAACGTCTAATTCCTTAATGTTGTGAATTCTGTATAAATCAACATGATAAAAGTTTTGTATTTTATCCCGATACTTGATACTTGATACTTGATGCTTGATGCTTGATGCTTGATACCTTCTAAATATAAGGAATGTCGGGCTGACTATCCGATGTTTTATACCAAGCGCTTTTGCAAACCCCTGAACAAAAGTGGTTTTACCGGCGCCAAGATCGCCGCTCAGGGCAACAACAGTGGCATATCGCATGCCTGCCTGTCCGGTAGGCAGGTCGCTTTTTACATTTAACAAACGCTTAGCAAGCTTGGCCGCTACCCGTTTGGTTTGCGCGGCGCTTCTTGAAACAAACCTCATGCTAAATCAACATCCCTTCCGGCGGCTGAATCCCAAGGTGTTTGTACGCCGCTTCGGTTACCATGCGGCCAGCGGGCGTGCGGGCCAAAAAACCGATACTCATCAAATATGGCTCGTAAATATCCTCAACATTGCCGCGCTCGTCGTTGAGCGCCGCCGCCAGCGTCGCCGCTCCCACCGGACCGCCTTTAAATTTTTTAATAATTACCTCCAAAAGCCGGCGGTCTTGCGGTTCCAATCCCAAATCGTCAATTTCCAGCATTTCCAAAGTTTTGCCTGCTGTCTCTGCAGTAATAACCGGCAAAGAGCTGACTTCGGCGTAATCTCTGACGCGCTTAAGCAAACGGTTGGCCACCCGCGGAGTAAAACGAGAAGCTTTAGCAAGAATTTTTATAGCCGCCGGCTCAATTTTAATTCCCAAAACATCGGCGGAACGCTTTAGAATCGCCTCAATATCATCCAGCTCGTAATAATCTAATTTAAAAGAGGCGCCAAAACGAGAACGCAATGGCCCAGAAAGCAAATTTGCCCGAGTGGTTGCGGCAATCAAAGTGAAAGCCGGCAAGTCCAGCGCTAAACTCCGCGCCGCTGGCCCTTTGCCAATCATAATGTGAAGCTTGCGGCTTTCCATTGCAGGATACAAAACTTCTTCAATCATCCGATTCAACCGGTGCGCTTCATCAATGAACAAAATGTCTTTTTCTTCAAGGTTGGTCAATACTGCTGCCAAATCGCCTGCCTTTTCCAATGCCGGACCGGAGGTAACCTTTAAATTGGCGTTTAATTCTTTAGCGACCAAATGCGCCAAAGTAGTCTTGCCAAGTCCGGCCTGGCCATAGAATAATAGATGGTCGCAGGCCTCTTGACGTTTTTTGGCCGCTTCTAAAATAATTTTTAGGTTGCGCTTGATCTTTTCCTGACCAACATATTCCTTCCAGCTGGTCGGCCGCAGGACTTGATCAACGGTTAAATCATCTTTAGATTGACTTGACATTTTAATCATAATATGCTAACATTCTCGCAGAAATCATTAACCAGTGGGCAAAAGAACTTCTTTTAGATATTTAGGATAGTTTGGCTCAGGCTGGACTACTCCTCTGGGGAGTTCCAACCTCTTTTAAAATTTTTAGAAGAGTCCCATTTCCCCCGCCGAAAGGCGGACTTGCCCACTGATCAATGATTTCTACCAACTTATCGGCCCTGTCGCGCTCTCCACTTCTTCAAAAGTAGTAAGCCCGGAAATAACTTTTAAAATTCCGTCCTGTTGCAAAGTTACTATTCCTTGCTTCAAACCTTGATGCTGAATTGCCGCCTCCGTAACTTGCGCCGTAATCAGCTCTTCCATTTCGTCGCCGATCCCCAATAGCTCAAAAATTGCGATCCGACCTTTATAACCCAGGTTTCCACACTGAGAACATCCTTTGGCTTTAAAAATTTTAATATCTTTAGAACCTTCTTTTTTCGCTCGGTCTGGCAGATTTTTAACCAATTTCTCAATGTTACGCTTTAAATCCGCGCTCATCCTTTGAGAAATTTTGCAGTTTTCGCAAAGCCGCCGCACCAACCGCTGGGCGATCACTAAATTAAGCGCCGGACCGATGCTGGCCGGCTTCACCTTCAAGTCCAGCAGGCGAGGGACTGCTCCGGCCGCCGAATTAGCGTGCACTGTAGAAAAAACCAAATGTCCGGTCAAAGACGCCTGAATGGCTATTCCCGCGGTTTCCTGATCCCGAACTTCACCAACTAAAATCACATCCGGATCCTGACGCATAATAGACCGCAAGCCGTTAGCAAAGGTATAACCGGCGTCCTCAGCTACTTGAGTTTGCTCAATATCCTCTAAATGATATTCAATCGGATCTTCAATGGTAATAATTTTTATTTCCGGCGTTCTTTTGTGCAGCAAAAAAGCATACAAAGTGGTCGTCTTTCCTGAACCAGTGGGGCCGGTGTTGAGAATCATGCCGTTGGGAGACTTTAATTCCCGTTCAATAATTTCCAAGTCGTCTGAGCGTAAACCGAGTTCGTTAAGTTTTAATTGAATGGTTTTTGGATCCAAAACGCGCATTACAATCGTCTCGCCAAACTCAGAAGGAATAATCGAAACCCGCATCTCAATTTCCCGATCCGCTAAAGCAATGCTGAACCGGCCGTCCTGCGGCTGATCATGAACATTCAGCTTTAAATTGGAAAGAAGTTTAATTCGCGAATCAATATGTTCATAAATTTCTTTAGCAAGGTCTGGCACAACATCATACAACAAGCCATCAATCCGAAAACGCAAACGCACGCCTTTTTCTTCAGTTTCAAAATGAATATCCGAAGTCCGATTGCTAAGCGCTCCGGCCAGCACAATTTCTAAAAGTTGGGCGGTGGAAAGAGTCTTAAAGTCAAAATCCTCAATTTCTTTTTTAACTTTTTTTAAATCTGTAAGTTTTTTATAAAGCTTATCAAAACGATCCCGTTCAATGCTGACTTTTCCGGTTATTGCTTCGGTTTTTTTGGAAACGAACTTATAATTGGCCCAAACTTGTTCTAAGGAACTAAGTGAGGCGATAAAAACTTTAATCCGATACCCCTGCGTTTCCCAGTCTTTGAGAAGTTTTTTTACTTTGGAATCTTCCAGATCAAAAACCGCTACCGCCGCATTTTTGGCTCTTAATTGAAAAGGCGCGACCCTAAATTGGCGCGCCTCTTTTTCATCTAATAATTTTAAGGCATCCACTTGAACCGGTTTGCCAGCAGCGCTGAAATAATCCAATCCAAGAACCGAAGCTTTTCTCTGCGCTTCTCTTTCCTCGCTCTCGCGGCGAAATTTTGGGAGTAAATCCGATCTGTCCTGAGCCATTAATTTGATGGTAGCCAAATACTCTTTAAATAGCAAGAACCTATCTCAAAAAATCTTTGGGATTTGACATTTCCATTAATTTTTGATAAAATAAAACAGCATTTTGAAGGTGGATAATGAAAAAAATTGCCGGTCCGGCATTGCTGTTCCTGACAGGGTGCGGCTGGATTGAAATCCGGGGCAATTTGCCGGGACTTTCCTATCATGTCTTAGAAGTCGTCAATAAAAGCGACTATGAGCTGGAGATAACCGCCAGCGGCGAGCGCGTCAGGTTTGAATCCGAAAACGAAACCAGCGAACGCCTGCTCCCAACCCAGACGGGAGTAATCCGTTTCCGATCTTTTTCCCAATACGGAAGCGATGCCAGCGTCGCCATCAAGGCCTGGAAAAAGGGACGGCTGGTGGAAGCAATTTCCGGCAAGGTTTATGTCCACGCCTATGGGTCGCATTCTTCGGTCTGGATAGTGAGAAATGAGGACTTTAACCGCCAGAATATCTGGCGATTGCCCTGGTAAACCCAGGGCATTTTTATTCTCCTTCGCCGAAAACCCCGGGCGGCCTACTCCGCCGAAGTAGCTCCGGCTACGAAGGCTGGATAAGCCCGCGGGATGAAGGCAAGGAGAACCCTTCCGTAGCTCCGCCTTGCGGAGCGAAGGAGGGTTTTGGCTTCGGAAGAATTCCGCTAAGAAACCACGGCCGCCACGCCCCGCCAAAAGCGTGGGGCTCCGCCGAGTCTGACTCGGCTCCGCTTCCAGCGGGGCCAAGGGTAAGGCCGGGGAGTTTCATTTGAAACGACAAGCTAAAAACCTATCTCAAAAATACTCCCAAGCCGCGTTGCGAGAAATTTTCTCGTCCCGCTGCGTTGCTCCTCGTCAATGTAGTTAAAACTACAATTTCCTCTTCGCGCCTTGCAGGGACGAGAAAATTTCCGCAACCCTTCGGGATACTGCCAATTTTGCCTATCGCGGCGTCGCTCCTTCTCTGAGTATCGCAAAGGATACACCTTCGTCGTCGCTCCTTGCGCTAGAAAAAATTGACTAGTATCGCGGCCGGGAGTATTTTTGAGATAGATTCAAGCTAAAGCTATGGCCGGACATAGTCATTGGAAACAAATCAAAGCGCAAAAAGGCGCGGCGGATAAAAAGAAAAGCGCGGTTTTTTCAAAACTCTTAAATGCCATTTCCGTAGCGGCGCGACAAGAATCTAATCCGGCATTTAATCCGCGCCTGCGTTCAGCAATGGAAAAAGCCAAAGACAATAAAATTCCGCAAGAAAACATAGAGCGAGCCATCGGCAAGGCATCGAAAAATAAAAACTTGGAAGAAATCATTATTGAAGCTTACGGTCCGGAAAAAACGGCCTTGATTATTGAAGCGATAACTGACAATAAAAACCGGACTATTGCGGAAATCCGGCATCTTTTAGACGCAAATAAGGCAAAGATGGCCGATCCAGGAAGCGTTTTATGGGCTTTTGATCCGCCAGCCCCGCAGACTACGAAGCAAACTAGTGGAGGCGGAGAGTGGAAAGCCAAATTTCCTCAGCAAATATCCGACGAAGGAAAAAGGAAGTTGCAAATAATTATAGAAAAACTGGAAGAACATAATGATGTGCAATGCGTTATAACAAATAGCCAATAGCCACTAGGGTTTAGCTAATAGGGTTGAAACCCTAAAACCTAAACCCTAAACTCTAAATGAAAATATTAGGTATAGATCCCGGTACTTCCAGAATTGGTTATGGTTTAATTAAAGATGGCAGTGAATTGAAATTAATAGATTGCGGAGTAATAGAAATTACCGAACCTGATAAAAAAATTCTTATTCTAGGCAAAAAATATGCCAAGCTTTTGAAAAAATTTCAGCCGGATTTAGTGGCAATAGAAAAACTTTTTTTTGCTAAAAATAAAAAAACGGCTCTGGGGGTTGCTCAATCCCGAGGAGTATTAATTTTAAAAAGTTTAGAAGCCAAAATCCCCATTGCGGAATATGGACCAATGGAAGTAAAGCTGGCCACTACTGGCTACGGATTATCGGACAAAAAAGCCGTGGCCACAATGGTAAAAATATTTTTAAAAGCCGACTCTTTAAAGGGGTATGATGATGCCAGCGATGCCTTAGCTATTGCAATAGCCGCCTCTTTCCATCAGAAACAAAACAAAATTTAATTCGTTTAGTATAACGAGCAAACATTGACATTCATTTTTGTACGCTTATAATATTTATTTATCGTTTTTAAATTCTATAAAGGTCGCATAGAATTTGATGGAATTCTAAATAATGGCAAAATACTCAACTGACGAGGATTTCATCTTAACCGCCGCTGAAGACGATGGCCTCTTAAGTGATGACGGTGAAGAAAAAGAAGGAGGCGGCGAAGAAAAAACTGAAGACGAAGATGAAATGGAGGCAGAGGAAGAAACGGAAGAAGAAAAAGAATAAGAAAAGAAAAAACCGCCAAGGCATTGCCTTGGCGGTTTTTGTATTATAATTTATTAGAACCTATCCCAAAAATATCCCCAAGCTGCGTTCTTAGCCATTTTCTCCGCAGGACGAGGCGCGATGAGAAAACTGTAGTCGCTCCTTGCACTTTCTAAAATTTGCCAGTATCGCAGCCGGGGATATTTTTGGGATAGGTTCTACTGTGGTTATTACTGTGATTAGAAAGCTGTTATTAGCATCTGCGGCTGCTGCCTGCTTGGCGGCAGTTTTTAGCATCTTTTTCTTTTTTGCCGTTCTCAAAGATCTACCCAGTCCAGAACTTATAGAAAACCGAAGAATTGCTCAATCTACTAAAATTTACGACCGAACTGGTCAAATTTTACTTTATGAAATCCACGGGGAAGAAAAACGCACCGTTATTCCCTTCTCCGAAATTCCAGAACAGGTAAAGCAAACCACTATTGCCATAGAAGACGCGAATTTTTATCAACATTCGGCTTTTGATTTACGCTCTCTTTTGCGCGCCTTAATGGTTAACCTTTCTCAAGGCCGGATTGCTCAAGGTGGCTCCACTATTACTCAACAATTGGCAAAAAATGCCTTTCTTTCTCCGGAAAGAACCTTTACAAGAAAAATCAAAGAGTTGGTCTTGGCCATTATTTTAGAAAAGCGGTATTCCAAAGACGAAATTTTGAATCTTTATCTTAATCAGATTCCTTATGGCGCCAATGCCTACGGCATTGAAGCGGCTAGCCAGACTTACTTTAAAAAATCTGCCAAAGAATTAAAGCTGGCCGAAGCCGCTCTTTTAGCTAGTCTGCCGAAAGCACCGTCATACTATTCCCCGTGGGGGCCGCATTCGGATGAACTAATAGCTAGGAAAAATTACACTCTAGAACAAATGGCTAAATTAGGATTTATCAGCGAACGGCAGAAAAACGAAGCTAAAAAAATCCAATTCCAATTCGCCACTCCCAATACCGGCATCAAAGCGCCTCATTTTGTGATAGCCGTTCAAGAATATCTTAATAAGCAATATGGCGAAGATTTCGTAAGAACTGCTGGCCTGGAAGTAACCACTACTCTTGATTGGCCAATGCAGGAATTGGCGGAAAAAGCAGTTCTAGAAGGGGCGCGGCGAAACTCTGACCTTTATCAGGGAAAAAACGCGGCTCTAGTAGCTCAAGACAGTTCCACCGGACAAATTCTGGCATTAGTCGGCTCACGAGATTATTTTGACAAAGAAATTGACGGGAACTTCAATGTTGCCGTTCAAGGATTGCGTCAACCGGGCTCGGCAATCAAACCGTTCGTCTATCTTGCCACTTTTAAAAAAGGGTTTACGCCGGACACGATCATATTTGATGTACCGACTGAATTTGTGCCAAACAATGAAAACTGTCCGCTAATTGTTGATTTCGCCAATGAATCAAAAGAATGCTATCATCCGCAAAATTTTGATGAAAATTTCCGCGGTCCCATAACGCTTCGCAATGCGCTTGCCCAATCAGTTAATATTCCCGCGGCTAAAACCCTGTATCTTGCCGGCATTGATAATGTTTTAAAATTGGCAAAAGATTTCGGAATCACCACTTTAACCGAACGAAGCCGCTATGGACTATCACTGGTATTAGGCGGCGGAGAAGTAAAACTAATTGAATTGGTTCAGGCCTATTCAATACTGGCGCAGGAAGGATTAAAACATAAACAAACTTTTATACTAAGAATTACTGATCAAAATAAAAAAGTTTTGGAAGAATACCGTGATGAGGCGGAACAAATCATTGATCCGCAATATCCGCGTTTAATTAATGACATTCTTTCTGATGTTCAAGCTCGCGCTCCTCTTTTTGCCAACAGTCTAAACCTTACCGTCTATCCCAATCAAGAAGTATCCCTGAAAACCGGCACTACCAATGATTATCGCGACGCTTGGGCAATCGGTTATACCCGTTCTTTGGTTGTCGGCGTGTGGGCCGGCAATAATGACAATCAACCAATGCAAAAACGCGGCAGTAGTATTTTAGCGGCTATTCCGATCTGGAACGCTTTTCTTTCCGAAGCTTTAAAAATCCGATCTTTAGAAACTTTCACTAAGCCAGAACCTATTTTTGCCGACAAACCGGCTCTGCGCGGTGAATATCTCATCAACGGACAAATTCACGATATTCTTTACTATGTCAATAAAAATCGGCCGCTTGATCCGCCGCCAGCTAATCCAGACAGCGACCCTCAATTCAAAAACTGGGAAGAGCCGATTGAAGAATGGCTTAAAAGCAACCGAGATAAAATCAATCTTTTGGCAAGTTTAACACCAATCGGTAGTCTTAATTTAGAGATATTGTCGCCAACTAAAGGAAGTGCGATCTTTAATAATAAAATTAGCGTATCAACGCAAGTTTCTTCCCCGGCAGACATTACCAAAATGGAAATCTGGTTTAATAACAAAATTATTTCTCAACAAAGCGGAAATTTTGGAAAAAATTGGTCTTACCAAAATATTGTATCAGCCTCCGATGTCCAACTGCAAAATCTTTTCAAAATTGTTGTTTGGGACAATCAAAATAATAAAACCGAAAAAGAAATAATCCTCTATAAGTAGAACCTATCTAGGTTGTTTTTATGGGCATTAAAATATAAAAATATGAATTGTCATTTACCGGTTTAAGAACGGCGGGACGGCTTTCATTATTGATGCAAAAAATTATTTCCGGAGAATCCATAACTCGCAAACCATCCAGCAAATACCGCCAATTAAAACTGATTTCTTTAAAATCTTTGCCTTTAATTTTAGCCGGTATCAAATAGTTATTTTCGCCCAGATACTGATTAGCGGAATAAACTTCCAAAGCTTTTTTTCCCTCTGTCATTTTAATTCTTATATCATTAACTTTACCGCTAAAATTACTCACTAACTTAAGCGCATTAACCAGGTAATCTTTATCAAATTGACTTTCCGTTTCTAATTCTTTTGGAATAATTGAATCGTAATCGGGGTATTCGCCGTCAATTAATCTGGATACTATTTCCAAATCTTCATTTTTAAACATTACTTGGTTCGGATCAACAAAAATCATCACATTTTTATCCTGCGGTAAAATCCTAATTAATTCCTGAACGGTTTTTAAAGGGAGGATTATTTTAAAACCTCGGTTAAAATTTGTTTTAAATTGATTAGTGTTAATGGTTTTTTCCGAAAGTCTAAAACTGTCCGTGCCAGCTAGTTTTAGAAAAGTTATCTGAAAATCAAATAAAACGCCGCTTATTTCCGGTCTAATCTCGGAAATTTGAACCGAAGACAGAACTTTTAATAAAGAATTTTTTAAAATATCGCCATTAATTTCCAGATAATAATCAGTATTTTCCAATTTAGGGATTATTGGGAATTCTTCCGGATCTATTCCTTGAATAGCCGCTTCATAATTATCAGTTTTTATTAAAAGATTATTTTTTTTGGTTTCTAAATCAATTTTATCTGAATTAAGATTATTAATTATTCCGTATAATATTCCAAACGGCACGCTGATTTCTCCTTCTTCAATGATTTTTCCCGAAGTTAAATAAGAAATTCCTAATTCTAAATTAGTGGTAACCGTTTTAATGCGGTTATTAAATGTTTTAATTAAAACATTTTTTAAAACTGGCAAAGTTGTATTTTCCGAAACTGCTTTTTCCACAGCCGCCAAAGCGATTTTTAAATTATTTCTTAATATAATTAATTTCATTTATTTAATAAATTAGTTGTAGATGTAGTAGGAAATAATTTTGTTGATAACCTTAAATTTATTCCTATTTTTTTATTTATAATTCTTAAATCCTGTTAATTATTTGTTAGCTTTTACTAATCATATCTTTGACCATTAGAATATTCTGATTCAGTTTATGATTTTTATTGATTTCCTCCCCTATTTTTCCACAGGCATAAATAGCAGTTGTGTGATCACGCTTCCCCAATTTTTCCCCAATTGACGGATAAGAAAGGTTTAAAATTTCGCGCATTAGATACATGGTAACCTGCCGTGGTTCCACTAATTCTTTTTTCCGCGAACGACCGGTTAAATCGCCGGTAGTAATTTCGTAAAATTCCGCAACGCAGTTTAGAATTTGGCCCGGACTCACATTATGTGAAGATTCCTGAATATTCTGATTGATTAGCTCCTCCACCTTTTTAGGAGTTAACTCGCCCTTATTTTGCTGATAAAATAGGACTTGATTAAGAACTCCTTCCAGTTCCCGGAGATTTTTTTGGGCTTTGGTTGCCATAATCTTGAGATATTGGTCATCTAACTGCGTTCCTCTTTCTACTAGTTTGTTTTTTAAGACAGCCAGCCTTAATTCAAAATCCGGATAATCAATACCTACAGTCATGCCGCCGGCAAAACGCGACTTTAGCCGTTCGTGAAGAGTAGGAGTAAAATTCGGCGGGCGATCGGAAGAAATGATTATTTGTTTATTATTCTCATAAAGCGCATTAAAAGTATGGAAAAATTCTTCTTCAGTTGATCCTTTTCCAGTAATGAACTGAATATCGTCAATAATTAAGACATCTACCAAGCGGTACTTTTCTTTAACTGTTTCCATTCTTTTGGAACGAATGCCGGCAATGACATCGTTGGTGAATTTTTCCGAAGGCACATATCTTACTTTTATTTTATTTTGGTAACGATTTTTGATTTCGTTTCCGGCCGCCTGAATAAGATGAGTTTTTCCTACGCCGACCCCGCCGTATATGAATAAAGGATTATATTTATTGCCAATGGATTCAGTGATGGCTAGACAGGCGCTGTAAGCGAGTTCGTTTGATTTGCCGATAACAAAAGAATTAAGGGTATAGCGGGGGTTTAAATTAGTTTCCGGATCAAGTTTGAATTCCGAGAATCCGATTTGACTTGGAGATGATGCTTTAACTTCCAATTTTTCTTTTGCCAAACCCGACTGCGGATCTTTAATTACCGCATAATCAATTTTTTTAGTGGTTTCATCAAGATTTCTTAAGGCGCGAAGAACAATTTTCCCATATTTATTTTCTACCCATTCTTTTGCAAAACTATTGGGAAGTCCGATTAAAGCAACCCCCTCTTTTTTTTCTAGTAAAGAAGTGTTTTTAAACCAAGTAAGAAAATTTGGTCTCGAAATTTGCAGTTCAATTTCACCAAGAGCAGCTCGCCAAATTTCATTGAGACCATTCATAGTTTTAATTTTATGCTCTTGCCACCAGCCGTCAAATAGCTACAATAAAATAAAGTGTTAATTGTTTGTGGATAAATAAAAATCATCATGTCTATCACCTATCAGCCAAAAAAACGGAAAAGAGCGCGAACTCATGGTTTTTTGACGCGCAGTCGGACGCCGGGAGGCCGGCGAGTTTTAAGAAATAGACGGAGAAAAGGCCGACATCGGCTTACGCCGTAAGCAAAGAGGATAGAGAAAAGAGGAAAGGGAACAGAAAATTATGTTGTCGAAGCAGCAAAGATTGCCGATTCAAAAATTTATAGGGAAAAGCGGCAAAATAGTTAAAAGCCGCTATTTTTTATTAAAAATTTTTGAAACCGGCAATGCCTTTTGCCGATTCGGCGTTATTATTAGCAGTAAAGTGGCAAAAAGAGCTGTTGATCGCAACAGATTAAAAAGGCAAATATTTAATTTTTTCCGCATTGCCGGACACGCATTGCCGATTGCCGATTATTTGCTAATTGTTTCGGTAAATGCGGTAAAACTCGGCAAAGAGGAATTAAAAAACGAACTCTCCAAATTACTAACAACTAACAACTAACAACTAACAACTTTTGCTTTCATGGGTTCTTTATTCAACACAATTTTATACCAGCCGTTATTTAACGCTCTAGTTTTTTTATATAAATACGTAGCTTTTCAAGATTTGGGCATCGCCATTATTTTATTGACAATCCTTATTCGTTTTATCCTGTATCCGTTTTTCTACAAAAGTTTTAAAAATCAGACCCTGATGCAGCGGCTTCAGCCGCAGATTCGCAAAATCCAGCATGACCACAAAGATAATCGGGAAAAACAAGCTCAAGTCCTAATGGCTCTTTATAAAGAGCATAAAGTCAACCCTTTTTCCGGATTTTTGCTGATTTTGCTTCAACTGCCGGTATTAATTGCCCTTTACCAGCTTTTTTTAAAGGGTTTTACCCCAGAATCCTTTGTTAATTTGTATGATTTTATATCGTCTCCGGATCAGATTAACCATTCTTTTTTAGGCTTGATTGATTTGCAAAGCCGCAGTATAGTGATGGTTGGTTTGGCGGCTTTAGTCCAATATTTTCAAGGACGGCTAGCCTTGCCAAAATTTTCTGCTTCAGAAAAAGATCCGTCTTCTAGAATTGTCAGGCAGATGGTGTTTATCGGACCGATTTTGACCGTCGTCTTTTTAACATCTCTGCCGTCCGCCATAGGGTTGTATTGGTTGGTAACTTCGCTATTTTCCATCGGTCAGCAGATTATAATTAACCGTCAAATAGAAAAAGAACAACAAAGACATGGAAAATCTGAAAATAGCAGTCAAAACCATGCTTGAACGCGCCGGCTTTGCGGATGCGGGGATTGAGGTTGATTCAGAAAACAGAAAAATAACGATTTTTATTAATGAAAGCGAGTGGTTTCAAAAAATAATTCCTAATTTCGTTAGCGATTTGGAGCACATAGTAAAGTTATTGGCGCGAAAAAACAGTTTGGAGACGGTTTTCGTGGATGTGAATAATTATCGCCGAGATCGGGAAAAGCTCATTATTGAATTGGCGCAGGCGGCAGCCCGAAAAGCGCTGACCACTAAATCCCCCGTTGATTTACCGGCCCTTAACGCTTACGAACGGCGGCTAGTGCATGTGGAATTGGCAACTAGACCGGATGTTAAAACTGAAAGCATTGGCGAGGGTAAAGACAGGCACGTGGTCATCAAGCCGATAGAGCTATAATCCCGTTAGAAGTAGCCCGCCCTTAGGGTCCTTCGGACCGCGCTCGCGCGCGGGCGAGACTTCTAACGGGATAGTTTTTTGTTAATTAGTTCCAGAGTTTTGGTTGTATCTTGGAGCATTTCTAGGTAGCGCCGGTTGATTTCGTTGGCGGTTTTAAGATAAACCAGCGCTAGGTTAACATAGAGCGCTCCTTTTGCTTCATTAGACATCGGTTTTTCCAAAAATTTTTGAAGTTTGGTAAGATCCATAGTGTTATTTTTCAAACCAAGATTTTGTTGCCAGCAATCTTTTAAGCAAAATTCTTTTTTCTAGTGGCAGGCGGGGGTTTTTAGTAAGAACTTCTAAGTTCTCAAACATTCTTCTTTTGGCAGTTGGACCCAATCCTTCAGTTTTAAGATTTTCTTCAATTATTTGTTCCATTTCTTCCAGCGGTCGCGGATTAAGCTTTTTGTCATAAATTGCGAAAATAAGTTCCTCGGTAACTTTATTTTCAATAAGACGATCCAGTTCTTCCGATAATTTTTCTTTATCGGTTTTTTCCAAAAGTTTTAAGGCATCATCTGTTCGCTCCAGTTCTTTTAGGTATTTCTTGGCATCTTGAAGATTTTCCAGTTTCAATCCTTTTTCACTTTCGGGATTCAAAAAATCGCCAAAGATTTTTGCCACTTTCTTTTGGACTTTTTCCCGAACCATTTTTCCGGTTGGCAAAGTTTCAATCAAGAATTTTTTGGCCAATTCCAGTCTTTGCCGGGCCTCTTTGGTTAACTCTAAGAGTTCTATGTCCGATTCTAATTTTTCCATAGTGGTTTGGCGCAGCATTTCATCCTCTTTGTTTCTAAAAAACCAGCCGATCAGCTCGGAACTTTTTATGTTAAAAAATTCGCGCCAGCCGACGGTTTTGAGCTTTTCCTCTTTGAGGAGTTTGGTTTCCTTCAAAACCTTTTCCAGTATTGCTTGGGGCGCGATGGCCTTTAGAGATTCATATTCCGGCTTGTATCCGCTGACAAAAATAAGCAGATCCAGATTCAGCGTTTCTTTTTCTATTTTTTCATTAAACCCGCGATATTGTTGAAGATTTTCGGCGATGAGCTTCACTAATTCAGGGGTTTCAATGGCCTCTTTTTCTAAATATTCATCCAGAAATTTAAATTCTTTCCTTTTTTCTTTTTCTTTAATTTCCAAACCAGCCTTTTTATAAATTTCTTCAGTATATAAATCTTTAAGGCCGTCGCGCGCCCATTCTTTGAACATAAAAGCTTCATGCCGTTTTTCAATTTCCTCGGCATTTTCATTAGTTAACTCTAAAGATTCGGCATCCGGATAGCTTGATAAAAATTTAAGAAACTCCGGATTGTTGAGAGTTTCTTCAAAGCGAGATATTTTTCCTGCCTGCTCAATTGCTTCAGGCGTAGGAACAGGAAACTTTTCTTTGCTCATGCTCGCCTTATTGTATCACATTACAAACCGAGACTATAGAGTTTATTATCAATACGATTTAAGAAATATAGCTTATTATCCTGGATTTTAATGCGGTCCATGTCTATATTTTTGTTTTCTATTCCGGCATCAAAAATTGTAAAAATAAGGTTATTGATTGTACTATCTATTCCTAAAGAATGCGGGATCAAATATATGTTATCAGCATAATAATTTATTTTTTTAAGATAGTCGTCCGGAAATCTAATAAGATTATTTTGATTAGCTGGCACAGCGCAATAGATTCGATTTGTCATGTTGTCATAAACACATTCATCAGGAACGGTGATAAATGACAGGGTGGCTAAAGATCGATTTTTATCGTCAATGAATTCCAATAGGGGCCTTCTATTTTTATTGGACAGTTTTAGTCCCAGCGAGCCGTTAGAAAACCATTTAGTTATTAAGCCAAGTTCTTTTTTAATAATCGGTTTAACGGTTTTATTTCTTATGTTGAAGGACCATACCGAGCCATCAACTTCTTGGGATGGTTTTTCCATAATATAAATCTCATCTGGCGAAACCCACTCTAATAAGACGTCCTTTTGATTGAAGCTGATAATTTCGGAAGATTGATTGTTTGATAGCGTTAATAAGTTAAGCGAATTTTTGTTTCCATTATTTTTAAGGTAGATTAATCTGTCAGAGGACTTGGGATCCCAGTCGGTAGCTACAGTTCCGTCCGGCAAGGGATTCCAGATTTTTCTTGCAGTATCAAATACAGCAAAAACTTCTTTTAGCGGATAACCAAAGGAAATGATTGCTTTTGATCCGTCAAATGAAGAATTTATATTGCTCAAACTTTGAATTGTTTGCGTTAAAATGATTTCTTCAGCGCCGCCGGGCGATATTCGGTAAATACTGCCATTAAGATTAAGATAATAAATTTCTTTGTTAGCAGTTATCCAGTAATCAAAAACCGACGCATCCGTTACAGGATTTATTTTTTTGATTAAAAGTTCTTCGCCTAATTTTGTTACCGGGCTTTTGGGCAGAACTTTTGATTGTATAAAATATCGCCATCCAGCATAAAGCAGCAAACCAGTTATTAAAATTATTCCTGTTATAATTAGAATTTTTTTCATAGTTTACCGTTATCGCGCCGTTTCTGCAGCTTGCAGTCTAGCTGAAGCAGTATTCGCGGCTTGTCTTGTTTGAATTACGGCTTGGTTAGCGGCATTTGCTTGTTGGAGTAATTCGCTATAAGCTCTATTGACCATAGCCAGGGTTTGAAAGAAGCTTGCTTCTTGGTTTTTGGGTGCATCTCCGTAGTCTTTTTCGGCTTGAATAACTTGAAGTTTTTGTATCTTTGCCCTTTGCGATAATTCAAGGTACTCAAGCTCTTTGGCTTTAGCATTAAGTTCTGCCACTTCCCATTCGTTCCTTAATTTATTTATTTCTCCAAACTTTGCGCCTTGTTCTGATAATTTTTGTTCGGCCTCCTGCTTTTCTGACAACAATGATCGCAATTTCTCCTCATATTCCTTTCTTTGTTGTTCCTCTTCTTGCCGTCTTTTTCCAATGATTTCATTAAGGCTAAGCCTTTCTTCTAATTCTAAAACTTTTTTGGCAAGGGGTTTTATTTCCGGCAGTTTCAATTTAGTTAGTTGCGGATCAATGGTGCGAAGAATAATATAGGATCCAAAAAGCAGCGCCAAACCGTAAATTGCATTTAAAATCCGGTCTTTAGCGTCTTTCTGCAGAGAAGGATTGCCGGCAGAAATCGTATATTGGATTGCGCCGAATATAATCATAGCCATTGCTACTAAACCGGCAGCACCCATGCCAAATTGAAAAACGGTTCTTACAAATTCTGCCGGACTGGAAATTGTAGTTTTTAGTCCTTCCGGCGTAGGAATGGGAATAATTAGTTTATAGCCCCCTGACTGTTGAGCCGACTGTTGTGCTCGGAGTTTATGTGCTCGGCGTTCAATAGTCTGTTTTTCTTCAGGAGTTACTTGACCTGCGCCCGTTTCTAAAAATTTTTCAAAATTCTCTACGAAAAATCCTTGCTCTTCCTGCAATCTTTTTCTGGCTGCCGCGGTTTTTTCCGCATCTGTCTCTTGAGCAAAAACAATGCTAGAAAATAGAAAATAGAAAATAGAAAATAGGGTCAAAATGAATGCCGTTCCAATTTCCAATTTCTTAATTTCTAGTTTCATGTTTTTTTATTGGCTTAAAAAATTTAATGAATTGCTGGTGGATTCCAGAACTTGTTTTAAATTTTTGACTAAAACGCTGATATTTATATTTATTCCCGCAGGCAGAGACGCCAATTCTAAAATATTTGGATTTTCCGGTGTGCCTTCCGGCCGCTGGCCGTTAACTGTCCATTCAAAATTAAGCTGGTTTAAGCTGGCAGTGTTGAAAAAATACGGCAAAGCTTTAAAGATATTATCGGCTAAAGGCGTTATTACCACTTCTGGTTCGGCAATTGGTATAACAATAGTTTCTTCTAAATTGGCGCCTCGGTAGCGGCGGACTTCTATTCTTATTGTTTTGTCTTGTCGTTCAAAACGTAGTGGAATATAAGTCAAAGTTTTTAATCCCAAACCAGATTTTTGGAGCTGATTATTTATAAACCAGCGAACCTCATTCCCGGCTAAATTAACTATTCTGCTATTTTCCAGCAATTCAAAAGCGATTTCTATTGGTGAAGTCGGTGAGGGCAGAGCTTTGCCTGGGTAATCCGGCGGAACATAAGAATTGGCTTTCCAGGAAACCATAAACTCTGGCGCTTGTTGGCCTCTAGAGGACAGAGGATAGAGGATAGAGAAAAGCAAAGAAAATAAAACAAGCGTAATCGCAAAATTCGTGAAAATACTGCCCTCCCTCCTCTTTTCCCTATGCTCTTTTATCATATCTTTTTAATCACTTCCGTTATCCTTTTTGCTTTTTGAGCTACCGGCGCGGCTGACTTTACTTCTTTTAAAGCGGCGATTCTCTGAACTTTTTCTTTCAGTTCACCTTGTTTCCCTTTAGCCATCAATTCCGGATGCCGATCTAAGTAAACCGTGGCCGCCATTGCAAGGGTATAGGCCGGTAAAACGCTTAAGACCGGTATCAACTCTAAAATATTGCCGATCAGAGCATAATGTCCTCTTACTCCTTTAATCCTAAAATAGATTTGAGTGATCGGAAACATAACGGCTGCCACAACCCAGTTCACTACTGGAATCCAGTTAATTAGGTCAGCGATAATGCCGGCAAGGATGAGAAAAACTGCTTCAGTCGTGGAGATTTTCGGGCTCATTGTTGTTGTAATACCTGTTCCGGTTTGGTGGTAATGATTTGGTCTTCTAAATACGACGCGATTACTTGAATTGCCACATGGTTGGGACCGACAAAAAACAGTCCTTGCCCAATCCCGACTTCTAGTAAAAGATTTTTTTCATATTCAGTTAAATTGAAAGCTTTGGCCACCACATCAATGGTTGCCGGCGCTTGTTTTAAAAGGAGCTGCAGAGAGGAGTTAGTAATAATTGGTCGGCCAAAAGGAGAATTCAGGAAATCTTCAACATCTTGAGTAACAGTAGTGACGCCAAGGTAATATTTACGGGCACGTTTTACCAGACCAAAAAGAAATGAAGCGCCTTCGGGGTATTTCATCATCCACCAAGCTTCATCTACAATCAGAACTCGTTTTTTCAATTCAGCGCGGATCAAATTCCAGATAAAATTTAAAATAATGTACATAGCGATCGGCCGCAGTTCTTCTTCCAAGTCGCGGATGGAAAAGACGATCAGACGATTTTTGATATCAATATTAGTCGGCTTATTAGTGAAGCCGGCAAAACTCCCTTTAGTGAAGCGGTAAAGCCGCTGGGCAAGATCGTGGCCGCCTTTCATATTGGCAAGGACTTTTTCTAAATCTTCCAAAAGCGGGGGTTCGGCTTTGGAAAAATCTTTGCCGGGGATAATATCGCGGGCGGCATAAGTTTCACTAATGGCTTGGTCAAGCATTGCTTCTTCTTCAGAGGTGATTTCTCCGAGCATGAGTTTCAGGAGGCCAGCCAGATTTACAATATGGGAACGCAAAACTTCAGCTGGATCTTCGTCTTTAGGGATAATCGGGATTTCAAAGGGATTGATGTTATCTGTGGAGGTTAGCGAGATTTTGAATAAACTGCCGCCGACAGCATTGGCAAGGTTTTGATATTCATTTTCCGGGTCAATGATGACAACATCGGTTCCAAGCATCAGGAGACGCAGAGTTTCCAGTTTGGTGGCGTATGATTTTCCGGCTCCGGATTTGGCAAAAATTACCATATTGGCGTTTTCTAAAGAAAAGCGATCAAAAACTATCAAAGTATTGTTATGGCGATTAAGACCGTAGAGCATGCCGTCATCAGAAGTAAGATTGGCTGACACGAACGGGAAAAAGGAAGAAACTGGACTGGAGTTTAGCGGAGTATGGATAGATAATTTGTCGGTTCCCAGGGGCAAGGTTGAGCTTAAACCTTCCAATTGCTGGAAAATCGCCGGTTTGGCATAAATTAGCCGGCTTTCCAAAAGATTGCTGATTTGCGCTTCTAATTTATTGAGATTTTCCAGCGTATCGGCGTAAAGAGTGATGTATAATCCAACATTAAAGAGCTGTTCTGTGGCTTGCTGGAGTGAATCTCGGAGCGCTTCAATGTCTTGAAGAGCGGTTTCCAAAACCGGATTGCGCACCAATCCTTTTTCTTCCTGTTCGCTGATTTGGGCCTGCACCTGAGCGGCTTTTTTGCGAAGATTTTTAAGAGCCAGAGCAGTATCAATAGAGTGAACGAATATGGAGATGTCCAATAAATTCGGAAGATTAATGATCGGCGAGAACCATCCGGTTGAAAGATAGCGAGGGTAAGAAAAGATAAAAAGAGTCTTGGCAAACTTTTTTCCCAGCTTCAAGTAATTGGAATCAATTTCCAACGCCGGCGGGGCTAGTAAGTCTTTAAATTGTTGGTCCATGTTTTAGAATTTAGATTTTAGGATTTAGGATTGTTTTCTAACACACCTTTTTTCTCAATTGTTTCCGGATTGTAAAGATTGTAGAAGAGTTCCGTCACCGAAGCGGTGTCTAGGGCAATAGCATTTAAACCGATTGCGCCAAGCGCGCTGACGACCTGTTTCACTCGTTGACCGAGCTGTACTAAACCTTTGGCAATTTGCTGTTCTTTTTCTTGTTGAGTAGCCTGCGGCGAGGTTTTTTTGCCGAAGAGCCCCATAATTTTGGCGGCGATTCCCGCTGCGATTTGAGGGATTTGGATCGGATCAAAAGGTATAATGACAAAAAAAGTCTTGTTCATAATCGGGTTTTCGGTTATAAAGGAGGAAACGAATTGGCGATACTCGCCAATTTGATTTTTTAAAAGTTCATTTTGTTCCTCCTGCTGGCGAGTGCTCAATTTTTCCAAATAGCGATCCAGATTAATTTTTCGGGAGTGAATGAAAAATTGAAGCGAAAAGTCCAGCGCGTTTAAAAGATTTTGGTAACCGTAAAGAATAAGATTTTGCTCTTCTTCGGATTTCAGGTCAAAATTTACGCCGGCAACCATTAAGATTTGGCGAAGGGCGCCGTTTTTTAAAATAATCACGCCATCGCGGACTTCTTCAATTTCCACTATTTGCTGAGAAAATTTTGCTGTTGTTGGTTGAGCCATACTTTAATTATTGTTTAGAAATCAGAAATTGGAAATTTTAGCGGTAGTCTATTTTTCTTGCGAATCTTTTTTGGCTGAACGCTTGTTTATACACATCCAGCCTTTCTTTTTGCGCCATCTGAGTTGGGATCCGCAGAGTGGTGGTGATTTTCAGCCAAATTCTTTTAAGCGGAGAAACAATTTCCAGACGAGGGGCTTCCGGTATTTTAATTTCCGGAACAGCAGCGATTTCTTCAGATTTTTTCCATAAATAAAGTTTTGGTTGAGTCGCGTATTTTAAAGCCGAAGCGATTATCACCGGCATTGGTCGGCCATTATACTTTAAAAATGCCAAAATTGCCGCTGTCGTCCCGAGGATTGCAGTGACGATGAACCAAAACCAGAGTTTCAGGACAAAAAACAGCAAGAAACTGATCAGTCCGGCCGCCGCCAAATAAATAAATTGTTTGAGCGTCAGCGGCCCGACGATTTTATCCTCCATTTCTATAAATTGTGGAACTTGAAATTGCATATCAGTTGATGAGTTAAAGAGTTGATGAGTTGATGAGGTTGACTTTGTTTTCCGGAAAATTTTCTATGAATTTTATGTAGCCAAAAATTGCTTTTCTAAGGTTAATATACTGGCCCGAAACTTTTTTTGCTGTTTCTTGGTCAATAAACCCTTTATCGGAACATCGTAGGATATTGGTTCTTGTTTCTTCTAATTCCGCTATCGCAATATCCCTTAATATATGTATTTTATCGCGTTTATGCTGTTTATAATAAGCCTCAGCAATATTATTAGTTATTGAAGAAGACGATCTATTTAATTGATCAACGCTTCTAAACCGCTCGTCTTTGGGAAAAGCTTTAGTGAGCTCGCGAACTTCCAGTTCTAGATCTTTAGCCATATTGTAAATTTTTAAGTTTTCTATTCCTGTAGCCATTGAAATTATTCCTCATTAACTGTAGCGAAGCCAAGTCTGACTTAGCGAAGCCAAGTCTGACTTGGCGAAGCGTAACTCATTAACTCTTCAACTCAGTCTTCATATTGCTATAATGAACCTTTTTTGGTTCATCATCGTGGGTCGGAATAGGGCCGATACTCGGAACCTTAAAAGCTTGGGGCGCTTGTCCCGCCAACGGCGAGAGTTTTGGCGGGGACGGAGCCTCTGTTTGTTCCGGTATAGTTAAAATAAATCCTGGTTTGGAAATAAAGAATTTATATAAAGAATAGCGATTGGATTTTAGCCAATTAATTTTTTCTTCAGCTGTTCCCCCGGGTATAGCTTTTGAGAATTGTTTTTGTAGAAATTCTAATTCTGTTGCAGGTAGTGATTCATAAACAGCTTTCATAGCTTCTTCGTTAAGAGAATCAATTACCGCTTTCATAATCACCGGCTTAGCTGATTTTTCCCATTCCTCCGAGGTTAAATTACCTCTAAAAGCTGGAGCGCCTTCTATGATGAGTATCCATTCAATATCTTCCCAATCTTCAGGTTTAAAATTAGTTAATATCCGTTGAAGATTGCTTTGGGTCAAAGAATAGTCTTTTTTTTGTAAAGCTTCCCAAACCGTTGGTTCCCAGATCGGTATTGAATTTATAATTATTTTTTCTACTGCTGGCATAATTAGGTTTTTTTCTCAGCGCTTTTTTCTTTTTTTTCACCTTCCTCTTCTATTAATGCTTTAGCTAATTCTTTCGTCTTTTTTTCTTCGGCATCGTTTCATGGCGTCCGAAGCCGAGCTTTAGTCCCTCTAAGAGTTCGTTAGCAACAGCGGGTTCCATTTTAATTAAGTCAAGTCTCTTATTTCTTGCTAATTCAGATAGAATAAGCATTTTCATTGGTTTTGGAGCAAATTTGTATCTTCTAGCTATTTCTTCCAAAGATAATCCTTTGATTGATTGTTCGTAAGGTTTCAATATCTGTTTTTCAGCCGTCATGCGAATATTAGCTAGTCCAGCGCCAGCTGTTCTCAAAAGCGGCACTTTCTGCATACCCGCAACTATGTTGCGACCGATTTGAGTTCTTAGTGGCCAAGAGCCGGCCCGCAAACCGATTCTTCCAGTTTGACCAATGGCGAAGTTTTTCACGGCTCCGGTTTGACCAATGGCGAAGTTTTTCACGGCTCCGGCCCATCTTAACCCCATATCTGCTCCGCTGATGCTCATAGAATTGGCAGCCATTAGTCCGCCGACCATTAAACCAGCCGAAATAATAATTTGAAGAAAAAGTCCTAGGGCATCTTGAATTAAAAGCCCATCATTAACAAAACGCGCAATTTGACTTGAGGCCGTATGCTGGTTAATCGATTCGCCAATTTTATCAACGGTCACTAAAGCAAGATAGATGAAGAAGGTTGCGGCTGGCAAAAAGAAATTCCACTGTAAGAATTTTGACCACCAATTCCTCCAAAGGTGGCTAAGATTTGGGAAAATCCACATCAGCCAAGCCAGTGGCATTAAAAGAAGAAGAATGGTGAGCATGATATAGCGGATCAAAAGCATAAATCCCGTGACGAACATTACTATAGCCGTAATGGCTCCAAAAATAATCATGAAAATGGGGGCTAAAACTAATGAAATTAATTTAAAAACTACTCCCTCAACATCAGAAATATCATTCCTGACCGATAACAATTTTTGGGGATTAAAAGCGGCCATAATATTGTTGGTGAAAAGCGCTGGATCACCACCGGCTCCTTGATTGACAAAGACGGCTGCCAGCGCATTATTGAAATCTACAATTGGTGCGGCAATCACTAAACTAAAATTTACTAATAAAGCCGCAACAATGAGTTTCCACAGAGTTTTTTTAATGGCATAACTTTCAATTCTTAAAATAGTTGCAAAGGCAATAATGATAATTGCTAACACGAAACCGAGATTGGTAATGTCTAAGACGACACCAAACCCGTTTTTTAAAAGATGATTGGTATCCAGATTAAAGACTTGGGCGTTGAAAGCGAGCATGAAATTAATAAGATCCGTCCCTACGCTAATTAAGTACTGAATGGCGATTGCCGGAATGAATGTAACATACCGCAGTAATAAGGATATGCCTTCCTCTACGCAGGCATACAAGTCACCAGGACCGCAATTTACGAAAGCCGGCTGCGTTAATAACTCGCTGACATTTTGAGCAGAAGCGAAGTTCGCCGCAAAAAGAAAAACGGCAATCAGTGAAATTAATAAAATTTTATTTACGGAATGTTTCTGCATATCCTGATTTGAATTTCTAATTCCGCAATTCTCTTTGAAACCTTTTCTTTAATGGCATCGTTTTCTTCTTGGGCATTTGCCAAAACGTCGCTGGTGGCCTGAGGATTTAATTTTTCAGAAGCATTGCCATAAATTGTTGTCAACGATGCCCAATCGCCCTGCGGGACTTGTCTAATTTGTGAAAGCATTGCCTGTGCCTCATCAATCAGAACTTGATTTTGCCGCAGATCCTCAGTTAAACGATCAATAATTGTTTGTTCTTTAGCAATTTCATCCTGCAAAGCAATCCGCGGACTGCAGTTATTAAGTTCATTAAGTTTGTTAATTAACAATTGTTCTTTAGAAACGGAATCGTTGATAAGCGCGGCTGCCGATTGGCGGGGAATTATTACATTATTTATTTGATCAATAAATTTGGAACGGGCAAGGTTAAAGGAATTGTCGTTGGTCCGAATATAATTCAAACAGTTTTGACGGGCGGCGCCGCTTAATCCGGCACAGTTTCCAGTAACAGTTTGGGGAACGCTGCCGCCGCGGGGCGCCTTGGCAGTGCTAACGCCGCGTAGCCCTTCTCCGCCGGCAAGAATCAAGCGATTAAACAAGGCATCGGCGACTGCACCGACATAAGCTTCTATTTGATCCGCTGAAAGTATAAAATCAATATCAGAACCAACTGCTTTAGCAACTGTAGATCCTAAAATTGATCCTGGGGTAGTTACTACGCAGTTACGGCCATTTTCGTCGCATTGCTTCAAAGAAAAGAAGCCGTTGCCAGAGATTCCTTCACTAAAGGCCGCTGCTGATGCGCGAGCGGCTGCATGATTCTGGGCAGATTCGGCAATAAGAGTTGCAGTGTAAAAATTATTTTGTGGCTTTAACATTTCTCCGTAAGCGATCCAGCTTCCACTGCGAAAATCATTGTAAAATCCTTGAATATTTTCCACGATTTGGTCTAAGGTGCAGCTAATTTGTTGAGTAAATTTGGGTACGGGGGCTAGCAGCAGCTGCACTTGTAAATTAAATGGCGAACAGAGGAAGCCTAGACCGGCAAGCTGGGCCGCATCTCCGGCGGCGGCACTAGCAGCATCACTTAAAAATCCCTGCCAGTCAGTAATAAACCGTGGCTTTCCGCCTCCTTGGACAAATTGGATAATTTGATCTACCAACATATCCAACACTCGTTTTTTTAGAGAAGAAACAACAAAAGTTTGCGCCCATTCATAGAGTTGTTGAATAAAACTTCCAGTATTGTCGGCTAAAAGCTGGACATTGGTTTCAATGACCGGAATAGAAGCCCGGACGGGGTTCACTAAAATTACATTTTGGCCTATTAAGCCAATAATCGTTAGGGTTATTACGATTAATTTTAATTTCATTTTAGTTGTTCAGGGCTTGAAATTTTTGTTTTAAGACAGCCAATTCTTTATTTAAATCATCGTTCGCTCTAAGCGCCAGCACTGTTTGAAACGGATCCTGTTGATAATTGAGAATAATTTCAAAAACCGTTTTTTGAGCAGTTAAAAGCGCAATTTCTTCTTTATGAAGTTCTTTTAAAGAAGACGGAACGGCAAGTTTTTTTAATTCAGTAACAGTTTTTTCATAAGCGGTTAATAAACTTTTTAAGTTTTCCGCAACAAATCCCTCATCTTTTTTAAACCGCGGCACATTACTAGAAAGAACATTTTGGAAAAATGCAAGGTAGGCGTTGACAGAATTTTTATCATTTTGGGGAGAAATTATGATTTCCGAATCACGAACTATTGGTTTAAAAGATTGGTAGTCAAAATTTGCCAATGTTTCGTCAATTAGTTGGTCCAGTACTGCTTCCGGATCAGCGACCGATAACCAGGGTTTTTCTCCTATTAATTCTGGCCCGTTGGCATTACGGGACAAAATTTCTTGGCTTAATTTGGACGCGATTTTTTCGGTGGAATTGATAACTTTGACGTTTCGGTCGGAGCCCTGACCCAAAGGCGTCGGGGTTGTGGCTGATTCTAAATTTTGAATTTTAAAAGCCGCTGGCTCACCGAGTATTTCTTTGTTGGAATTTTTTTGAAAAACAATCAAGCCGGCAAAAATTAATGATCCAACAATCAGCGTTATTGATAAAATTTTTGAAACCATTTTCGTTAATTCTTTATATTTTTACCCTTTATTCCTTATTTCCCATTCTTTAACTTAGGGTGTGCACCAGCAAATACCGGCAAACCAAAGCGCTCCTTGAGGTGGGGGACACAGTAAATTTAGGCAGCCGGGAATGATTCCGGTTGGTGTTGGAATATCAAACGGTGGTCCGGGAATCGGCGTTGCCGTAGGCGCAAAACTCGGGACCGGAATACCGCCTTGGCGAAAGACTAAGGGATTGTGAGTCGTTTTTTGACGCAGCACTGCTTCATATCCTCTGTAGGTAGTGAGATGTTTTAAAAGCCGGCGGGCTTCGCTTGTAGAAAATTGCTCTTTTACAGCTTCACGAAGATAGCGAAGCGGATTAGAATTTTTAGGCAATGAAAATGATTGAGCGCTTAATGCGGGTCTATAAAATATGCTTGTAGCAACCAAAATTGCTGTTAGAAATAGCAGTCGCATACATTATTATTATAGGTTAATGCTATAAGCTGAAAAAGTGAGAAAGAGTGGATAACTTTTCTAAACTTAAATCCTGCGGTCTTGTATTGACCGGAAGACCATTTTTGGCAAGAATTTCAGCAATTTTTGACTTATCCACAGATAATCCCCCCTTCGCTAAAGCTACGGAGGGCAGGCCACTAGTCAAATTATTAAGAAGGGTCTTTCTCGGCTGTTTAAAAATAATTTTTATCAACTTATAGTAGTTTTTCTCCGCTTCCCTAGTGGTTAATGGCTGAACCCTAGTGGCTAGTTTTATAATTGCCGATTCCACTTTCGGCGGCGGTGAGAAATTAGACGGCTTTAAATAAGATATTATTTTTGGCTCGGCCCAAAACTGCACCGCCGCCGCCAGCAAATTCATCCCACACATAGGACATTTCCTACGTGTGGGATTCATTTTCGGCGGATGAGCGCAAATTCGTTCCGCGACCTCCCTTTGAATAGTCAGCACAGTCAGCGCCGGCTTATTTTCCAATTCGCTCAAAATCCGCAAAAGCTTGCCGGTGATGTAATAGGGAATGTTGCCCACTACTTTGAAGAATCCGGAATATAGAATATAGAATTCAGGGTTGGCTAGTACTTTTAGCGCATCGCCGTGAATAATTTTGGCGTTTCCTAAATTTTGTATCCTAAATTCTAAATCCTCGGCTAAACGAGGGTCTTTCTCTATACCAATGACTTTGCAACCGATTTTCGCGCATTGTTCCGCAAGCGGTATTGTTAATGCTCCCTTTCCTGGACCGATTTCCACAATCGTCTCGCCGGCGTTTAATTCCAAAGCGGCGATTATTTTTTGAATCGCTGAACGTTTAATCAAAAAATGCTGTCCTAATTTGCGTGACATAATGCTAACTGCTCTAACTTTTACACGAATTACACGAAGTTAGTTATTTTTTAAATTTAGCATTTATTATGCGTTTTGGTTTCAGATATTTTTGTTTGAAGTTCACAATCATTCCCAAAGATAGGTTAGAAAATTCTAAATAACGCAGAACTTGATAGAAGTCGTTTCTTGTGGTGAATGGTTTGTTTTTTAACTCGATCACAATGATTCCCTCGATTACGAAATCCGCCCTGTTAATATCATCACCAGTCTTTGAAATTAGTTTTTCTCTTTCGTACTTGATCCCCGTCTTCATAAGCAGTTTTTCTAATAGATCGCCGTACTGTTTTTTTCTCGCATATCTTCCGAGGGAGTCTTGGGTTTTAAAAAACAAGCCGACGAGTCTGTAAGACAAATCTTTATGTAGAATATTTATTGTTTGTGTTATTCGTGTATTAGTTCGTGTTGTTGGTTTTATATTTCAGATTCTTCAATGTAAATATCCTCCTCGGATTCTTGATATTTAGGCCTGCCGATTTGTTTTACCTCAGTTAATTCCGGTGGAATTTCGCCGAGGAAACGCGATGGCAAGTTATAAAAACTTAAAAACAGATTTTTTCGGGCGCGGGTCATAGCGACATACATCAGCCGGCGTTCTTCTTCCGTGTCGTCCAGCGATCCGTAAGACATTTGGTGCGGCAAAGTGCCTTCGTTGCAGCCGGCAACAAAAACCGTTTCAAATTCCAAGCCCTTGGCGAGGTGGATGGTCATTAGGCTAATAGTTGATGAGTTGATGAGTTGATGAGTTGATGAGTTTTTTTCGGTCCGAAACTCATTAACTGTAGCGTCAGCGTGACTCTTCAACTGATTAGCGGGTTGATCGGCTGATTGAAGAAGCGAAACGCGTTCTAAAAATTCGCCCAAGTTTTCAAAGCCGGAGGCAAAGACGATTAATTCGTTGATGTTTTCCTTGCGTTCCTGGTAGTTTTTATAGTTTTTTTCCAAATAATCAAAGTAATCGGCATTATTTAAAAACCAACTAATCAATTCCAGGATTTTGAGGTTTTTTCCGAGGCGTGGCAGTTCTTCCAAAAGCAGTTCGGTCACTGATTTGGTGAAATTTTTAACAATTCTCTCGCGGCTGACCTCATCTTTAGGGTTGGCGGCAATCCGTAAAGCGGCAACAATGTCTTTTATTTCTTTTCTTTCATAGAATTTCAACCCGCCGAAAATTTTATAAGGAATGTTAGCTATAATTAACGTTTGTTCAATCGCGCGGGACTGGGCGTTAGTGCGATAGAGTATCGCGGTTGATGAGTTAATGAGTTGAGGAGTTGAGGAGTTTTCTCGGCCGTCGAACTCATTAACTGTAGCGTTAGCGCGACTCATTAACTGTCTAATTTTGTCCGCGATAAAATCCGCTTCTTGTTCCGCATCTTCGCAGGCGGCGACTTGAATCAAATCCCCGCTGGGATTTTTCGTCCACAACTCTTTAGGTTTTTGAAATTTGTTGTTTTTTATTACCGTTGAAGCGGCATTAATGATATTGGAAGTGGAGCGATAGTTTTGTTCCAGCAGTACTACTTTGGCGTTCGGCCAGTCTTTTTCAAAGTTTAAGAAATTACGGAAATCCGAACCGCGGAATCCGTATATTGAATTATGGACAACAAAGTCATTAGCAACGTAATTGTGGACATTTTTTACGTCTAAGTCATAAACATAACCGTCGTACTGTTCCACCTCAACCTTTTTTACCGTTTTTTCTATTACTTTCTTGCCGTTTTTGACAGCGATTTGCATAGTAGGCCGAACATGAGATGCCGGCTGAAAAAAAAGCCTTTTTCCTTTTGTCAGGCAAGCGCTTCTAACAATTTCTACTTCCGAACTTGCTGTCATCAAACGTTCAGCAATTTTTTCAATTTCGCTGTAATTAAGACGAGCGATTTCCAGTCGCCAATCTGTTATTTTGCCTTTTCTCGTAGTGAATCCCAGCTTCTCAATCGCTGTTTTTAGTGCTGAATCTTTTGTATTGACGCTGATTCTGCTCATTCCCCACGGATGCGCTAAACTTTTTCTGCGATCATCAAATAACGTCAAACGAATGCGCAATCGTCGGGAAGAATGGCGTATTGTTCCTTTTGGCAGCCAATGGGGATAGCTAAAATACAACAATTCGTCTTTCATTAATTTCCGGACACGGCTTTTGGTGTCAATGGCATCAAATAATTTGTCTACATGGCTTTGGGGGATTAACATATCGCGGTTGTTAGTGTCAAAAACGAGCGTTGGCAAGCCGTAATTAAATGCATAATAGTATTCGTAATATTCAGCTTCCGCTCGAGAGAAACATACTTTCAGAATCCACATTTTATCGGCCCTTTCTTGATTAGTTCTAACCATTAGTCCCAGCTGACGTTTGTCTCTGCTCCAGCGGGAGCCTTTGGTAAGGCCAATTCTAAACCCCTTATCTTTTCTGTACATTAAGTAAACGTAGAAAATATCATCTAATAGCTGCGTTTTTGTAAAAATAATATGATTGGGTGTTAACTTAAGAGTTTTTTTGTCCGTAGTTGTTATTTTTATCAATGCGCCGCGATATCGAAATTTTTTTATTTTATCTATATTAGCAAAGCAGATTTTTTCGTCGCCTGCAGCCGCAATCACTCTGTTTTTAAGAGAAATATTTTTAATCATTTTTAATCCGCCATCGGTTGCAATTTGCGTTTCGGGCAGCACGCACTGGGCATCATCGCCAACAACCGTTAAGTTTTGAGACCCCTTTGATAAAAGTTTTATCAGTTGATATTGGGCGGGATTAACATCTTGGTATTCGTCCACCAAGATATAACGGAAGCGTTTTTGATATTTTTCCAGAACTTTCGGATGATTTTTAAATATCCAAACCACTTTCTCTATAAGATCGTCAAAGTCCAAGGCGTTGTTTTTAACGAGCGCCGCCTCATATTTTTTAAAAATGTCCAGCGCGGTTTTGTCCAGGTATTCTTCCGGATCAATGAGTTCGTTTTTAACATTTCCGATTTTGGCTTTTGCGGTCAGTGGGTTGTAGCGGTCTTTGGAAATATCCATAGTCTTCATTATTTTTTTCATAAGACTCAACGAATCGTCTTCATCAAAAATAGTGAAGGAGGCAGTTCGGCCGACCGACGTCGCTTCTTGTTTTAAAATCCGAGCGCCGAGAGAGTGGAAAGTGCCAATAAACGGGGTTGATGGGTT
>CAYJVO010000003.1:51605-59820 GCA_964373675.1 uncultured Candidatus Saccharibacteria bacterium
TTAAAATCCGAGCGCCGAGAGAGTGGAAAGTGCCAATAAACGGGGTTGATGGGTTGATGAGTTGATGGGTTGATGAGTTGATGAGTTGATGGGTTGATGGGTTGATGGGTTGATGAGTTGATGGGTTGATGAGTTGATGGGTTGATGGGTTGATGAGTTGATGAGTTGATGAGTTGATGAGTTGATGAGTTGATGGGTTTTTAACTGTAGGCGAAGCCGTAACTGTAGCGTCAGCGCGACTCATTAACTGATTAACTCGACCGTGCATTTCCTCCGCCGCTTTATTGGTGAAGGTAATGGCAATGAGGTTTTCCGGTTTTATGCCGTCAGCAATCAGTTTTATCAGCCGGCTGGTAAGTGTTTTAGTTTTCCCGGATCCGGCGCCAGCAGCAATAAGTAATGGGCCGCTTCCATACTTAACTGCCTCGTTTTGTTTTTTATTTAATTCATCCATAGAGCAAAATGGTTGGCGGATAATTTATAAATACGGTATAATATAGTTATTAAAGATAAGATAGCAAAAATTAAAAATCTTGTAAGCCAGACAACCGTTATTCCGGTTGTTTTTGTTTTGGCCGCCGCTTTATTAAATATCGGTTTTTTAACTAGGTCTTTGAATTCCGAAACAAACTCCGGCGGGTCGGCTTTCTTGGCCTCAGCATTTTTTATTGAAGAGTCTTTGCCGGTTTTGGATATTTCTGTTTTTCAGGATTTGGATTTTTCTATTGCCTCTAGCGATGAGGATGTGGCCGGATTTGTTCTTTTGCAGGAGTCGGCACTTTATAATGCCAATAGCCCTTTAAGTAATATAGTCTCCAGCCGCGACGGTCTTTTAACTTACAAAGTTCAGTCCGGAGATACGCTTTCTAAAATCGCGGCTAATTTCGGCATTTCTCTTAATACTGTTTTGTGGTCAAACAACATTAAGCCGAATTCAATTAAGCCCGGACAAGAAATAGTTATTCTTCCCGTTTCCGGAGTGCTTCATCAGGTTCAAGAAGATGAAAGTTTAGATTCCATCGCCGCTTTTTATGGAGTGGAGGTGGCGACAATTTTAAAATACAATAAGCCGACCGCTGACACCTTAATTATCCCGGGAGTCAAGCCGAAGAAAACTTTTGCCGCAGGTTCCTTGGCAAATCTTCCGAACCTGCCCGGTTATTTTGTAATTCCGACGACCGGCTGGAACTGGGGTCGTTTGCATTCGGTAAACGCGATAGATGTTGCTAACGCCTGCGGTACGCCGATTTATGCCGCGGCTGAAGGCTTGGTGGTGGCCGAGCGTTCTTCCGGGTGGAATGACGGCTACGGGCATTATGTTGATATTGAACATCCCAATGGCGTGATTACTCGTTATGCCCATACCCAGAAAAACGCCGCCTCATCCGGCGATTATGTGGCGCAAGGGGATTTGATCGCTTTTATTGGCAACACCGGCAATACTCACGGGCCGACCGGATGCCATTTGCATTTTGAAATAAAAGGTGCCAGGAACCCGTTTGCGAAATAAAAAAAGCCCCGCAAGGCGGGGCTGTCAGTTTCAAATTTTGAGGGAAAGGGAACGGCGGATGGCCAGCAGATCTTTCTTTCGGTGAAGAATTGACAAACTTACGTACCGAAGCTTGTTTCCAAATCCTTGCCCGCGATAGCGGTTATTGCTTGCGACCAACGGGTAAACTCTGGCGAATTGCCGGAGAAAGCTTTTCAGTTCTGTGGCGACATCAATGTAATTTTTGTAAATTTCTTTCTCATCACCGATCCCATTATAACAAAGTTCGTCGCAGAGCTTGGAAAGCTCTCCCGTCGCATCAGCGATTCCGGCCAGCCAGCTTTGTCTGGTTACGCCGAAATCTTCAAAGCTCGGAACTTTTATCTCCGAGAATTCCTTCCTACTAAGGAGAACGGGATAAAGTTCCAAGACTACTCGAAACTCCACTAATTCTTGGCCGGCCTCACTTTCCAATTGCCAGGCCTTATCGGTGGGAATAATGAGCTTGCCCAATTCCTCAAACGACTTTTCACACTCCATATATGCAATCTGTGCTTGTTCCAGATTGCCCTCGCCCAAAAAATCAATCCCCTCTTTAGAACCGACGCAAACGTCATTTTTCAAGCGATGCGCCTGACCATAATCTCGACGTTGACTTTCAAAATAGTCGGCGAAATCCTGCGACGTTTCGTTTAGTAAATCAACAAGCGGTTTTGGATAAATCTGGGTCGGACTGCCGTTTGGCATCATGAGGTTCCTTTCAAATAGTCCCTCTTCATCCGCCATAGCCGTAGGCGAAGGCGGGCTTTGCCTCGCCATAGCTTCAGCGAAGGCGGGCTTATTCTGTTGTCGAAGGACTTACCTCTTAACATGAATCATGAAGTATGAATCACGAATTAAGGGGTAAATCCTTTTTTGTGTTTTTAAAAAGAGGCCCCGACTCCGACACAATACGTCAGAGTCGGGGCATTAGAGTTCCGCCTTTAGCGGATTTCGCCGCGGTTCCAGTGGCGGGCGACCCGGCTGACCCCGTCGCCGCGACGGGGACGCTGGACCATTGCCGCCCGGACCTTGTCCGCCTTAGCAGCGAGGTTGTCCTCGCGCTTGGCTTTCTCGGCGAGCTCCTTGGCTCGGGCAAGGGAGTAGAACTCCCCGCCGACCTTGGGCTTGCACTTCTTGCAGATGCCCACCGGGGTCGGCATGCCCGTCTCGTCGGCATCGCCCTTCTCGTCGATGCGAAGAACGGCATAGTTGCCGCTCTTGATCGGCTGGCCCTCTCTGGTCCGGAGGATATAGCCGTCTCTCCGAACGTTTACCAACATGGGGGGAAACTCTGACCCGCAGTTGAAGCATGGTTCTGCTTCAGTGCTGGCCGTGGAGTCCGGCTCAAGGCCGATGTACTCGTCCCGGAGGGCCAACCGGGCCTTCTCGGTTTCTTGAGCCTCGGCCAGCGTCAGCTGGCGTTCCTGGTTGCGGGCCCGCGCCTTGAGCATGTCCCACAGGCGCCGCGCGTCGTGACCGCGTCTCTGCGCCCAGAGTTTCTGCTGCTCAGCGGTGACCCACTCGTGGGCCGCCGGAGTTAGCGGACAGGTTTCCAGGGTCACTTTTCGGCCGATCTTGGCCGAAAGTTCCTCAAGCCCTTTGGCGTCCAGCGGAGCATCGCTCCGCGGAGCCGGTGCCGGAACAGCGGCTTCGGTCTTCGTTTCCTGCGTCATGGAAAACCTCTCGTAATGTGGGCTTCTGCGCCAACTTTTTAACCCGCTCGGGTTATAACAAAGTCGGCTATTAACAGACAGCCCTATTTGTTGTACTGCGCCCATTATAGCAAACTCTAAAAAAATGTCAATAGAACAAAAATGCCCCGAAATTGGGGCTATGTTGCGGGATTAAATCCGTCGCCACAAACAGTTTCCAGAATCGCGTTGCAAACTTGATAAGGGTCCATATTCGCGGCCGGTCGGCGGTCTTCCAAGTATCCTTTTTCGGCATTTGCGACCGGCGTCGGGATTCTAATAGACGCTCCCCGATCGCCAACACCGTATCTGAAAGTATTAATATCGCAGGTTTCGTGTTTGCCAGTCAGTCGCCGATCATTATTTTCTCCGTAAACTGCTACATGTTCTTTATGAAATTTTTTCAGTTTTTCACAAGCCGTTTTTATATATTTCAATCCGCCATCTTTACGCATTTCTTGCGTACTGAAATTAGTGTGCGCTCCGGCGCCGTTCCAATCGCCGTCAATTGGTTTCGGATGAAGTTTGGCGCTGATGCCAAAATCTTCTCCGATTCGGTAAAGGAGCCAGCGAGCTAGCCATAACTGGTCAGAAACTTCCAATGGCCTTAACGGTCCAATTTGAAATTCCCATTGGGCAGGCATTACCTCCGCATTGATTCCGGCAATTCGTAAACCAGCCCTCAAACAAGCCTGAAGATGCGCTTCTACTAGTTTTCGTCCATAAACTTCGTCGCTTCCCACACCGCAGTAATACGGTCCTTGTGGTCCGGGAAAAGCGGTGCTGTTTGGCGGCCACCGGTAAGGCCTGCCGCCGTTTTCGTCATAAAGAGTATATTCTTGTTCAATGCCAAAAAGCGGTTCCCGGTCTTTATATTTCTCCACCGCTTTTTGAAGCAAATGTCTTGTATTCGTGGAATGAGGTGTGCCATCCGGATTGAAGACCTCGCAAAGCGCTAGAAATCCTTTCTCTTGTTTCATTATTGGATCTAGAAAAAACTCAACCGGTTTCAATAAGCAATCGCTGTAATGTCCCTCTGCCTGCATTGTACTGGATCCATCAAAGCCCCATTCGGGAATATCCTTTAATGCTTTAACGTTTGTATTGTAAAGGATTTTGGTTTTAGATCGAAGTTTTTGAGGCCTTTGGCCGTCTAGCCATATATATTCAATCAGTACAGGTCTTTGATATGGTTTTACTTCCACCCCGCCCCATGCGGATTTTCTCATTTCTCTCCTTATTCAAAAATCAAAATTCTACCAACAACATACAAAAAAACAGCTTCGTTGGCAACGGAGCTATTTTAAAAGTTCGTGAAGCCGTGCGGTTTCTTTTTCTACCAGCGGGCCGTTGTACTCTCCGCCATGGGCGGAGGCACCGCGATAGATTGGCCGTTTTTGGTCCAGGTGAAGATTCAATTCCCAACCGCCGGAAATTTCTTTAGCGTAAAGATGCCAGCGCGGGAAATCCACCCCCTCAAATCCTTTTATAAATACCATTTCTCCGGGATTTACTTGTCGTTCAAAATGATAACCTGCTTCTCGGAGGCGCGCCGGAAGATTTTTAGTTTTTTGCGGATCTTGAAAAATAAATCTCATTCCCCTATTGTAGCGTTAGTAGTTTAAAAGAAAAAGCGATGAGCAAAGGAGATCGAATCCGAACTGCTATCGGAATCGCGGTTTTTATAGTGATAGCGGCATTAGTGATACTTGGCGTGGGATCGAAGCCGGAGAAGGGCGGTCTTGATGCCGAAAAGGATTTTCAAGAAGCCGTCAGTCAGCTGTCTGATCAAAAAAGGGACCAATTTTTATTTCAGGCCAGAACGGTTGGGACGGAATTACAGGATGCGGAATGGATGCTCATTGACCTTTTGTCAGAAAAAAGAGAGCTGACTGAAGCAGGAGCCAAATTGCTTTTAAAAACTGTTTTGAAAATTTTGCAACTCAACGAAGCGCTGAATAAGCCAGATTTTTTCATTAACGAAAAAACCGATTTCAGTTTTCTAATCCAGCCGATACCGGACAATAATTTAGAATTACAATTGTATCTTTTCTTGATTTTAAGTAAAAAGCGGGCCGGTTACGATTGGCGTCTAGGCGTGGTTAATGATTGGCTGATGGAAACTAATATAGAATTCGCGAAGCGCCGTTCGGATGATGCTTTGGTTTATTTTTTTCATCGTGTCAAAAATTCTCGAAAAGAACTGAAAAAGCTTTTTAAGTGATCCGCTTCTGGCGGATTTTTTGTCGGCCTGCCTGCTGGTAGGCAGAGCTGTTGGGAGTTAGGCCAAATTTTCCAATTTAGAACTCAGGTTCGGTTTGGGATACAAATCTTGAGGATAGATCGCAACTAATTTTATTCCATACCTCCTACAAAGTTTTTGTTTGATCTTTATATTTCTATCGTAACGGGGGCTGTCTTTGGCCAAGCCAAACTATTCTATAAAAGTTTTCTTACTTATAGCCCAATCTGCTTTGTGACCACTGTTGGGATAAGCAGAATCTCGTACATGCTTAATTCCACTGTCAGTTAGCCAATTATCTATTAACGCTTCGGAAATGGAGTCGCACAGATGGCCGTCTTTTGCCTTCGTTATAACTCTCTTATACATTCGATGGTCATGAGATCGATTTGGCTTTAGTCCGGCAGCTTTGACCGCATTATTCCAAGAACCAAAAGCACGCCTACAACGATCCGCAATGAGTTTAATTTCACGTCGGGCAGGCACCCTTTCATTTTTATCAGCAAATAACTTAATTTCTTTTAGTAAATTTTCTGGTAGATAGCCCCGCCTGCCATCTTTCGCACATTTTTGTGAACAATAAAAATTTTCTCCCTTATATTTTCCTTGGCAGATTATGCAAATCTTAAAATGATTGGCAAATCGTTTATTGTTGTTGAATATTGCAGCACAGGTTTGAGAGCAAAAATTATGTTTTGATATGTTGCTTTGCGACCTCTTAAATCCTTTCCCACAATTTACATTTTCACAAACAAGTGATAATCGCCGCTTTAAAATACTCGATTGACAGATTCTAGAACAATAAAAATTCCATTTAAATTTCTTACTTTCGTTAAATCTACTCGTTGATTTAAAAAATGTCTTTCCACAAAAATAACACTTAACATCGGGCATTAAGTAATTATACTCAATCGGTGCTTTCGGAGTCGAGCCTTGTTTTTGGTCAGGGCGGAGGGGATCGAACCCTCTATCTCACGGTCCCGAACCGTGCGTGTTACCGGTACACCACGCCCTGATGGTTACTACTTCACAAAATACCTTCTCATAATCTCCTCGTCAATTTTATTTTGCGCCTTCTGGGCATTCTTTTTCGCCGTCACTGTCATACTCGCTAGCTCTTTTTCCGACAATTTGCCCAATTCTTTCACCCGCTTGGCTAGTTTTTCCTTTTCATTTAGCTTTGGATTATCTAGGACTTCTTCTAAAAGGATATTAAGAATTTGGCCAATCTTCGGCCCGGGTTCAATTTTTAATTCTTTCATCACGTCTTCGCCATTAACTTTCAGCATTTTGACGCTGATGGGATCTTTTTTAACTTTTTCAATCATAGCTTTAAGATGCCGCAAACGGTACGGGACGGCCTTAGCAACTCCTGATCCGATGCGGTCAGCCTCACGGACTAAAAATAGGTCGCCAATATTCTCTAGACCAACTCGTTTGATTAAGCGACGCACTCCCCTTTCAGTAACTAATTCCGGATCATAGACAAACATGTGTTCTCTAACCAAAAGCGCTATTTTTTCCGTCATCTTTTTTGGGAAATGAAGCCGATCTAAAATTTCCAAAGCTATTCTCTCTCCCACATATTGATGCTGGTAAAAAGTCCAATCGCCTTTCGTGCCGCGATAGGTTTTAGCTCCGCGAGAGTCATCTTTCCAAGCTCTAGTACGTGATTTGCCGACATCATGAAGAAGTGAAGCCAGGCGCAATTCCAGAGGAAAATTATTTTGAGCCGCGTATTCCAGTGATCGGACATTGTGTTCAAATACTGTATATTTGTGATGTTTGTTCTGTTCCATATCCACTCCTTCTTCCAACTCGGGCATTACATATTTTAATAAACCCAGAGTTTGCATAGCGCGAATCCCTTCGTGAGCATTCTCGGTTAGCAGCAGTTTTGAAAGCTCGTCGGCGACCCGTTCTTTTGCGATAAATTCTAATAGCCAGGCATTTTTTTTGATAGCGGCGGCGGTTTCTTTTTCTATTTCAAAACCTAGTTGGGCAGAAAAACGAATCGCGCGCATCAAACGGAGCGCGTCTTCTTGAAAGCGCTCTGGCGGATTGCCGACCGCCCGGATAATTTTTTCCTTCAGGTCTTTTTGTCCATTGAAGGGGTCAATTAGTTTAATGTTTAATGCGACATGTTTAATCGGCGTACCATTTTCCTTGTCGCTTTTTGCATTTAACTCAATGGCCAAAGCGTTAATAGTAAAATCGCGGCGAGAGAGGTCCTCTTCTAAATTTTTGGCGAAAGTAATGTCATCCGGATGCCGTTTATCGGTGTACTTTCCTTCTTTACGGTAGGTCGTTATTTCCACTAAAGCGGTGGTCGGATCTTCCGATCGGGTCTTAACACCAACTGTCCCGAATTTGTTTTCGTAAACACTGTCAGGAAAAATTTTTTGGATTTCTTCTGGCTTGGCGTTAGTGGTAAAATCCCAGTCCTTGGGTTTTTTATCCAGCAAAAAGTCGCGGACGCATCCGCCAACTAAGTAGGCCTCAAAATTGGCTCCAGCCAATTTTTCTTGAATTTCCCCAACTTCTTTTGGAATTTTCATCTTTTCTTTATTTTCAGGCGATGGCCACCCTTCAAAACCCTTCATTTTTACTATATTATAAGCGATGCCGCCCTCGTAGTCTAATGGATAAGACGCTAGCCTTCGAAGCTAGATTTGTAGGTTCGATTCCTACCGAGGGCACCAGTATTAAACTTTCAGGGATTTTGCCGACCGATTCAGCCGCGCGAAGCGC
>CAYJVO010000004.1:0-39690 GCA_964373675.1 uncultured Candidatus Saccharibacteria bacterium
TCCAAAACTTTTCCTAGCGAAGAGGAGGCGATTAACGCCAAATATCTTATTAAGGGCGGTTTTGTTCGTAAAATGTCTGCCGGCATTTACGCTTTTTTGCCATTAGGTCTGCGGGTTTTGCGAAAAATAAACAACATTATTCGCGAAGAAATGAACGCCATTGACGCTGAGGAGCTTTTGATGCAGACCTTAGTAGCGAAAGAATATTGGGAAAAATCTAACCGTTGGCATACCCCGGTTGCCTACGAATTTAAATCACCGTTTGGCGAAGAGTATGCTTTGGGCTGGACCCACGAAGAAGTAATTTCTGCTATTGCCAAGCATTTTATAAATTCTTACCAAAACCTTCCATTAGCGGTGTATCAGATTCAAACCAAATTCCGGGCCGAGCCGAGAGCGAAAAACGGTCTTTTGCGCAGTCGGGAGTTTTTAATGAAAGATCTTTACAGTTTTCATGCCGAAAAGGAAAATTTGGACGAATATTATCAAACCGTCATTAAGGCCTATCAAAAAATCCTCAAACGGCTTTCGTTGAAAGCCAAACTTACCGAAGCCGCCGGCGGCGCTTTTACCAAAGAATACACGCACGAGTTCCAAGTGTTTCATCCGACTGGTGAAGACATTGTTTTTTACTGCAATAAATGTGATTACGCGCAGAATAAAGAAATCGCGGTCGTTCAAAAAGGAGTGCAATGCCCGCAGTGCGGCGCTGGCGAGATTCAGGAATCGGCCGGCATTGAAGTGGCTAATGTCTTCAAGCTCGGCACCCGCTACAGCCGGGCGTTTGATTTACGCTATACTACCCCGGAAGGCAAAAAAGAATTAGTAGTGATGGGATCTTACGGAATTGGCCCATCTCGTATTATGGGAACGTTAGTGGAAGTTTACAATGACGAACGGGGCATCATTTGGCCGCAATCAGTAGCGCCATACCAAGTGCATTTAATAGAGATTAGGAGAAAGGGGATAGAGAATAGAGTTAAGAAAATTTATAAAAATTTAAAAGAAGCGGAAGTTGAAGTTTTATACGATGATCGGGATGTTTCAGCGGGTGAAAAATTCGCCGACGCCGATCTTTTAGGAATTCCTTGGCGAGCGGTGGTCAGCGAAAAAACAGGAGAAAAAGTTGAAATTAAACGCCGCGATCAGCAAAAGACTGCCTTAGTCAGCATTCAGGAGTTGCTGAAAAAACTTGGTTAAGATAAAATAATGCTAACAATGCGAACCTATGCGAATACCGCAAATAAAAATTAGTAGCATTCGCATAAATTCGTAGGTTGGCATTATGTGCGTTAGCTATGAAACTTCCTTTTGGATTTTTTTCTAAAAATGTGGGCATTGATTTAGGGACAGCCAATTCCCTTATTTACCTTGAGGGACGGGGGATTGTAGTAAATGAGCCGTCCATTGCCGCTGTTAATACCAAGACCGGACAAGTCTTAGCCATTGGCGATGACGCTCGCAAGATGATTGGTCGTACGCCGGCACATATCAGCGTAATCCGCCCGCTAACTAATGGGGTAATTTCTGATTTTGAAATGACCCAGGAACTCTTGCGTCATTTTTTAAAAAAAGTTGTTGATTCCAAAACCTTCGTGAATTTTCAAAAGGCAGTAGTCGGCGTGCCGAGCAATCTGACCGAGGTAGAGCGTAAGTCGGTTGAGGATGCGATCGTCGGCGCCGGCGTCTCCAAAGCGTATGTAGTTGAAGAGCCGATTGCGGCTGCCCTTGGCGCGCGTCTGCCGATTGACGAGCCGAAAGCTAATATGATCATTGATATTGGCGGCGGCACTTCGGAAATCGCCGTCATCTCCCTGGGCGGCATTGTTACCGCCAAAAGCTTAAAAGTTGCCGGCGATAAGCTGAATGAAGATATTATGCGATTCGTGCGCGACGAATTTAAACTGGCAATTGGAGAACCGACCGCAGAAGAACTTAAGGTGAGCATCGGTTCAGCCGTCCCGCAGGACCAGAAATTGGAAATGGTTATCCGCGGCCGGGATTTGGCTACCGGACTTCCTAAAGAAGTTTTAGTGAGAGACACTCATGTTCGGGCGGCGATTAGCAAATCGTTGAGAGTCATTGTGGACGCAATTCGGGAGGTTCTGGAAATTACTCCGCCTGAACTTGCTGGCGATATCTTGAAATCCGGCATTCATCTTTGTGGCGGCGGTGGTATCTTGCGGGATATTGATAAGTTAATTAGCAAAGAATTGGGTGTGGCTATAACTTTAGTTGATGATCCGTTGACTTGCGTGGCGCGAGGCGCCGGAGTTTTGCTGGAAAACTTGGACAAATACGGAGAAATTTTTAATAATCCTCACAGCCCAAAAGACATTAAATTATAAAACATGTTATGGCGAGCTGTTATTATAGTTATTTTGACTGGCGCTGTTTTGTTTAGCGGTTCCGGCATCCCGAAAGTCTATTTGTTCCGTTCTTCAATTAAGCAAGAATTGGTTGAACTGAGAGCGGAAAACGAAGCTTTGCGGGCGGAAATCGCCGAGCGTCAGCGATCAGCAAAACCGCTGAGAGTAAAAATTTATTCCACTTTTCCATTTAATAATCGGCACGAAATTTCCGTAGCGGCCGGTAGCCAGCAGGGCGTAAAGCCGGGAATGCCGGTGGCAGTAGCCGGCGAAGTTTTATTGGGCCAGGTAAAAGAGGTTTTTGAAAATCGCAGCGTGGTTCGCACCTTGTTTGACGGCGATTGGAAGTCAGCTATTCGGATCGGCGACGGACGGCTGGAGGCTTTATTAGTCGGCGGTCATGAGCCTCGCCTCTCTATGTTGGACAAAAAGTTTTTCGTCCAAGAAGGCGACAAGATCTACGCCGCCGGCCAAGGGTTTCCTTACGGGCTTTTTATCGGCGCAGTCAAAGATTTAAGCGAAAATCAGGCGGGTGTTTGGCGCGATGCCGCAGTGAATCTGCCTTACAATTTCAATGACCTGCGGGAGGCAATAATTTTGACCGACTATGTTCAAAAATGAACCGATTGGTTTTTCTAAGGTTGCGATTTTGGCAGTTTTGGTTTTCGCTTTTGCTATTTTGCAGACCAGCGGATTTGTTGTCTTTGGTATAAAGCCGAATTTGGTTTTGGCCGCTTTAGTCGCTTTTGCTTTTATAGCGGCCGACCTGGTTTCATTTACTATACTGATTTTGGCCGCGGTGATCGGCTTGCGCTGGCTGACTGGTTGGGATTCCGCCATTTTGGTTTTATCAGTAGTTTCTTTCGCAGTTTGGTTATTTGTTCATCTTTTTCCAGGAAAAGAAATTTTAAATTTGGCGATAGCCGTTGCGGCCGCAACCGTTATTTTTTATCTGATTTTAGACCCCTTTTTTATTTTGCAGGAAACCGCAGGTTTGGCAGCGGAGCTGGTTTATAATTTAATTGTCTCTTGGGCACTATTGTGTTTATTTTATAAAAATTCATGAGTCATCGCAGTAAAGAAGAGCTAGATTTAGAAGACGCGATTTTTGACAGTTTTGCCAAAGACCACGACCATTTGGAGGTGCCGCTTCCCCGCCAGGCGTTTTTTTTAATTACTGGTTTGGTCATTGCCGTCGCCCTAACCGCTTTGGCGCAGATTGTTTTTTTGTCGGCTATCCGCGGCGGCTGGTACGCTGATCGCGCCAGCGCCAATGTTAACGAGGAAGTAATCGTTCCGGCTTACCGCGGCATCATCAGCGACCGATTTGGCGAACCGCTGGTAAAAAACACGCCATCCTTCAGCGTGTTTTTAAATCTCGCCGATTTATTAAAGAAAGGGGAGGCCAACGATCTGGCGTCAACTTTGGAAGAGCTGGCCGATATTTTAGATTTAGACCCGAATGAATTAAAAGAGAGGGTCCGGAATTTTGATTTGGAGAAAAGCAATATCTTGATTATTGCCCGCGGCGCCGACCCTAATGACATAATTAAATTGCGCAGTTTGGATTTAGAAGGAGTGTCTGTGAAAGAAGATTTTGTTCGGGAATACCCTTCGGGTCCGGTTTTTGCCCATGTGCTGGGTTATTCCGGTCCGGTCAAAGCGGGACTGGAGCTTGTCTATGACCATCAGCTTAATGGCCGGGATGGTCTGAACATCGTTTTTGAAGATGCCCGCAGCAATTTTATTGATAAAAAAATCGTCAGCGTGCCAGAACCCGGCGCGGAATTGCGGACGACTTTAGATGCCGGTTTGCAAAGGTACTTTTATCAACGGTTTTCTGCTGGCCTGAGGGCTTTGGGGCGAGATTCTGGCGTGGGAATAGCTATTAACCCTCAAAATGGGGAGGTGCTGGCTTTAGTAAGTTTTCCCAGTTTTGATAACAACCTTTTCGCCGTGAATCGGTTTCGGGAAGAAAAGGCCAGGATTTTAACTTCTTCTTCCAAACCGCTTTTTAATCGGGCGATTTCCGGTCTTTATACCCCGGGTTCTGTTATTAAGCCGCTAGTCGCCTTAGCCGCCCTTCGGGAAAAAATCGTTACATCGAACATTTCGGTATTTTCCAAGGGTTTTATTGAGGTACCCAATCCTTATAATCCCGACCAGCCGAGCCGTTTTGTTGACTGGAAACCTCATGGCTGGGTTGATTTGCATTCGGCCTTGGCGCGCTCCAGTAATATTTATTTTTATGCGATTGGCGGTGGTTTACCGCGCAGTGAATATGAGCTTCTCAGTGGTCAGGATAATTTGACCGGATTGGGAATTAAAAAGCTCCGAAAGTATTGGGAAAATTTTTTGCTGGGTCAAAAAACCGGCATTGATTTGCCGGCAGAGAATTCCGGCTTCCTTCCCGATCCGGAAGAAAAAGAAAAGCGCACCGGTCAGATTTGGAGAGTGGGAGACACCTACAATGTCAGCATCGGGCAAGGGGATTTGTTGGTAACACCTCTTCAATTACTGAACTTTATAAGCTCTGTTGCTAATGGAGGAAAAATTTATAGACCCCATTTAGTATCCAATAACTCAATAACTCAATTACCCAACAGCTTGCTGCTTGATTATTCTGATTGGCTAACAGAATTACGGGAAGTTCAAAAAGGTTTGCAAGACGCTGTTGCCCAATGGTACGGCACCGCCAACCTTTTAAGCGCGCTGCCGATCAAGGCGGCTGGCAAAACCGGCAGCGCCCAAATTCAAAACAATGCTAAGATTAATGCCTTTTTTGTCGGTTACGAACCGGCGGAAAATCCAGAGATTGCCATTTTGGTGCTGGTAGAAAACGCCCGCGAAGGCAGCTTGAACGCCGTACCAATCGCTAAAGACGTTTTGGAGTGGTATTATTACAACAGACTCGAGCAGCAAATTTCTAATTAACCTAATTGACCTAATTTCTAAATTGGGATTCGGTTATTTTTTAGGTCAATTAAAAATTAGAGTAATTAGACCACTTTTATTTATATGAACTCTGAACTTAGGCAGGACCTTGTTTCCGGTGACTGGATTATTATTGCTCCCGGTAGAGTCGGTCGTCCCCACGACATCATTCACAAACTGGCTAAAAGAAAGCGGGCGCCGAAACGCGGTTGTCCTTTTGAAAATCCGCAGGCCTTTGGCAATCCGGAACCGTTTTTGTCATACCCCAGCCGTCAAAAGTGGCAGCTGCAGGTTTTGGAAAATAAGTTCCCGGCTGTAAGACATCAGAATCTGTGCGGAATTCTAGCCAAGCATGGCCCGTATTCGGTTTTTCCGCCCATCGGACATCACGATGTGGTGGTTACCAGAGACCACGACAAAAACTTTACTCGTCTTTCCAATGAAGACGCCAATCTGGTATTTCAGGCCTTCCGCGACCGCTATCTGATGCTCTATAACGATCAATGTTTGAGCTACGTCTCTATTTTTCATAACTGGGGGCCGTTGGCCGGCGCCTCCATTTATCACCCTCATTATCAGATTATTGCTTTGCCGGTTATTCCGCCGGATGTTCAGCATTCCTTTAACGGCTCTGGCCGTTATTTTAAAGAACATAAAGAGTGCGTGCATTGCGCAATGATTGCTTGGGAGATTAAAGAGAAAAAGCGGATTATTTTTGAAAATAATGAGGCGATTGCCTTTGCGCCTTTTGTTTCGCGCAACCCTTTTGAGGTGCGGATTTTTCCCAAGCGGCATTTGGCTTTTTTTGAAAATGCTTATGATCAAGTCATTGAGTCGGTTGTTCAAGCGCTTCAAAAAGTTTTAAGGTTTTTGGAAAAAAGATTGAAAGACCCGGACTACAATTTTTTCATCCACACCGCGCCGCTTAAAAATAAAAACGATTTTCAGCATTATCATTGGCACATAGAAATTCTTCCTAAGATTTCCACGCGAGCCGGTTTTGAATTGGGAACCGGAGTTGAAATTAACGCGGTTGATCCGGATGAAGCAGCCAAGCTACTTAAGATTTAGAGTCTATGCTGGGATTTTTAGATTTTTTTCTTCATTTTGACCAAAAACTCGGACCGATTATTCAAACTTACGGCATTGGGACTTATGGTTTGCTGTTTTTAATTATTTTTTTGGAAACCGGTTTGGTGATTACGCCGTTTTTGCCGGGAGATTCTTTACTTTTTGCGGCCGGCATTTTTGCGGCCAAAGGATTTTTGAATCCGATTTGGCTTTTTTTGCTGCTTTCCGCGGCGGCGATCATTGGTGACACGGTGAATTATTGGATTGGTTATCGGATCGGCAAAAAGGTTTTTGAACGCGATCGGCCCTTAATTAATGAAGAATATTTAAAAAGAACTGAAAATTTTTACCAAAAGCATGGTAAAAAGACGATCATCCTGGCGCGTTTTATGCCGATTGTCCGCACCTTTGCGCCTTTTGTTGCTGGTGTCGGCCGGATGCCTTATGCCGAGTTCTTAACCTACAATGTGATTGGCGGGATTGTTTGGATTGGCCTTTTCGTCTTTGGCGGCTATTTTTTCGGCAACGCGCCGCTGGTGCGAGATAACTTCTCGCTAGTGGTCATAGCGATTATCGTTATTTCGCTTATTCCGGCAGTAGTTGAATTCTGGAAGCACCGCTGATAAACTTTAAGCAGCCCGTTAAAAGATTGGCTAGCCGATGCCTTTTCGTGTTTTTGCCGGACCGCCGATAAACAGCTTGGTTTATGTTGATGAGGAATCTATAGAGACAGTGGAACAGATGTTGAAAGAGCAGATAGTTTCGTATAAGAAAGAAGAGACCGAAGCGATTTTTTTAGATGCCGGCGGAGCCGTTTATTTAAAAGAACCATTAGTTGATTTTGAAGCTAACGGTACTAAATTTACAGCTTACGCCCGGCATTTGCCCATATTTTTAGAAGTTTTGTCAAACGCCGCCAGTTCCCAGCGGTTTCCCGGCCGCATTTTGCTTGCCGGACGAATCTTTAATTATATCCTAGCCGTTAAAACCCGAGATGAAATGCTCCCGTTAATGCAAAAATTAATCCAAGATTACGCTGGCCAAATTGACGAAGCGGAAAGAAAAATTGAGGCGGTTTTTTCCGGCCATCCCAATCTGGCGCGGAAGGCGACCTGCGTATTTTGCGGCTCTAATAAACCCTATAGTCAGTGCTGCGGCAGTAAAAGAATAACTAACTAGAAGAACCTATATCTCAATAATAGCTTCCAAAACAGGCCAAAAACGCCTGTTTTTTTGCTGTTAATGCCAAAATATGATAAAGTGGTCTTTAATGGCAAAATCTTTAAGCGTAATCAAAAAATCCGCTTTAGCGGCTATTAAAAAAGCAAAAGATGTTAAAACGCTGGAGGCAGTCAAAATTAAATATTTTGGCCGGCAAGACGGCGAGTTGACCAAAGTTTTGCATTCTTTAGCTACAATGCCCGATGTTCAAAAAAGAAAAATCGGCCCCGAAGCCAACGCTTTGCGCCAAGAACTGGAACGACGGTTTGAGGAAAAATTACAACAGCTCTCATCTCTTGCCTCTCCTCTCTCATCTCTTGATATAACCATGCCCGGCAAAAAAGTGCCGGTAGGGCATCTCCACCCGCTGACGTTGATGGAAAACAAAATCCGGGAGATTTTCCGGAGTCTCAATTTTTCCGTTGTTGAAGGGCCGGAAGCAGAAACGGAGCATTATAATTTTGACGCCTTAAATATTCCGGCCAATCATCCGGCGCGGGATCTGTGGGATACTTTCTGGCTGGCAAGCAGCCAGAAAATTCCAGATTCTGGCAGGTTATTGCTCAGAACTCATACCAGTCCAATGCAGATCCGTTATATGGAAAAACATAATCCGCCGTTTCAGATTATCGTGCCAGGCCGGGTTTTCCGTTACGAGGCCACTGATGCCTCCCATGAAATCAATTTCCATCAAGTTGAAGGTTTGATGGTCGGCAAGGAAGTTAATTTGGCACATTTTAAATATGTCATCACCGGATTTTTCAAACGATTGTTTGGCCTCCATGCGGAAGTGAGGTTTAGGCCGAGTTATTTCCCATTTGTTGAACCGGGATTGGAGGTTGATGTTAAGCTGGGCGACCGCTGGCTGGAAGTGATGGGTGCCGGAATGGTGCACCCGAAAGTTTTTGAAGCAGTTAAATATAATCCAAAGGAGATTCAGGGGTTTGCATTTGGATTGGGATTGGAGCGTTTGGCGATGATCAAATATAAGATTCCCGATATTCGGATGTTTTATGACGGAGATCTGAAGTTTATTAATCAATTTTAACCATGCTACGAAATGCTAAAAAATACCAATATACGAAAATTTCGTAAATTCGTAAAAATTTCGTATTTCGTAGCCACTTAGATGAAGTTTAGCTATCACTTAATCAAAAAACTCGGCACCAGAATTTCAACCAAAGAAAAGCTGATAGAAGTTTTGAACTTTCATGCTTTTGAGGCCGTTGATTTGCCTGGCGACGGTATAGAGATTTCTGTGCCAGCCAATCGTTACTCGGACGGCTCTTCTCATTACGGAATAGCGGTAGTGGCTTCGGCGGCCATGGGTAAAAAGGCACCGAACCTAAAGTTTTTAAATCTAAAGGCCAAAAAGAAAAGCGCTGATTTTGGCGTGACGGTGGTCAACAAAAAACTTTGCCCCCGCTACAGCGCTTTTTACTCGGAGGTTAAGAATATCGGACAGTCGCCCGACTGGCTGCAGGAGATTTTAAAAACCTGCGGATTGCGGCCGATTAATGCGGCCGTGGACATTATGAATTATGTGATGCTGGAAACCGGTCAGCCCCTTCACGTTTTTGATTTTGAGAAAATAGAGGGTCATCAATTGACGGTGCGTTTGGCTAAAAAAGATGAAAAAATTCGCAGTATTGATGATGTGGATTATCCGCTAGGACTGAATGATTTGGTGATTGCTGATGACAAAGGGCCAGTAGCAATTGCCGGCATCAAGGGTGGTAAAAGAGCGGAGATTGATCCTAAATCCAAGCGGATTATTGTGGAAGCGGCCAATTTTGACGCCGCTGGTATTTATAAAACCTCCAGATCGCTTAATTTGATTACGGATGCTTCCAGTCGTTTTAATCATGGTTTGAGTCCGGTTCTGGTGGAACGAGCCGTTAAGCGGGCGGCCGAATTATTAAAAGCAATCTGCGGAGCCAAAATAGGCGATTGGATTGATGCGATATATAAAAAGCCGGTTCGCCATTTGGTTAAATTTGATAATGAGAATTTTAACCGGTTGACCGGTTTGAAATTAAAAGAAAAAGAAGCCCTAGAGTATCTGAAGCGGCTTGGTTTTGTGATAAAAGGAAAAATTGTAGAAGCGCCAGCTGAGCGTACTGATGTTGCGATTTTAGCAGATCTTGCTGAGGAAATAATTAATATCTATGGCTATGAGAAATTGCCGGCCGCCGTCCCGAGAGTTTATCTTGTTCCTTCCGGAGATGAAGATCGGATCGTGCTTAAAGATAAAATTCGCCGTCTGCTGATTGGTTTTGGTTTAAGCGAGGCCTATAATTATTCCTTTGTTTCGCGCAAAGATCTGATTAGCGTCGGCGACGTTAATGTTAAATGGTGGGGAGCGGTTGCTTTGAAAAATCCGGTTAGCGACGAATTTGCCTATCTTCGTCCAAGTTTGTCTTTAGGGCTGTTTAAAAATGTAAAAGATAATTTGCGGTTTTTTGACGAAGTCCGGGTTTTTGAATTGGGAAGAGTTTTTGCGGAACGGGAGCGGGGTTTTAGCGAGGATCCAATATTGGGGATGGCGATTGGTTTTAAGAAAGGCAATCCAGTACTGGAGCTCAAAGGTTTAGTAGACGAGCTGCTGAAGCGGGTAGGATTAGTTGATTATTTCTTTCGCGATTTAGATACGGATTTGAAATTTCTGGATGTTGAACATAGTTTGCGAATAGAGTCAGGCAATCACCAAGTTATTGGGTATCTTGGCTTAGTAAATCATAAAATTTCTTCTAACACCGCGATTGCCGAATTATATTTGGATAAGCTTTTAAATTTAATCGTTGAGGAAAAAGAGTACTTGCCGCTTTCCAAATTTCCGTCTGTTATGCGCGACCTTTCCTTGCTAGTGCCGGAATCAACCCGGGTAGGCGAAATAATGGAGACCATTGAGCTAGGAGCGCCCAGATATGTGGACGATGTGGATCTGGTTGATTTTTATCAGGACGAAAGATTGGGCGCGGACCGAAAAAGTTTGACCTTTCGCTTGGTTTTTCAGGCAAACGATCGTACTTTAACCGACGAAGAAGTGGGCCAGGAGATGGAAGAGATAATAGCCGCATTGCAGCAGAAGTTTGATGTGGAGGTGCGTTAAAAAATCCCTGCGTTTGCAGGGATTAAGTTCCATCGTATTCTTGGAAATAATTCGGTTTAGCTTGTTGAAGGACATCAAAATACTTTCTTACCAAATCCGCTTCCTCCTTATTTAAATTGTTAGCTGTTGTAAGTTCGCGCAGTTCCATATTAAAGGAGGTTTGGCTGATGCCGCTATGGCGATTTTTATAGGCCAGCTCTGCGACCTTTTTAACCGCTTCTCTTGCTGCGGCTAATTTTTTAATCAGGATTTTTAAATAACGCGAAGCTATTTTTTGCCTGTATTCTGACCAATCTTTTCTGTAAGCAAGAATAAACACCCAGTGAATTTCATTTCCGTATTTAACCAGCAGTGACTGTTTTCGTCGCCGCATAACCACCCCCGTTAGTTTCAGGCCGCTTGGCTGGCTGTGGGGGCGGTTGATTAAGTAATAAGCAACGCCAACGCCCCTTTTTAAACGTTGGACCGGCGTTTTCTCAATATCCAGAAATTCTTTTGGTTTCACCAAACCGCGGATTAAACGATGGCTGATTTTTTTGCCAATCATTCTGTTTGCAAAATAGGAGGCCGATTCATCCATCTTAATCCCTCTTAAGGCGCTGGCTAAAAAATAACAGATTTTATAGAAAAATCAAGGTTTCGGGCGTTTGTTTTTCGGACCAAATCTTGCTATAATTATAGAACCTAAATAGGTTCTAATTATGGCGAGAACAAAAAAACAGCCGAAATCCCCAAAGACCGCCTCTTATACTGCCAAAGACATCTATGTTTTAGAGGGTTTGGAGCCGGTGCGAAAGCGGCCGGGAATGTATATTGGCACCACCGATACTGCCGGTCTTCACCACCTTATTTGGGAAGTGGTTGACAATTCTATTGATGAGGCAATGGCCGGCTACGCCAAAAATATCCGCGTAGAACTTTTGCCGAATCACCGAGTCGCCGTTATTGATGATGGCCGCGGCATTCCGGTTGAGGTTCATGCCCAAACCAAGAAATCAACCTTGGAGACAGTAATGACGACCCTTCATGCCGGCGGCAAATTCGGCGGCGAATCCTACAAGGTCTCGGGTGGACTTCACGGCGTTGGCGTTTCCGTAGTTTGCGCCCTTTCTCAATGGATGAAGGTTGAAATTTGCCGCGATGGCGCTCTTTATGAGCAGGAATATAAGCGAGGCAAACCGCAGTACAAAGTCCGCAAAGCGGGAAAGTGCGGTATCACCGGAACAAAAGTGGCTTTTGAGCCCGATCCAGAAGTTTTTAAAACGATTGAATTTGACCCGAAACGCATTCTAGATCATTTGCGTCAGCAATCGTTTCTTACTAAAGATGTAAAAATTGAATTTATTGACTCCCGTAAAGAAATCCCAACCTACCATGGATTTTATTTTGACGGCGGTTTACTCTCTTTTCTTACATACTTAAACAGCGGCGAAAAATTTCTTCAAGAAGTTCCCTTTTATGTTCATAAATCTCAGCAAAACGTGGAGGTTGAGGTGGCATTTATTTATAACAATGAAATTGAAACTGAGGAATTAAGTTTTGCCAACAATATTTATACGCCGGATGGCGGTATGCATTTGACCGGTTTTCGTTCTGCGCTGACCCGTTATTTAAACGACTATGCCCGAGATAACGATTACCTTAAAAAGGCCGAGGATAATTTGACTGGCGATGATGTTCGGGAAGGGCTGATCGCCATCGTAGCCGTAAAGCTCCGCGAGCCGCAATTTGAAGGACAGACCAAGGCTCGACTAGGCAGCCCGGAAGCAAGGACGGCAGTGGAAAGCGTGGTTGGCGAGGCGCTTAAAAACTTTTTAGAAAAAGAATCGGCAGATGCCCGCCGCCTTATTGAAAAGTGTCTCTTGGTCGCTAAAGCTCGCAAAGCCGCCAAAGCCGCCAAAGACACTATACTGCGAAAGGGGGCGTTGGAAGGATTGACTTTGCCTGGCAAGCTTGCCGACTGCAGTTCCCGCAATCCGGCGGAATCCGAGCTTTTCATCGTGGAAGGCGATAGTGCCGGTGGATGTTTTTCTGGAGAAGTAAAAGTTGCTTTGGTTGACGGAAGAAATTTATCCTTTAAACAATTAGTAAAAGAATCCGAAAAAGGAATTAGAAATCATTGCTACACAATTAATAAAAATAGATCCATCGAAATTGGTGAGATTATTAATCCGAGAATAACGAAAAGAGATGCCGAAGTAATAAAGGTTATTTTAGATAACGAAGAAGAAATTATTTGCACTCCCGATCACGAATTTATGCTAGCAGACGGCTCTTTTAAGAAATCACGCAAGTTAACCCCAGAAGATTCTTTAATGCCGCTATACAAACAATATTCCAGAATTGGAAGAAGAATTACTATTAATGGATACGAAATGGTTTTTGATCCAAGCCAGCGCCGCTGGATTTTTACACATCTTTTGTCGGACCAACAGAATTTGAAACAAAGCAGCTACTCCGAAAAAGATGGTCCACATCGCCATCATAAAGATTTTAATAAACTTAATAATAACCCGGAAAACATTATTCGACTAACCAAAGAAGAGCAGTCATTTATTCATCGGCAATTAGCCGAAAGGACATTGCGGCGCCCAGAGGTTTTGGAAAAACTTAGAGAATTGAGAAAAACGCCAGAATTGAGAAATAAAATCAAAAACAAGATGCTTGCCACGCGAAATCAATTGAGTGCTAGGGCTAAAAAACAGTGGGAAAATCAGGAATACAAAAAGTTTATGAAGAATAGTTTCTTGAAATTTTATCGCAACAACGCTAATTATCGAGAACAGAACAAAACGCTTCTTAATGAAGCTCAAAAATTGTATTGGGGTGATGAATCTAACAGATTTAAACAGGCAGAAAAAGTGAAACATTATTTTTCAGAACATCCGGAGAAGGCGACGGAATTATCTGCTTCAGCGAAAAGACAATGGAGCGACGAACAGTTGAAAAACTGGCGCAGAGAAAAGACAAAGGAGCAGTGGACCGAAGAATTCAGAGAAAAAAGGCACAAGGCTTATAATGCGACGTATTGCAATAAAGCTCTGAAAACGATACGAAAGGTTTATGAAAAAGTTGGAAATGTAGACAGCCAAGAATACGACATTATAAGAAAAGAAACTAACGATAAAAGCTTACTAAGATACGATACCATTCTGTTGAGATTCTTTGGGGGCGATGAAGACAAACTACGAGAAGCGGTACTTAATTACAATCACAAAGTCAAGAAAATTATCAAATTAATCCAAAAAATTGATGTTTATGATTTGGAAGTGCCGGGTACGCATAATTTTGCATTGGCATCCGGAATCTTCGTACATAATAGCGCGAAACAAGGACGAGATCGGCGCACTCAGGCGATCCTGCCGCTCAAAGGCAAGATTTTAAATGTGGAAAAATCCAGAATAGACAAGATGCTTCTTAATAAGGAAATAAAAGCACTGGTGGTGGCGCTTGGCACGGCTATTGCCGAATCTTTTGACATTAATAAATTGCGGTATCATAAAGTTGTACTAATGACGGATGCCGATGTTGACGGGTCTCATATCCGCACTTTGCTGTTGACGCTTTTTTACCGCCATTTCCATCCGGTGATTGAAAATGAGCATTTGTTTATTGCTCAGCCGCCCCTTTATCGCATCCAAAAAGGGAAGGAAGTACATTATGCCTATAAAGAAGAAGAGAAAGATAAGATTCTCCGCGCATTGAAAGAGGGCGCAGGCATTCAGCGTTACAAAGGATTGGGCGAAATGAATCCAGAACAGCTTTGGGAGACAACTATGAACCCTGTCAATCGGACGCTCAAATTAGTTGCTGTAGAGGATGCGCAGGAAGCAGACCGATTGTTTGATATTTTAATGGGCGAAGAGGTTGAGCCGAGAAAACAATATATTCAAACCCGCGCCCAGTATGTGAAAAACCTTGACATCTAATGATAAAGTTAATACAATAATACGAACCTATGTTAGCCAGATTAAAGTCTTTTCTTGCCGAGTCTCGTCAGGAATTCAAACGGATTAATTGGCCCAATTCCAGAGAAACAGTTCGGATGACTATTATGGTTATAGCCCTCTCATTGATAGTCGCCGTTTTTCTCGGCGTTTTAGATTTTATTTTTACTGGCGCGTTGAGACAAATTCTTTAGATTCGTAACTTTATGGCAGAAGAAAAGGCAAGACAGCTTTCTAACAATATTACAAAAGAGCGTCATTGGTACGCGCTTCATACTTATTCCGGTTATGAAGACGCGGTTGCGCGTTATTTAAAGCAGCGCGTTGATTCTCTGGCGATGAATGACAAGATTTTTAATATCATTGTTCCTAAGGAAAGAAATATTAAGATTAAAAACGGCAAGCGCCGGACTGTGGAAGAAAAAATTTATCCCGGCTATGTGCTGGTGGATATGGTTTTAACTGATGATTCCTGGTATGTGGTGCGTAACACGCCGCGGGTGACTGGCTTTGTCGGCTCTGACAGCACTACCCCCACGCCCCTTTCTAAAGAAGAGATTGATGTCTTGATAGCAAGAATGAGCGGTTCGGAAGAAACCAAATTCATAGTTGAACTTAAGCCAGGCGAAATGGTAAAAATTACTGACGGGCCGTTTAAAGATTACGATGCCAAGGTTGCCGAAGTAGATGAGCAGCGAGCCAAAATTAAGGTGCTGGTGCCGATTTTCGGAAAGGATACGCTAGTGGAATTGGATTCTTTACAGGTACAGAAAATTTAGTTACGCTTTGCTACAGTTAATGAGTTACGCTTCGCCAAGTCTGACTTGGCTTCGCTTGAGTGAATGAGATTGACTCATCAACTGCGGGCCGAAGGCCGTAACTCATCAACTCATCAACTATGGCTACAAAGCCCATCAAAACAGTTCTAAAACTCCAGATTGAGGCCGGAAAGGCCAATCCGGCTCCCCCGATCGGACCGGCTTTAGGTCAGCACGGAGTAAATATTGCCGAGTTCTGCAAGCAGTTTAATGATGCGACTAAAACTATGACTGGCGATGTCATTCCGGCGGAAATCACAATTTATGAAGACCGGAGCTTCACTTTCAAATTAAAAACCCCGCCGGCTTCGGCGCTTCTCAAAAAAGCCGCTGGCATTGAAAAAGGAGCGGCTACTCCCAATACTCAAAAAGTTGGAAAAGTTACTAAAGAGGATTTGAGAAAAATCGCGGAGCGCAAAATGGCCGATTTAAATACAGAAGATATTGAAGCGGCAATGCGCATCGTGGCCGGAACAGCCAGAAATATGGGCCTCGATATCATTGAGTAAATTATTGATGGTACTGCTCGGCCTAAAGGGGGAAAGGAGCTCTTTTACGCGTAAAAGAGCTATTTTTTATTGGTTAATTTTTATTCTCCTTCGCCGAAAACCCCGGGCGGCCTACTCCGCCGAAGTAGCTTCAGCTACGAAGGCTGGATAAGGCCGTGGAGTTTCATTCTCTTTACGCCGAATTCCCGTCCACTATAAACGCTGTAGCAGATACAGCGGGAGGTTTTAGATACCCTTGTTGAGCGTTCGGCCTTCGTAGCCGAAGGCTACTTCGGCGAAAGAGACCAAGCTCAAGGAGACTCATTTTTAGAAAGTATGGAACAAGAAAAAACTTTGGACTGAAATAGCAAAATTTAGTGCTGGGGTTATTTTTGAATTTTTTGCCTCCCCGAATTATTTGTGGTAGTTTAGACTTAGTAATTTGATAAAAAGTAAGAAGTGAAAGGATGCTATTATACCACCCTGCAAGGCGAAAAGCTGAACCTCAAAAAGCTCAACAAAAGCCAGAAAGAATTACTGCGCAAATTCTATGAATTATATAAAGCAAAACACGAACTTGTCGGTTTCTTTAATGCGATGAATTCTTATTACAATTTAAAAATCATGGGGGCCCCGTGTATAGGCGGTCAATGTTGGATTAACTTAAAGGTGCTTCGCTCGGTTATTTACAGCGTATTACAAGATTTAGGAAACCGATTAGCGGGGGAGCAAGGTTTTTTAAAACGGTCTCAGCGCGCCAATACCGACTTCACTGAAAACGAAAAAGTACTAAAGGAATTTTTCGTATAAATCGCCAATCCGCCAACTGGTGGAGAGGCGATTTTTTTGTTTGACATGAAATATCTAAACGATTAACTTAAAAGTAGTTTCCTTTTTGTTCTTTGAGAGGTGGGAAAGTGAAACGGAAAAAGAGACGCCGATACATAACTTACTTAGCCGGGCCAATGCAAGCCGTTTCTTACAGCGGCACCGGTTGGAGAGTGTTCCTAACCAATCTTCTTAAAAAATATAATATTAGAGTTCAGGATCCGGTTAAGACGGAGAGAGAAAAAACTGGAATGTCTGCTTCCAGAACTAAGGCCTATCTGAAAACGCTTGCTGCTTTGATACTGCAGGGCGACAATGACGCAGAGCGGAAGTTTAAAAAATTGATGCGCCGCATCGTCAGGAATGATTTTAAAATGGTGAACCGCTCCGATTTTATTATTGCTCAGGTGATTGAGGGAGTGGTATCTATCGGCACTACCGCGGAGATCATTCATGCTTCGGAGAAAAAAATTCCCGTTTATGTTATTTACAGCGGTCGACCTCATTATTTCAGCCATTGGCTGTTAGATTATATTGTGCGTTCCGGCGGCAAAGTCTTCAGGGAAAAAAATAAGAATTGTTTTAAAAAATGTCTGGATTATCTGCGTAATAAATTTGAGTTGGAAGAATTAGAATTGGAGCGCAACGGTGTGAAAAATAAACGCAGGAAGCGAAGGATGAAAGGAAGGCGATGAAGATCAAAGTGCCCGATTTCAGCGAGTGGGATTTAAAAAAGACAGACTATGTTTATTATGACACTGCAAAAGAAGATTTTTTTATTGACAATGAGTATGTTGATTTAGAGCCGCAGTCGGTATTTATCGGCTGTATGAAAGATTTTACAACCAAAGATGGCTTAGGTATGGGCCGCTCCGTAATTTTTTATAATCAAGGCGAGGTGATTAAGTTTTGGGGAATGAAAGGCGAAGGGTGGTCTTTTTGGGCGATGCAAGAAGACGAAAAATGGCGAATTTTTTCCTTCAAGGATTACTACAATTTGGTATGCAGTCTGCATCCGGTTGGCGATAATAAGCGGATTGCCGGCGTTCGCCTGGTTGCTGTAAAGCGAGACACTGAAAAAGAATTCTTCGGCATAAATATTTTTAGCCCCCGCACTAAAAAGTAAGTGCGGGATTTTTGTTATATCTCACGGGGTATGGCATAATTTTTTATGATGAACGAATACACTCCAATCATTGGGCTTGAGATTCACACAGAATTAAAAACCAAGACAAAAATGTTCTGTGACTCTCTTAACGATCCAGAAGAGAAGCACCCCAATATTAACATTTGTCCGGTTTGTACTGGTCAGCCGGGCACCCTCCCCACAATTAATAAAAAAGCTATTGAGGCCATTTTAAAAATCGGTATGGCGTTAAAAGGAGACATTCCTCAATTTTCTAAGTTTGACCGGAAAAATTATTTTTATCCTGATCTGCCAAAAGGGTACCAAATTTCTCAATATGATCTGCCGCTTATTTTCGGTGGGTCTCTCAACGGCATTCGCCTCAGGCGGATTCATTTGGAAGAGGACACCGGGCGGTTGCTACATATGACAAATAACAATGATGATGACAGGAAAACCGCTAGTCACGGTCATAGTAAAAAGTCATCGTTCGTTGACTTCAACCGAGCCGGTGTGCCGCTGATGGAATTAGTTACCGAGCCGGATATTAAAAATGCAGATCAGGCCGTGGAATTTGCCAAGGAATTACAGTTGATTTTGCGTTATCTTGGTATTTCTGACGCCGACATGGAGAAAGGGCAAATGAGAGTAGAGGCGAATGTCTCTTTAAGTAAAATGGAAAATGCGACAAGCGACATGATTTTAGGTACGAAAGTAGAGGTTAAAAATATTAACTCCTTTAAAGCGGTTCATGACGCGATTGAGTATGAAATTGAGCGACAAGAGGAGATTTTAGAAGGTGGCGGCAAGGTTGTTCAGGAAACCCGAGGTTGGGATGCTAACAAAGGCAAAACTGTTTCCCAACGACTCAAAGAAGAAGCTCACGACTACCGTTATTTTCCCGAGCCGGATTTGCCGCCGCTGGATATGAGCAAGTTTGATTTAGCGGCGCTCAAGCGGGAAATACCCGAATTACCGCAGGAAAAAAGCATCCGATTCCAGAAAGAGTACGGTTTAACCGAACCGCAAATCGACCTTTTAGTTTCCGAACCGGCGCTAGCCGATTATTTTGAAAAAACGGTGTCAGAATTAAAAGAGGAGCGCGGCGGTAAATTGGAGCGGCGCGAAATTCCGCTCGCGGTTAATTACTTAACAACTGATTATCGCTCGCTTTTAACTAGTCGCGATTCAAATATCAGCGATTCCAATATCACGCCAGAAAACTTTTCTGATTTGATTATTATGTTATCCGATGACTTTATATCAAGTAGAACGGCGAAAGATCTTTTAGTAAAAATGGAAGACACGGGTTTGGATCCAAGGGAAATAGCTAAACAAGAAAGCCTGTCTCAAATATCAGATGAATCTCAATTGCAATCGGTGGTGAAGAAGGTGGTTAAAGAAAATCCCACTGCTATCGCTGATTACAAAAAAGGGAAAGCTAACGCGCTGCAATTTTTAGTCGGCAAAGCAATGGCCGAATTGCGCGGCCGCGGCAACCCCGAACTATTGCAAAGACTGATTAAAAAAGCCATATTATAGTTAGTTTCTTGACTTACAGAGAGTTAAATGGGAAAGGCGCCCGGCCCTCCTGATTTTACTTCTTCGGATTGGAAAATTTTATATTACACCGATTTTTATTATCATCCTGAAAAAGAAATAATTTTTAACCTTAAAGAGACTAAGCCGGTTTTAACCAAAGACCAAAAATTGAAGAAATCTTTGAAGAATTTTTGGTTCGCTCGGGGAATCAATTACGAGCACGCTAATCATTTGGTCGGCGGATCCGAAGTCCGCATTTTTAACAAATTATCCGCCCTTAAATTCTGGGGCCTGCTAAATGAAAAAGAAAATTGGATCCGCGCTGTTTTAAAAGATGAGGAGTGGATTGTTTCAGGCAGCGATGATGATTTAGAGCTTGAGTTTGAGACAAGCTTAATGGGCACAATCAATAAAGTGCTAATTTTGCTTAATGGCAAAGAAATTAAGCAAATAAAAAAATAGCCCTATTTTCTCAGGGCTATTTCTTTTAGGACGGATTTTTTAAAAATTTTAAAGTCCGATTCTCCCAGCTCACCTTTTACATAATGACGGATGCTGACGGTTTTGTTCTTCATTTCTTTATCGCCTATGACCAAAGCATAGGGAATCCGTTTAACTTCCGCTTCGCGGATTTTTTTGCCGATAGTTTCTCCGGAGTCGTCCAGTTTCACTCGGACACCCAATTTTTCCAATTTTTTGGCAATGCTTTTAGCGTATTTGGCCTGCGTTTCGCCAATACTTAAAACCGCAACTTGGATGGGGGAGAGCCAAAGCGGCAGCTTGCCATCCGTATGCTCCAGTAACACGCCAATAAATCTTTCAAAGGAGCCGAAAATTGCCCGATGGATTACCCACGGTAGTTTCTTTTTTCCTTTTTCGTCCGTGTAGTAAGTTTCAAATTGTTTTGGAAGCATCACTAGGTCTAACTGGGCGGTGCCCAGTTGCCAATCGCGGCCCTGCGAATCATTAAGGTGCGCCTCAATTTTGGGTCCGTAAAAGGCACCATCCCCTTCGGCAAGATCGTATCGGATTCCGGCCTTTTCCAAAGCTTTTTTGAGCGCAGATTCGGCTTTTTCCCACTCGGCCGGAGTTCCTAAGGACTTTTCCGGCTTGGTTGCTAGAATATATCGGGTTTTAAAACCAAAAAGGCCGTAAAACTCATCAATGATCTTGATGATTTTGGCGATTTCTTTTTCCACTTGACGGGGAGTCACATAAATATGAGCATCATCCATGGTTAGCTGTCTGACCCGGAATAATCCCCCTAAGGTTCCGGAAAGCTCATTGCGGTGCAGGCGTCCGATTTCGGCAAGGCGAAGAGGTAATTCTCTATAGCTTCGCACAGTGGAATTAAAGACATAAGTGGATTCCGGACAGTTCATCGGTTTTATCACCAACACTTCTTTTTCGTCGCGGGGATTGGCGAAATAAAATATATTTTCGCGGTAATGTTGCCAGTGGCCGGATTTTTCAAAAACTTCTTTTTTAACTAAAATCGGCGTGGAAATTTCCTGATATCCTTCGCGTTCATTTATTTCGCGGGCAATTCTTTCCAGCTCTTTAAAAACAATCATGCCGTTGGCATGCCAAAATGGCGCCCCCGGAGCAATTTCCTGAAAAGAAAAAAGATCTAACGCTTGGCCGATTTCTCTATGATCCCGCATTTTTTTCTCGTCGTTAGCCATAAAGACAATTATAAGACAGCCGACCCACTTTTTCCAATCAGCGTTAATTGCGCGCCCTTCATTGAACACAAACATCCCGATGCTATCATGCATGATAGCATCGGGATAAGAATCTATTAATTTTATCTATCCTTAATTCCAATGCCGCGGGGACGCGGAGGATTAGTGATGAGTTCTTTAATATCTATGTCTTTAAATAATTTCTCTAAGAAGGTCTTTGGCATTCTGATTCCGCTACTCCACTTCATTGGGCCTCCATAAAAAGCAAGATAACTTTTATAATGCTTATGATCACCAAAGATATTTTTCTTGATAGTGCTTACGGTATTTGGCGATAACCATAAAATCTCGCCGATTTCTCTGTAAGATTTTCCGGCTCGGATTAAAGCGACGACCGCCAAGCGTTTTAGAATCATTTTCTTTTCGTCCTCGCTTATCAATTTTTCTAAGATGCGCTTTATTTCCTTCTCCTCGCCCACCTTTGAGATCTCGTTTACTAGCTTATCCCACAATTGTTCCGACCACTTGTCAGCCGCACGCCCCATTAAGCCATGATTTTGTTCCTCTTTTTTCATAGCTTTGATTATAACATACCGCTATCATATATGATAGCACCAGAGATATGGGCTTCGGGATTTTTTGCGGATTGTGGATAATCCCTTGACGGCTTGGGGGGGGGTGTAAGCTTGGTTGTATGATGAAATCACCAGAAAATCCGGAAATTCCGGAGAAGGATATTGAAAAAGGAAAAAGGATTTATGGACTGGAAACGCGATACGATGAAAAAGAAGTTGAAGCGCGATGGAATAAAATTAACGCCGATCTTAGCGTTTTTGTGCACGACCTGAAGCAAATGGAAAAGACAAATCCCGAAATTGCAAAAAGCGGACTGGCCAAATTAGATAACATGCTGAACGTCTACGTGGATATTATCGAAACGCCGGAAAAACTTGATCCCAAAACGAAAGAAAAACTAAGTAACTTAACGGGGAATTATAAACGTGTTATCAAAACCGTTAGAGAGGGCAAGGAGTTGGAAGCCGAAGGAGATCTGACTCAAGTAATTGGATGCTTAGGTGGCCTTCTTTCTAGTTACGAACAGAGGAAGCTTGGGCGGTGGATGGTAGAAGACGCGGGATATATCTTAGGTCCGGAAGAATTAGAAAGTTGTGCCAGCAATGCAGCATATGTACGTGAAGCATATGAAGAAGAACAGCGGGAAAGTCTCAAAGAAGAAGGAAAAAAAGAAAGATAAATAAACCGGGCCTCTCAGAGCTCCTTTGCGGTGTCGCAGATGAATTTATGCTCGCCGTTGCGGAGCGACAATCGGCCGGCTACTAATACAGCTTTATTTTCCTGCCAGACCGTCGGATTTTTTTGAATGGCGTCATTAAATACCAGTACTTCAATGGCATCGCTGAAGTCTTCAATTTTTGCAAAAATCATCGGCTGGCCGCTCTTCGTAACGATTTTTTGGATTTTACCGACTATGCCGCCAATTAAAGATCCACCATTTTCTCTCTTGGAGTTTAGCAAGTCCTTAATGGGACGCGTTTTTGCCGCTTCCATTTTTACGCGATAGCTGTTGAGCGGATGGTCTGATACATACAAACCCAGCAGTTCTTTTTCCCAAGACAGTTTTTCTATCGGCGCTGCCGGCGCCGCCGGTTTTAGCCGCAGGGAATTAGCCAGGATTGCCGATCCGAAAAGATTGTTTTGGTTGCTGCGCAATTCTTTTTTAATCGCGCTGTTAAATTTCAAAATATCGTCCAGATTCGCCAAACCGGCGTTTCGTTCTATTCCCAAAGAATCCAAAGCGCCCGATTTTATCAAACTCTCCAAGGATTTTTTATTGAGATCTTTATGCTGGATGCGCTGGAGGAAATTGCTAGGGTTGGCGAATGGCCCGCCGCGCTGCCGTTCTTCAATCACGGCATTGATAATGTTGTTGCCCACATTTTTGACCGCCTCCAGACCAAATCTGATCGCATTGCTCTCTGGCGTAAAATTTGCCGAGCTTTTATTAATATCAGGAGGCAGAACATTAATACCCATTTTTTTAATTTCGCTCACCAAAAAAGCAATCCTTTCTATATCTCCGGAGTCCCCATTTAATAAACTGGTAAGAAATTCAATCGGGTAATGAGCTTTCAGATAAGCCGTTTGGTAAGCGATAGTGGCATAACAAGCGGCATGCGAGCGGTTGAAGCCATAGCGATCAAAGGGTTCAATAAGTGACCAGAATTTGTCCGTTGTTTCCTTGGATACGCCATTGGCCAGGCAGCCGCTGATGAATTTTTCTTTTTGCTCCATCAGTAACTTTCTGTTTTTCTTGCCTACGGCTTTGCGCAGAACATCCGCTTCCGCAAGACTAAAATTTGCCAAAACTCTGGCCGCGCTCATAAGTTGTTCTTGATAAATCATGATGCCGTAAGTGTTTTTCATTACTGTTTCCAATTTGGGATGAAGATAGACAACCGGTTTGCGGCCCTGTTTGCGCTCAATATATTCGGGGATGAGTTCCATTGGACCGGGCCGGTATAGAGAAATCATAGCAATAATATCTTCCAGTTCAGTTGGTTTAAGATCTTTGAGATAGCGGCGCATCCCCGAAGATTCCAGCTGGAAAATGCCGGTTGTATCGCCGGTTTGAAGCAGGGTAAAAGTTTTTTTGTCTGGATGGGGAAGGCCGGCAATATCAATAGGTTCTCCGCAGTATTCCTGAACGAGCCGTAAAGTATCTTCAATGATTGTCAGGTTCTTCAGTCCCAGCAAATCCATCTTTAAAAGTCCTAAATCTTCAACGCTGTGCATTTCAAACTGGGTAATGATTACATTTTCGTCTTGCGGAGCCCGTTGAAGCGGCAGATATTCGGTGAGCGGTTCGCCGGCAATCACTGTGCCGCAGGCATGCACTGAGGCATGCCGAGCAATGCCTTCCAAATGTTTGGCCGCATCTAAAATTTTTTGGGCATCGGGATTATTTTGGTAAAGATCGGCCACCTCGTTTATTTTCAGCGCCTGCTGAATACTAAAATTAAAGGGTATAAGTTTAGCCAGATTATCGCAGAAGCTGTAGTTGATACCCAGAGCCCGGCCAACATCCCTTACTGCCGCTCTGGCTGCCATAGTGCCAAAGGTGATGATGTGAGCCACTCGATCCCGGCCGTATTTTTCCTGCAAGTAACCAAATACCTCATCGCGCCGGCGGTCAGTTATGTCCACGTCAATGTCCGGCATTTGCACGCGGTCCGGATTTAAAAATCTTTCAAAAAGCAGGTCGTATTTTAAAGGATTTACATCCGTAATGCCTAAAACATAAGAAACCAGGCTGCCAGCTGCCGAACCGCGTCCCGGCCCTACAACAATGCCGCGATTTTTTGCCCAGTTTATAAAATCCTGAACGATCAGAAAATAATCTGCAAAACCCGTTTTTTCAATCACCTTCAGCTCATACTCCAATCGTTTTTGAACTTCCGGCGCCGGTTGGGGAAATCGGCTTGTAAGTTTCTCCATAGTTAGTTTTTGCAGGTAGTGCGGAGCCGAAGTTTCACCTTCTGGCAGCGGAAATCGGGGAAGCCGTACTTGACCAAGTTCCAATTCCACATTGCATTGGCTGGCGATTTTAGTGGTATTTTCTATTGCTTCCGGCAAGTCTTTAAACAATTCCGTCATTTCTTCGGGCGAACGCATGGAAAAATCATCATCTTTTAAAGTGAGTCGGTCGGCATCAGCCAATTTGTTGCCGGTTTGAACGGCGAGTAGGATATCATGATATTCGGCGTCATCGCGCTTTAAATAATGGATGTCCTGCGTGGCCGCCAGAGGAACGCCGGTCTTTTTGGAAAGATTAATCAACGCGTCCCTGATTTTTGAGGTTTCTTTAATTCCCGGATGGTGTCCGATTTCAATAAAAAAATTGCCTTGTCCAAACATCACCATATATTCCAAGGCCACTTTTTCCGCCTCAGCCGGTTTATTGGCTAAGAGATGGCGGGAGATTTCTCCCGAGAGGCAGGCCGATAGCGCCATCAGGCCGTCTCGATGCTCCCTTAACAAGTTTTTATCCATTCGCGGCTTGTAGTAAAAGCCGTCCAGGTGGGATTTGGTTATTAATTTAAGGAGGTTCTTCCAGCCGGTAAGATTTTTACAGAGCAAAATCAGGTGATAATATTTTTCTCCGGCTCCGGGTGTTTTGTCGCGGTGATCACTGGGCGCGATGTACGCTTCAATGCCTAAAATCGGTTTGATGCCGGCCGCCCGCGCCTTTTTATAAAACTCTACGGCGCCGTAGACATTGCCGTGGTCGGTGATGGCAAGCGAATCCATTCCTAGTTCTTTGACGCGCGCCACCAGATCATCAATTTTTGCCAAGCCGTCCAGCAGAGAGTAGTGCGAATGAGTATGAAGGTGAACGAATTTAGACATTTCATATGAATTTTAATGTAGGGCCGCAAGTAAAGCAACAAATCCCACACATAATTTAGAGTAGCTTCGAGGTTTTTAACACCCGAAATTATGTGTGGGATAAAAAATCTCGCCGTGGGGCGAGATTCAAGAACATTCTTATTTCAGAGACGCCAAGAAAATTTTAATTTCGTTTACTGGGACTGAAATCGCATATTCCGACAATGGCTTGTCTTCCTGTTCCCCAGTTTTTTGATTAACCGCAATTCTGGAAAGGCCGCCGATGTCCATTCCAATTAACTCTCCCCGTTCATTAAGCACCACACCCCCAGAACTGCCGTGCATCGCCAGTGCATTGTGAGTAAAACAGGTTACTAGGTCTTTTTTCGGCCATTTATAATCGGTTTTTAGTATTTGGCCCTTACTCCAGCAATAAGGAATTCCTTCTGGAGACCCAATAGTAATCACTTTTTCCCCATTAACAAGATAAGCAGAATCGCCAAGTTTGATTTGACGACCTTTATAAACAAAATTTTCCGGCAAGGCCAAAGCGGCAATGTCTTTCTGATGATCAACTTTAATAATCTTTACCTCACAAGCAATCGGGGAGTATTTAAATTGAACCGTTATTCTGAAAATGTCGTCTTGCACCTTTTGTATATGACCAGCAGTAATAACGTAGGGTTTTTGCTTTTGATAAAAAAACCCGGACATTGTCCAATAACCGCCGCGAGAATCTTCTATAAAAATGCGCGCCGCGTAGTCGGCTTCGGCATCAATTGATTGTTCTAAAGTCAGCTGGTTTTTATCCTCTGTATCCGCGGTACTGACTCGCGGCGTTTCAATTTGAGCGCAAGCAACCAAAGTGAGAATTGCAGTAAGCGTAACCCAAAGTCGCGTCATTTTTATCCCTTTAAAAAACTGCGGTTATTTTAGCACAATTTTTAAAATCAAGCAATGCTTTTGGTTTTAAAAATCCCCCGATGGTCATCGGAGGATAAAACGATTTAATCTTTTATCGGATTTGCTGTCAGTACAGCGGTTGCTTCCACGATTTGTCCATAACGGTCAACTTTAAATGTTACGGTGCCGCCGGGGGAACATTCACAAATGATATAACGACTGATATCGCGGTAGTTTTTTGGGATTTGTCCGTTATATTCCAGAACTACGTCGCCCGGTTTTAGGCCGGCTTTTTCAGCAGGGGAATCTTTCTCAATGCGGGTAATGACGATGCCGCGCCGTTCCGGCCGCTTCAGTTCAACCATAGATAGATCATGATCGCTTAAATCCCAGCTTTGCCACATTTTGCATCCCAGGTACGCGTGTTGGACATAACCGGTTGTCGTAATGGTGCGCAGCTTGCGTATCACATCTTCAATCGGCACGGCAAGCGAGATCCAGTTCGGTCCCGGTTTGCCCATAACGTTGATGCCGACTAGATTGCCGCAGCCGTCATATAAGGCGCTGCCGGAATCACCGGGATTAATCGGGCATTGATGCGCGATTAATCGCGGCTGTTTATAGTCATAATTTCGGCCAAGGTCCAGGTTGTTAGCACAGCCGCTGCGGACGAAGTTTTGATATTCAAACGGCGAACCGATGGCGACGACTATCATGCCGGGTTTTAAAAATTCGGAACTGCCGATCGGAGGAGCGGGTTTCGGAGGAATGAAGGAAGGATTTTTAATACGAAGCAGGGCCCAGTCCAGAACTTTATCAACAATGATCAGTTCAACTTCTGGCGGAGCTTGTGTTGTATGAGAAAAGTAAGCGTAGACTTTTTTGATGCGGAATAAATTACCATCAATATGTCCTGCGGTAATCAGATATGTTCTACCGGCATAGGGGGGTAATAGGACTGCCGATCCAAAAATTGCCTGGTCGGAGGATTTGAGGCCCACCGTGCCGTTGCTGTAGGCGTCGCCGAAGGCCACGATCTGAATGCTGCCGTACGATTCATATATTTCCTCCGGACGCATCGGAGCCGCGCTTATTTTTTGGTTTTTAGCAAAATCAGGATCAATCTGCCACGGTCCGTTTTCCATTCCTTCCAGATTTTTAACATTGACGAAAAAACCGCAGCCGTTGGCTAGGACAGCCATAACGACGACAAGCACTAATCTCATAATTCGTCCCTCAAGAAACTGGATTTATTGTAGGATAATTAATGTGAAAGGCAAATGGCTAATCGGAATAGACGAGGTGGGCAGAGGGCCGCTGGCAGGACCTGTAACCGTCGCCGCTGTTGCGGTTCCGGTAAATTTCAAAATCCCATGCCTACCGGCAGGCAGGCAAATGACAAATTATAAGACCAAACTTAAAGATTCTAAAAAACTTACCGTGAAACAAAGAGAAGAATGGGTTAGTTACGTTAAAAACCACCCCAAGATTTTTTATGCCGCTGCCTCGGTTTACTCAAAAGTGATTGACCGCATCAATATTTCTCAAGCGGCGAATTTGGCAGCAACCCGTGCCATCCGGCGACTAATGACTAATGACAAACGACTTATGACCCGGAAATTTAAAATTGTTTTAGATGGTGGGTTGTATTTACATAAGTCGTTAGTTATTAGCCGTAAGTTGTTAGTTCGCACCGTAGTGCGCGGCGATGAAAAATATAATTGCATAAAACTCGCCTCCATTGTCGCCAAGGTGCGGCGTGACCGTTTAATGAGGCGATGTCACAAAAAATACCCAAAATACGGATTTGACCGGCATAAAGGATACGGCACCAAAGCGCACCTTGCCGCCATCAACAAACACGGTCCCTGTAACCTGCACCGGTTGACTTTTATTAAAAACTTTATTAGCGTTTAGGGTGTAGCGTTTGGCGTATAAGGTTTTGCGGCTAGGCCCCCCTAATCGCTAGACCCTAACCGCTAATCGCTCTAAAGCATGGGTGGCGTACCAGTAAAACATCATTCTAAATCAAAAGTAGGCCGTCGCCGGTCCCACCTTGCTCTTAAAAAAGCAAGTATTTTTGTTTGTCCAAATTGTCAAGGACCCGTACTGCCTCATAGAGTGTGTAGCCAATGTGGGACGTATGAGAAGAAGTGATTTCATTAGTTCTTCTGTTCATTTAAATTTCTAATTAACCTAATTGATTTAATTTCTAAACAATGACCAAGCACCAATTGCTAAATAATTTAGTTATTAGTCATTGGGATTTGTTTAGGTCAATTAGAAATTAGAACAATTAGAAATTTTGCAATATGGCTACCCGTCAATTAGTTCGCTCTGTTGTTCTTCAGTCTCTTTACGAATGGGACTTTTATCATCGCAAAAACGATTTTAGTAAAATTTTAGAGCGCAATTTGGCCGAGTTTGCTCCGGGAATTGATGAGCCAGAATTTGCCTGGAAATTAGCGAAGGGGATCATTGATCATTTAGACGAGTTGAATAAGATAATTGTTAAAGCCGCGCCTGAGTGGCCCCTGGAACAAATCGCCGTAGTTGATCGCAATGCTTTGCGCATTGGACTTTATGAATTACTATATGCCGATCCCAACGAAGTTCCTCCCAAAGTGGCTATTAATGAGGCGATTGAGATTTCTAAAAATTACGGCGGCCCCAATTCTGGAAAATTCATTAACGGCGTTCTCGGCACCATATACAAACAATTAGTGGAGTCGGGTAGGATTAAAGAAGTGCCAAAGGAATAAAAAAATAAATAGAATTTAGGATATAGAATGTAGAATTTAGGGATCGTTTCTTTCCCTAAATCCTATATTCTAAATTCTGTATTCTTCTATCGCATGGATCTCTCTAAATTAGAAAAATCTCTCAACTATAAATTCAAAAACAAGAACTTGCTAAAAGAAGCGTTAACCCACCGTTCTTATTTGAATGAAAACCCCAAGTGGGGATTGCCTCATAATGAACGATTAGAGTTTTTGGGAGACGCGGTTTTGGAATTAGCAGTTACCGAGGAACTTTATAATCGCTTCCCCGATTATCCGGAGGGCCAGCTTACGGCTCTGCGGGCTGCTTTAGTTAACTATCAAATGATGGCCGATGTGGCGCGCGATCTTAATTTGGAAAAGCAAATTCTTTTGTCTCGCGGTGAAGCCAAAGATACTGGTAAAGCTAGAGACGTAATTTTGGCGAATGCCATGGAAGCCGTTATTGGCGCAGTTTATCTGGATAGTGATTATAAGAAAGCCAAAAAAATGGTTATAGAAATCATTATGATTTATTTGGACGAAATAATTAAAAAAGGCCTTTACAAAGACGCCAAAAGTCTCCTTCAGGAAAAGATTCAAGCCACTAATAAGATCACGCCTACCTATAAAGTTTTGTCGGAAACCGGACCGGATCATGCCAAGGTTTTTACGGTAGGTGTTTATTTAGGTGAACAACTGCTGGCTACTGGCACCGGCGCCTCCAAACAAGAAGCAGAGACAGACGCGGCGCGCAAAGGGCTACCGCAATTGTAAGCCGGTTATTATTGTGCTTAAATTTTAGAAGCTGTTTTACAGTTTGTTGGATTGGCAATGGACGATGATCGCGATCGGCCGAAAATTAAAATGCCTTGGCTTTGGATTGTGATAATGGCGGTTTTTATTTTTCTTCTGGCCAATATTTCGGGCAGAGGCGAAACAAGAAAGGAAGTGCCGGCTAGCGAAATTTACGCCGCATTGGAAAACGGCAAAATAGAGAAACTGATTATTGCCGGCGGCAGCGGAACGGTTTATGCGGATTTAAAGGATAATGTCAAGGTATGGGCGAATGTTGTAGACGCAGCTGCTTTGGAAAAAAGAGCTGTTGAGAAAGGCATCAATGTGGAAGTCCGGTACGGCTCCGGCTGGGGGGACATTTTGCTTAGCTTTTTGCCTTGGGTAGTCATTTTGGCAGTGATTTATTTTCTTTTTTGGCGACCCATGCTTGCCAACCGATCCGGTTCTAATGGCGTTTTTGATTTTGGCAAGAGTAAAGCCAAGCTTATTATTGAACGGCCCGGAGTAACATTTGAGGACATAGCGGGTTGTGACGAAGCCAAGGAAGAGGTTAAAGACCTCATTACTTATTTGGAGAATCCAGTAGAATATTTGAAAACTGTTGCGCGGCCGCCCAGAGGAGTTTTATTTGTCGGTCCGCCTGGCACAGGCAAGACGATGATGGCGAAGGCCGTTGCTAATGCGGCCAAGGCGCCTTTTTTAAGTATTCGGGGATCGGATTTCGTTGAAATGTTTGTCGGCGTAGGAGCAGCTCGGGTGCGGGATCTTTTTGCAACCGGGCGGCGTTGCGTCAATCGGTACGGCCGCTGCGTCATATTTGTTGATGAAATTAACGCTATTGGCGCAAGGCGGCACGTTCTTTCCACCAACGGAAGCAACGATGAGCGCGATCAGGCGCTTCATGCTTTGCTAGCGGAAATGGACGGTTTTGATTCCGCTGAAGGTTTGATTGTTCTGGCCGCGACTAATAGTCCTGAAGTTTTGGATCCGGCTTTGTTAAGGTCAGGCCGATTTGATAGCCAAATAATGTTTGGTTTGCCGGATATTAATGGCAGAGAAGCAATTTTAAAAGTTCATGTTCGCAATGTTAGTTTGGATCCGGTTGTTGATTTGAGAAAGATCGCGTCCGAAACACCGGGAGCATCGGGAGCTGACCTAGAAAATATTATTAACCAAGCCGGTAGGATAGCTAAAAGAAGGGGAGCCGATTTGATTTCTCAAAACGATTTTTACGAAGCAATTGACCGAGTTGCTTTAGGTGCCAAAAGAAACATATTACTGTCGTCGGAAGATCTGGAGCGGTGCGCCTATCACGAGTTGGGGCATACGTTGGTCGGATACTTTTTGAACGGACAATCGGCGGTTCGCAAAGTGACGATCATTCCCAGAGGTTTAAGTTTGGGCGCCACTCATTTTTATCATAAGGAGGAGTACATTAAGACCGAAAAGAATTTGAAAAATAATTTGGCCGTCGCCTTGGGAGGAAGAGTGGTAGAAAAAATGAAATTCGGGGATTATTCCAGCGGAGCTGCAAGCGATCTTGCAACTGCTACGGAGATCGCCAAGAAAATGGTTTGCGAATGGGGGATGGACAATTGCATCGGTTCTACGGTTTTCGGCCGAGAAGAAACTTTATTTTTAGGCGGACGCACGATTATTGAGTGCTCGGAGGAAACCAAGCGGATTATTGAAGAAGCAATAAAGAAGCTCTTAGAGGCAGCCGAGGGAGAGGCCTATAAGCTGTTGAATGAAAATCAGGGGTTGTTAGATTCTTTGTTTAAAGAATTACGAGAAAAAGAGACCTTAAGCGGAGAAATGCTGAATGAATTAATAAAAAATTTTGAGTCCACTAAACAATAGTGGGCTTTTTAATTGACTAGTATCGCGGCCGGGAGTATTTTTGAGATAGGTTCTATGTATTTAAAGAGATTAGAATTATCGGGTTTTAAATCTTTTGCATCCAAAACCGCGCTTGATTTTCCGGCTGGCATTACGGCCATCGTCGGTCCAAATGGCAGCGGCAAGTCTAATATTATTGACGCCATCCGCTGGCTCTTAGGCGAGCGGGAAGCGAAAAATATCCGCGGCGCCAAAGCCGAGGACTTAATTTTTTCCGGCACGCCCCACCGACCACGAATGGGAATGGCGCAGGCAACCATGGTATTTGACAACACAAGCAAATTCTTTCCGGTTGATTATGATGAGGTGGCCGTTACGCGTAAAGTGAGCCGCGATGGGACTTCCCAGTATTTTTTAAATAATGCCGAAGTGCGGCTTAAAGATATTATAGATTTTTTTGCCAAAGCAAGATTGGGAACCAAAGGTTTAACCATCGTTAATCAGGGCAATAGTGATATTTTTGTGCAGGCCGCTCCAAAAGAACGGCGTATTATGATTGAAGAAGTGCTTGGTTTGCGGCAGTATCAAATCAAAAAACACGATGCTGAACTAAAGCTGGAAAATACGAAGATTAATTTAGACAAGGTTAAGGCATTAACAGAGGAGATTGGGCCGCATTTGCGGCTTTTGCGTCGGCAGGCTTCCAAATGGGAAAAGCAGTCGGACTTAGAACAAGAATTACGCAGTTTGGAGCAGGAGTACTTCGGCGGTAAATCGGGTTTATTGGAAAAGGAACAGAAAGGACTAGAACCGCAGCTTAAGAGGATAGAGGATAGAGGAAAAGAGAAAAGAGAAGAATTAAAACAACTGCAAACAGAATTAACAGAGGTGGAGAAATCCGGTCCTAAGGGCAGCCGGGATTTTGAGGATTTTAGAAAGAGGCAGACGGAATTTTTTAACCGCAAATCGCAAGTTCAAAAAGAATTAGGGCGTTTGGAGGCGCAGATAGAATTTTTATTGCGTCAGCCAAAATCAGAAATCAGAGCCGCGGAAGCGGCAGATCTTTTGGAAGAGGTCCGCCGAGCCATTCGGTCGGCTTTAGAAGAAAAGGATTTTGCGGCAGCGCGCCAATCGCTTTCTGATTTAGTAAAAAAGATTGAAAATATGCTGGCCGGAGATCAAACTGATCGCGATTCCAAGATAAAAGAATTGGAAAAATCAAAAAACAAACTGTTGTCTCAGCTGACCGAAATTGACCGTGAACTAAGTGATTTAAATTCTGCCGAAGTAAAATTCACCGAGGAATTAAGGGGCTTTAATGCGGTTTTTAGAAAAGCTTTTGAGGCCGTAGAGACCAAAAAAGAAGAAATTCAGAAATTAGAAAATGAGAAAAACAAACTTTTATTTGATCAGGAGCGCATTAATATTCGCTACCAAGAGTTAGAGAATTTTGCCGCCCAAGCCGGCAGAAAAATTTCCGAATTCGCGTCTCTGTTTAAAGAAAGCATTAATTTTTCAGATTTAGAGAAAAGAATGCTGAAATTGCGCGGTGATTTGGCCAGCATCGGCGAACTGGATCCGGCTTTGATGAAAGAAGCGCAGGAAACCGAAGCCCGTTACAACTTTTTAACTAAGCAATCGGATGATTTAGAGAAGGCTTCCAACGATCTCGCGCTTCTTATTAAAGAACTGGATGCAAAGATCCATGATGAATTTAACAAATCACTCAAAGCCATTAACGAACAATTCAGTAATTATTTCCGGCTGATGTTTGGCGGCGGCCGGGCTCAGCTTCGCTTAGAGAAGAAAGAGGATAGAGTAGAGAGATTGGCTTCGGAAGAAGTGGAGCTGGAGAAATTATCCGCCGAAGGCGGGTCCGCCTTTGACGGGAAGGATGCGGATCAAGAACACCGAGTGGATCACGGAGGTTTGGAAGTCGCAGTCAGCATTCCGCGAAAAAAAATCAGCAGTTTGGATATGCTTTCCGGCGGTGAAAAAAGTTTAGTGTCCATCGCCGCTTTATTTGCATTGATTTCCGTAAGCCCGCCGCCATTTTTAGTGCTGGATGAAGTGGATGCGTCGCTTGATGAACAAAATGCCAAACGTTTTGCCGATCTTGTCAAAGATTTTTCCCAAAAAACTCAGTTCTTATTAGTAACCCATAATCGGGCGACTATGGAAGCGGCCGATATTTTATACGGAATTACAATGGGAGAAGATGGCACCTCGCGCGTGCTTTCTTTAAAAATGGAATTTGAGGAAGTTGTAAAACAGTAATGTATTTGACTCGTATCGCGGCTGGAGATATCTTTGAGATAGGTTCTATACAAGCGGTTCGTTTACAGGTGACTAATGGAAGACAAAATCGGAAAGTGGAAACCGAATCCGATAGAGTTAGTCGTCATCATTGCCGTGTTTTTGATTCTGGCGGCTTTAGCTGTAATGATCTACAGTTATGTAAAATCTCTTTCTTGAACAGAGGGTTTATTCAACCCTCTATATTTTACCCCCGCACCTAATGAGTTTCGTAAAAAATCCCCAATATAGTCGGAGAAAAACTCATTAGGTGCGGGGGTTTACCCTTTGACCTTAATTTTTTCTTTTGCTAAACTGTTGGTTATGTTAGCTATTAAATTAAAGAGAATCGGCAAAAAACATCAAGCAGCCTTCCGCGTCATTGTTGACGAAAAACGGCATCGTCTTCAGGGAAAAAATGTGGAAGATTTAGGTTGGTACAATCCGAGCCAAGACAAATTTGAGATTAACAAAGAGCGGGTACAGCATTGGCTGAAAATCGGCGCTAAACCCACGGACACTGTTCACAACTTATTGGTCTCCGCCGGCGCTATTGAGGGTAAGAAAATTCCGGTTCACAAAAAGCCAAAAATTAAGAGAGAATCCGCGCCGGCCACTTCCCCCGCGGCCGAAACCAGCGTTTCCCAGCCGACCAAAGAAGAAAAATCAGCAGAAGTAGCTCCTCAGGCATAGGATTGACCCCGCCCCGAGCCGAGCAGTGCTCGATCTGGGGCGGGGTTGACAGCCGGGTCGGCATTTGCTATAATAGCAATCAGTTTTTAAAGGTCGTTAGAATTGATAGAATTTCATAACGAAATGGCAAAAGCTGTAGATCAGGAATTCCTGGATTATCTTGTAAAGTCTATCGTTGATCATCCGGATGATGTGAAGGTTGATCGCAAAGTAGACGAGATGGGGGTGTTGCTTTCTTTGAAAGTAAACCCGCAAGATATGGGCCAAGTCGTTGGGCGTCAAGGTTCCACGGCAAAGGCCATCCGGTCTCTTTTGAGAATCGTGGGCATTAAAAATAATGCCCGCGTTAACCTCAAGATTGAAGAGCCGGAAGGTTCAACTCGCGGAGTTCGTACTCCGAGATCAGAGGAATAACCTTTGAAAAAATAATAAACCAAAACCCCGCCATACCCCGCACATAAGAAGTTATGTATGGGGCAAGCGCGGGGTTTTGGTTTATAATTTACCTATGAGATTTGACATTATCACTATATTCCCAAATATTTTTGACTCCTATTTTAACGAGAGCATTCTTAAACGCGCCCAGAAAAAGGGCTTGATTAAAATTGCCGTTCACAATTTGCGCGATTGGGCGGCGGGGAAACACAAGCAGGTTGACGATAAGCCATACGGTGGCGGCCCCGGAATGGTTTTTAAAGTTGAACCAATTTATAGAGCGGTATCAAGTATCAAGCGTCAGGTTTCAAGACATAAGCAAAAATTAAAAATAAGGACTATTTTATTTTCAACGCGTGGGAAAAAGTTAGATTTCAAAACCGCCAAACGGTTTTCTAAATATGACCAGCTGATTTTCATTTGCGGTCGTTATGAGGGCGTTGATGAGCGGGTGGCTCAATACATTGCCGATGAAGAAATTTCCATCGGCGATTACGTCCTTTCCGGCGGGGAATTGCCAGCAACGGTTTTAATTGAGACAGTTTCGCGTTACCTTCCCAGAGTTTTGGGGAAATACGAGTCACTAGAAGAGATAAAAGGAAGTTATCCAGTTTATACGAAACCAGAAACTTTCGAGGGAAAAGAGGATAGAGGAAAGAGAATAGAATGGAAAGTGCCTAAAGTGCTTTTATCTGGTGATCATAAGAAAATTCAAGAATGGCGTGAAAAAAGTAGGTAGCGGCGGCCCCGCACCAAAAGAAGCGTTGCGTTGCTATTTTTGGGTTAGTGCTGTAGACTTTTTACGTACTTTAAAAATTTGTCTATAGGAGGAATGCTATGGGTGTTTTGAGGCGTGACAGGGATGCGGACTTCTATTATTTCAAAAACTATCGTTTGCCCAGCCCTCTTTCTAGAGAGGCACTGAAGATGTTTTTTGAAAAAATAAGAAATGGAGATGTGGCGGCTCGTGAGACTGTAATTTTAGCGAATCTAGGATTAGTAATCTGGATCGCGAAGTGGTATTTTAAATATTCTCGTAAAAACCGTTGCGCCATTTCAGATATTATTCATGCAGGCATCGTGGGTTTGATTAAGGCGGTTGATGCTTTTGATCATCGAAAAGGAGCAAGGTTTTCTACCTATGCTACCTATTGGATTAGACACTGCATTTTGAGCTTTTTACAGCCGCATTACATAAGTAATAAAATTTTTGCTTATGCGCGCTATAAACAACACGAGGCACAATTAGGGCGCCGTCCTACCATATCAGAATTAGCTAAATCGCTAAGAGTTAGTGTGGACAAAGTGCAATTTGCGGAGCACCTTCTTAATGGATTTGCCTCCCTTCCGTATGGGAAAAAAGGTCATGGGCGTAACAATCAAAAAGAGGACCAGCCGGTCAGCGCTTTTTTAAGACCGGATGAAGAAGCGGAACAAACGGATGATCAAGAAGTGCTTAAATCTAAAATTTCAAAGTCACTGCAAGTTTTATCAGCGCGCAACCAGATGATTTTTAAAATGTATCATGGCTTGGACGACATTCAACCAATGACTATGGCTGCCATTGGCGAAAAATTAAATTTGAGCGCGGAAAGGGTGCGGCAGATTCTAGAGGAATCTTTGAGAATTATTAAGCCAGAACTGAAAAAGATTTATCATAATATATCCCATTGACAAGTTAAGCGGCCCGGCTTACAATGTTTATATAATCCGCAGACAAGGGGCATTCATAAAAAGTAAGACCTCTCGAGGAGATACCGATCCAAACAATCCGAACTTTATCCGAAGATGCCGAATTTAATCCGAAAAGTTCTTCGGATTTCCTTCGTTAACTCAGGATAAATTAGTGGATTCGGATCGGCCTATTCTGCGGTCAAACCGCAGTTTTTTATTATATGGCGTTAACTAAAGAACAAAAGAAAAAACAGCTTGAGTCCAGTGGGGAAGCAATTAAAAACAGCAAGTCTTTGATTTTCGCCGATTTTTCCGGCGTGGATACCGGCTCCATTCTCAAGTTAAAAAATGCTTTAAAAAAACTCGGCGCTAATTTTAAGGTAGTAAAAAAGCGCCTTCTTAAATTGGCCTTTAAGGCCGCCGGTATGAACTTTGATCCCTCGCAGTTTGAATCGCAGGTCGGCACGGTTTTTTCAAAAGAGGATTTAAATGCCGTCGCCTCAACGGTGTACAAGTTTTCCAAAGATCTGGCGAAAGAAAAGAAAGAATTTAAAATTTTGGGCGCTTACGACCTTGTGGAAAAGTCCTATCTTGACACCAATCAGTTCACAATAATAGCTAAATTGCCAAGCCGGGAAGTTTTGCTGGCGCAAGTCATGGGCGGAGCAACAGGACCACTCCGAGCCTTCCTGTACTTACTTTTAGAATTAAGTAAAAAGCAACCTACCGCTGAAGCCAACGCCGCCGCAATGGCCGCGCCAATCGTTCCCGCGGGGGAAACGGTCGAAAACAACGAAGTTAAAAATTCTTAAAATTCATATGGAAAAGTATCAAGATTTAATTACTAAAATTGGTGATCTAAAAGTTACTGAATTAGCCGAACTCGTCAAGGCAATGGAAGAAAAATTCGGAGTTTCCGCTGCAATGCCGGTTGCCGCCGCAGGCGCCGCTGCCGGTGGAGAGGTCACTGAAGAGAAAACCGCTTGGGATGTCGTTCTTAAAGACGGCGGCGCGCAGAAAATTCAAGTTATAAAAGTTTTGCGCGAAGCAACCGGTCTTGGTTTGAAAGAGGTCAAAGACATCGTTGACAGCGTTCCCAAGTCGGTAAAAACCGGCCTTAAGAAAGAAGATGCAGAAGATCTTAAAAAGAAACTGGAAGTTGTCGGAGCAGTCGCTGAGCTTAAATAACTGGAGAACGCTCCGTTCGTACCCGTACGCATAGCTCAGCGGTTAGAGCGCTGCACTGCGCCCCGTACACAGCTCCGCTGTTGTTCGGGGTTCACACCCCGCACTAAAAACGGACGGTTAGTTCAGTGGCAGAACGCTCCGTTCACATCGGAGAGGTCGCAGGTTCGATCCCTGCACCGTCCACAAATTTTAGTGCGGGGCAGATTGCAGAGGTCCCTGGCTCAAATTCAGGTGCGGGCACAAAAATCTCCCCTTAATTGAAGGGGGATTTTTTGTTTTTTGTAAGAGTTAGTTATCCACAAACATCCCTAATTACAGAAGAGTATAATTATTAATGTATGAGAAATGGGCTCTCTCCATAATGTGAATTTATTATTGCGGAAAATTTTTGCCTTAATTTTTATTTTGGGCCTGGTTTTTGTTTTTAACTTTCAAAATTTAAAAATTTTTAAAACTTCCTACGCCGCTTCCGGCGTTCCAAAATTTATCAGCTACCAAGGTCGTTTAACAAACTCTGGTGGCGATCTTTTGGGCAGTTCTTCCGGCACAACTTTTTATTTCAAATTTTCAATTTGGGACAACGCAACCGTTGGTTCCGGCACCCGTCTTTGGCCGACATCGGCGCCCACATCGGTATCAGCCACAGTTACGAGCGGTGTTTTTAATGTTAATATCGGCGACACTGACAACGGCTATCCCAATCAGCTGACTTACGATTTCAACACCAATAACACGATTTATTTGCAGGTAGAAGTTTCTTCGGATAATTCCACTTTTGAAACTTTATCTCCTCGGCAATTAATTTCTTCTAATGCTTTTGCGATTTTATCGGAAGCCGTCTCCGGCACCACCAGTCCTTCTTTTTTTGGCACCACCACTATAAATTCTTGGGGTTCAACTCAAGTCGCTATTGAAGCCACTACTACTACTGCCATCCCTCTGACTATCCGGTCATCCTCTGGCCAAACCGCTAATCTTTTTCAAATTCAGGAATCCAATGATGGATTAAACCGTCTGATTGTTGACAGCAATTTCCGCTTAGGCATTGGCACCACCTCTCTTGGTTATCTTCTAGAGGTCGCCGGCTTCGGCGTCTTTAAAGGCAACCTCAATATTGAAGCCACTTCCACTGCTTCCTCCTTTATTGCCACCTCCACTTTATCAGTCGCTACCTCCAGTCCCAATTTTGCCTCAGCCATCTTCAGTGCCGGCGGCAACGCCTATATTTCCGGAGGCCTCACCGTGGGAGACACCACTGCCACTACTACTGGACAACTTCGAGCTACTCTCCTTCACTCAGATACCCAGCTAGTCCTAGAAGGTCTAGCCAGTTGCGACACCTTGGATACTGACGCGGCTGGAGTAGTGAAGTGCGGCAGCGACGCCACTAGCGCCGGAGCTGCTGCTGATCTTCAAGACGCCTATAACACCTCCGGAGTAGATGCCCAAATTACCTTCGCGGATGCCAAAGACATCATCTTAGCCCTTCAAGACACTGCCACTGACCCCAACTTCATCATCAGCGTCGCCTCGGACGCTCAAGGTCAACTCCAAATGG
>CAYJVO010000005.1:0-33761 GCA_964373675.1 uncultured Candidatus Saccharibacteria bacterium
ACTACGGCGGAGTAGGCCGGCCGTGGTTTTCGTTCGGAAGTTCGGCACATAAAAACCGCCGAATTCGGCGGTTTCAAGAGACCAGTTAGGTAAAAGCATTTTTATTGGTCTCTATGTACTTTTGCCACTGATCGGGAAGCTCTAGTTCAGGGAAAATCGCCTCAACCGGACAGGGATCCACGCAGGCGTTGCAGTCAATACATTCTGACGGTTGGATGAAAAGCTGAGAACTGAGTTGTTCTTTGGTTAAATTCGGATTTGGCTCAACAGTTTTGGTAATTATGCCGTTTGTTCCTCTGACTACCAGTTTGCCGGAGACTTCATCAAATTGGTAGATGCAATCTACCGGACAGGCAGCCACGCAGGCCGTATCTTTGACTCCCACGCATGGCTCGGCAATTATGTAGGCCATATCGTCTCTCAAAAAGCCGCCTTTAACATAAACTTATTTTAAGTGTTTTGTAAAGCTGTTTTTCTGGTTTTCGGCGTCGCCCAAAATCCTAACCGATATTTTCCGCCGATCATCAGCCGTGTTTGAGCTTCAATTGCCGGGAAGCTTCCAAAAATGATTAAAGTGACAGGCAAAAGTAGCCATTGCAGGACATAAAGGACATTATGGTACCAGCGGAATTCCGGCGGTTTTGGCGGTAAGAGAACGATGCTTAAAATAGCCGAGCTGACAATTCCCAAGCCGGCTAGCGCCATTATCCACCCAGTAATTTGCGGAAGGTTAAAAGAAATCAGCGTAGTGCCGAATGCCTGACCTCCCAAAATCAGCGGCAGCCATCCAAGGGCAAAAATAATCAAAGAGTAGGTGGCCCAGGAATAGAAACCTTCAATTATTTGCCAGGACCAAAAAATTTTGGAACGAAGGGGCATTTTTTTGTTTTTTAAGAAGCCGGTTAATAAATAAGAAATGTTTTCCGCGCCGTAGGCCCAGCGCCGCTGCTGTTTATAAAGATTGATCAAAGTTTTAAAAAATCCTGACGCGACATTGGCGTCCATAGAGATGGGATAAAAAAGAGGCACTACCCGCCAGTCGCCATTATAATGAAGATACAATTGCCAAAAAATGCGGGAATCTTCAGAAACCACGTCGGTTTGCCAATAACCAATTTCTTCCAAGGCCTTAAAAGGCATTGAGTGGGAAGAAAAAGTGACCAGTTTTTCGGGCATTGATTGTTGCATCATGTGCCAGAAAGTTGAAGAAAAAGAGAGGATTCGTCCCAGCGCCGGCGCTTGATAAATATTGTTGATGTAAAAGGGTATCGGTTGAAAACTGGAGCGCTGCGGTTTTTCGCAGGTCAGAAAATTATAAGTCAGGCAATTAAAGTAATCGGGAAATACCTGCGTATCCACATCAAAAACTGATACCAAAATATTCTCATAGGGTATTTTTTCCGGATCAATGATTGTTTTTTTAGCTTCTCTAATAGCCCAAGTTTCATTAGAGCCCTTGCCGGGAATTTCACCGGGCAGATTTTGAGGATGAACGGCTATCAAGAATCTAAAAAACTTATTGCTAAATTCTTTTTGGATTTTTTCTCCAATAGCATAGGCCTCTGCGCCGGCCTTTTCTTCTATTACCAGCACTACGACGAATTTTTCTTTTGAGTAATTATTTTTTAAAAGACTTGTTAAACTTGATTTGACTATTTCGTAGGGCTCTTGGTACATAGGCAGAATAACCAAATGATAAATATGCTGCCAGCGAAGATTTTTCATCAGTTCCGGCCAATTTCTTTTTAAATTAGCTTTCATTTTAGAAAACGAAGTCCGCAGATGTAAAAATAAATAAACAGTTTTTAGGAACCAATAGATATCAAAAATGATAATAAAAACCGCTACTCCCAATGGGAGTAGCCATGACAAAATGAACATCAAAATTAATGTAAGCCAGGTTAGCGCTCCCGGCAGAATTTCTAAAAAACGATACATAACTCAGCCACTAGGGTTTAGAGTATAGCGACTAGGGTTAATTATAAATACAAAACTTTCCTAGTGGCTATACCCTATTGGCTAACCTCTAATAAAGGTTAATTGCCCAGTAATTGTCTAAAGAATAAACGCCGCCGCCCAAGGTGGCTAAAAGGAGACCGGCGGAAAGGAGCATAAGATCAAGTTCGTAGCCGCCGACCAATTGTTGTTTGTTTCTGATCTTCCAGCAGGTTGCTACCAGCATATTGACGGCAAGCAGTATGGCGGCTAGCTGCGTTAGGAAGCCGAAAATTAAACAAAGACCGCCGAAAAATTCCACGCTGGCAACGATTGTTCCCCAAAAAGCGCCGGGCCTAAAGCCCATCATTTCAAAATTCTGGGCATTTTGTTTTAGGTCTTTAAATTTCGGCCAGCCATGGGCGACAAAGATGATGCCATATACAACCCTGAGAATTAATAAAGCCCAATTAGCTAAAGATGCCAAAGAAGGAATCATATAAAATAATGATTAATATCTAACGACGCGACCTTTAACTTTTTGTCGTACTATATTATTATAGCAAAATATATTGGTCCTATCGTCTGGTGGCAATGTATTATTTGATAATGGTCCCGTCGTCTAATGGCTAGGACGTATTCCTTTCACGAATAAAATACGGGTTCGATTCCCGTCGGGACTACTTGTTTTAATTTTTCATTTCTCGCCTCTAAAAGCCACAAGCTATAAGCTATCAGCTATGCGCATTTTATCCATAGAAACCAGTTGTGACGATACCGCCGTCGCCTTAGTTGATTGCAAAGGGACCCTGCGACCACCGCCAAGGCGGGGCAGGCGTGCTCAGGGTTCAAAACTTCGTTTTGAAGTTCTCAAAAACATCGTTTCTTCCCAAATAAAAATCCATAGACCTTTCGGCGGAGTCGTTCCATCACTTGCTAAAAGAGAACATATTAAAAATCTTCCCAAAATTTTAAAAACCTTAAATTCTAAATCCCATATTCTAAATTCTATTGATGTTGTTGCCGTAACCGTCGGTCCTGGACTGGAGCCGGCGCTCTGGCAGGGAATTGAGTTCGCGAAAAATTTAGCAAAAAAAATAAAAAAACCGTTGATCGGCGTTAATCACATGGAAGGCCATTTGTATTCTAACTGGCTTCCCCATGATTCACGCAAAGCAATTGCGTTTCCTGCAATTGCCTTGGTAGTTAGTGGCGGGCACACGATTTTACTCAAGATGACTTCGCTGACAAAATGGAAAAAGCTTGGCGAGACGCGCGATGATGCCGCCGGCGAGGCGTTTGATAAAGTTGCAAGAATGCTGGGCCTGCCTTATCCGGGCGGTCCGGAAATTGCCAAACTCGCGGAAAAAGGCAACGCTAAAGCCATTAATTTTCCTCGCCCGATGCTTAAAGAAAAAAATTATGACTTCAGTTTCTCCGGTCTCAAAACCGCCGTTCTATATTATTTACGTGATGCAGATTTGCGTTGGTCTGCGTTAAGTCCGCGCACGTCCGCGGCTGCCGCCGAGTCAGACTCGGCTGCCGCTGATGTGGCCGCAGCCTTCCAACAAGCGGTTGCGGAGGTTTTAATAAGCAAAACTATCCGAGCCGCCAGAGAATTTGGCGCTCAATCGGTTTTGCTTTGTGGCGGAGTTTCGGCTAATAAAAAATTACAAAGCGAGCTCAAACAAGCGGCAAAAAAAATTAGTGCGGAATTCTTTTGTCCGTCTCACGAATACAATACCGATAATGCGGCGATGATCGCCGCTGCCGCGTATATTCAGCACCTTCGTAAAAAGAAATTTCCGATAGAAGCAAACGCCAATTTGAATTTGTAGATTATCCTTGGTAATCTTACGGCGGTTGTTCTAGGAGAGGGAATGACGGAAGCTGTCGGCTGGTTTGCAATGGTTATCACTTTGGTTTTGGCCAGCATTGGTTTGGGGTCGCAGATTTACAAAAACCATAAACGATCCAGCACTGAAGGACTATCCTTCCCATTTTTTATTCTTAGTTTGCTGACTTGGTGCGCTTGGGCTGTTTATGGTTGGATAAAAAATGATAGTTTTATCGCTTTTGCTCAAAGCTTCGGCGCGATAATGGCTTTTGTTATTTTTCTCCAATTCTTCGTTTATAGAAATAAGCGTCCTTAACGGACGCTTTTATCTTACCTTCAAAAGCTTGACACCCCCAGTCACATATAGTATAATCTCCCCAGTTCTTCCAAACCTTTTTAGGGAGGTAAGGATGTATTGGTTGCAATGGGCGTTCTTGGGTTTGCTGATTTTGAGTGGTTTAAATTGTGGCTACGTATGGTGGTTTTTGGTGCGGCGAATGGAAAAAATTAATGACTGTACAAATAAAGAAGTGAAAAATATATCAGCTGATGGTGAAAATATAGAGGCTAAAATCGTAAGGATAAAGTATCTGATCAGGATCTCTCAGGGCGTGAGAAATGTTTTCGATGCCTCTAAAGGTATGAAGCTTTTTACAATACTCTTTAATCGCCACGTGCAAAGATTGGCCAAAGCCGTCGAAGAAGATTGGCTTGAATATACCAAACTTTATAAAATAAACCCGCACTAGCGGGTTTCAATTATTTTTGTCTGGTAATTTGCCGTTGGCGGGACTATTTTAATTTTAGAAAAAATTTTGCCATAATGTATAAATATGAATGGCTGGCCTTCCGCTTACGACCCAAAGGCGGCTGAAGAAAAAATTTATAAACTTTGGGAACCCTACTTCGCCCCGCAAGGCGGAGCTACGAAGGGCAAAGGAAAAACATACGCGATCCATCTTCCTCCTCCCAATGTAACCGGTTCGCTTCACATGGGGCACGCGCTGAACGCTACCATCAGCGATGTTTTAATCCGTTATCACCGGATGCGGGGAGATCAAACCGTTTGGTTTCCGGGGACGGACCATGCCGGCATTGCTACCCAGAATGTGGTGGAAAAACAGCTTAAAAAAGAAGGCGTTAGCCGTTGGGATTTGGGTCGGGAAAAATTTATTGCAAAAGTCTGGGAATGGAAAGAGAAATACGGAAACATCATTATTGAACAATTGAAAAAACTCGGCGCCTCCTGTGACTGGTCGCGCCTTCGCTTTACTATGGATCCGGATTATGCCGAATGGGTGAAAAAAGCCTTTATTCATTATTACGAAAAAGGATTGATTTACCGTGGCAAGCGGGTGGTGAGCTGGTGTCCGAAAGATCAAACCTCACTGTCTGATTTAGAGATAGAATATAGGCAAGAGATTGGAAAGTTATATTTTATTAAATATCCTCTTGTCTCGCAGATCAACGCGGAAAGTCTCACAGATCAACGCGGAAACAATCAGCGTAAATCCGCGTCTAGTCTGCGTGAGTCCGCGCTTGTGGTAGCTACCACAAGACCCGAGACGATGTTGGGAGATGCGGCGGTGGCGGTTAATCCGAAAGACAACAGATACAAAGGTTTAGTTGGTAAGAAAGTTTTATTGCCGATTCAAAATCGTGAAATTCCGATTATCTTTGATGAGAAGATAGATATGAATTTCGGCACCGGTGCCGTAAAAGTCACGCCGGCGCACGATCTTTTGGACGCGGAAATAGGCGAGCGGCACAAATTGCCGCAGTATCAGGTCATTGACGAACGGGGTCGTATGACCAAAGAGGCCGGCAGAGAATTTGAAGGGTTGAAAGTCTTGGAAGCGCGAGAAAAAGTTATCACAGAATTGGAAAAAGCGGGACTAGTGGAGAAAGTAGAAGATTACCAGCATAATCTTGCGGTTTGTTACCGTTGCGGCGCTACTTTAGAGCCGCTTTTGAGTAACCAGTGGTTCTTGCGGATGGCGGAGCATTCACAAAGTCAAAAGTCAAAAGTAAAAAGTAAAAAGTTAGGGATGTCCCTACGGGACATGGTTTTAAAGGCGTTAAAGTCGGGCAAGACAAAAATTATTCCGAAAAATTTTGAGAAGATTCTTTTTGATTGGTTGGAAAATGTTAAGGATTGGTGTATTTCCCGCCAGATTTGGTGGGGGCATCAGCTGCCAGTATGGTTTCATGAACCCAAATGCGTGCCCAAGAAGGGGCACGAAAAAGAAGTTGTAAAGTGTAAAGAAATGATTATTTCTTTGACTGAACCGAAATGCCAATATTGCGATGCTAAATTCGTGCAGTCAGAAGATGTGCTGGACACTTGGTTTTCTTCAGCCCTTTGGCCCTTCGCCGCCCTATTGAAGTCCGACTTCGATAGGTTTTATCCCTCAAATATTTTAATTACAGCGCGTGACATCATTAATCTTTGGGTGGCAAGAATGGTTTTTTCCGGTCTGGAATTTCAAAAGGAAACACCTTTTCCAGAAGTTTTGATTCATGCCACGATTTTGACCAAGGAAGGCAAACGGATGTCTAAAAGTTTGGGAACCGGCATTGATCCCGTTGAATTGATTGAGAAATACGGCGCAGATGCCACCCGTTTCGGAATTATTTGGCAATCAATGGGAACACAGGATATTCATTGGGATGAAGCGGCGGTAATGGCGGGGAAAAAATTCGCTAATAAGATTTGGAACATCAGCCGATTTTGTTGGAGCAAAATCGGAAATTTCAAATTTCAAACTTCAAATTTAAAAGTAACAGACAAGGACGATAAAGAAATTTTAGAAAAATTTAAGGTTTCAAAATCCGAAGTTGAAAAAGATATTGAAAAATATGAATTAGGGCCGGCGCTTCATAAGGTTTATGATTTTGTCTGGCACGAATTTGCCGATAAATACATTGAAGCCGTTAAATCGCGCACTGATGAAGAAGCGCAAAAGACTCTTATCGTCCTATTAATTGGCATTCTTAAAATACTCCATCCATTTATACCGTTTATCACCGAGGAAATTTGGCAGAGGCTAGTCCTAATTAATGCCAAAGGACCAGTCCTGAGTAATGCCGAAGGATTGTCTATGACCGAAAAAGGAGTTCTAATGATAAGTAAATGGAGTTAATCGTTCCCGCCATTCTTGGTTTATTACCTAGCTTTGCTTGGCTCAGTTTTTATCTTCTGGAAGATTTGCGGCATCCCGAACCAAAGAAACTGATTTTTTATACTTTCTTGTCCGGCGCTTTCATCACGATTTTTGTTTTGCAGTTTCAGATCTGGATTCATAATTGGCTCAAAGCGTACAATATTGATCTTTATAGCGGACTTTCTTTTGTTTTTCTGGCTACCATTGAGGAGTTTTTCAAATTTTTCGCCGCTTGGCTGGTGGTGAAGGGACGCAAGGAATTGGATGAACCGGTAGACGCAATGATTTATATGATTGTGGCGGCTTTGGGTTTTTCGGCGGTGGAAAATACGGCTTCTGTTTTTCGGTCTTTGGGAGGAAGTTTAAGCGGCGCCGGACCTCTGGAAACGACTACTTTGCGTTTTATCGGCGCCACGCTTCTGCATACTCTAAGTTCCGGCATAGTCGGCTATTATTGGGGACTCTCAATTGCTAAAAGAATTAGTTTTAGCAAGGCCATTGCTTTAGCGATGCCGATCGCTATTTTGTTGCACGCGGTTTTTAACTACTTTATAATTAGATTTGAGGAGTTATCCATCCCAGTAATTTTCTTGATTATTGTAGGATTCTTTCTCCTCAGTGATTTTGAGAAATTAAAGCATTTAAAATAAAATTTATTTAAAAAATGGACGAATTCAAACCTAAAGAATTAAACGAGGAATCAATTGAGGTTGAATTGGCAAAAACCGGCGCTTCTTTAAAAACCAAAGAGGGCGCCGCAGAAGAATTAGAAAGCGAAGGCCAATTGACTATTGATGTTTATCAGACTCCGGAAGAAATTATCGTGGAGTCGCCGATTGCCGGCGTAAAACCGGAAGATTTGGACATTTCTATTACTAATGAATCGGTTACCATTAAGGGACAGCGTGAAAGGGAACGCCGCATTAAAGATGAAGATTATTTCTATCAGGAGTGTTACTGGGGAAGGTTTTCCCGATCGGTAATTTTGCCTCAGGAAGTGGATGCCGAGCAGGCCGAAGCCGTGATTAAAAATGGAGTTTTGGCCATCCGCCTTCCTAAACTGAATCGTCAAAAATCCAAAAAGCTAAAAGTTTCCCATCTGGGATAGAATTTTTCCTAAAAATTGATATAATTTAGTTAGCTTTTTGATTGCCGGAAAAGAGGGCTGCTTTTATGAATGTCGGCAAGCTGGCGATTGTGTTGCCCGGCGGCGGTTTTAAATGCGCTTTTCAGGCAGGCGGTCTTTTAGCCATAGAAGAGCTGGGCCTGCCGGTATTAAAGCTTCAGGGCGTTTCCGGCGGGGCTTTAAATGCTGCCCAGTTTGTGGCTGCTGGCGCTTCAGCTTTGGAAACTATCTGGAAACTGGTGGAAAAAAGCGGGCCGCATTCTATCTTTCGGCGATGGGATGTGGTGCGCAACGCTTTTCAAAATGCGATTTACAGCGGTCAGGGTTTAGATCATCTTTTAAGTCAGTTGGATGTTTCCCGATTGATTGAATCATCAATAGAATGCGAAATCGTTGTCTGGGACGAACTCTTGGAGCAAAATATTATTGTTAGTAACCGTCAGTTTTCCAATGATGAGGCGGGACGGGAAACGATTAGGCATTTAATTAAAGCATCCAGTTGTTTCCCCGGCCTTTTGCCGCCGGAAGCCGCTGGCAGTCAGGTTTATTCTGATGGTTGCGAGATTTTTTTGGATCATTTCGCTGATTTTGAAACCATTATAATAATTGATACTAGTCAGCCGCATCTTTCCATAAACCCGCTTAAGTTAATATGGTATAAAAGGCTGAAGAAGCGTTTTTCCACTCTTTTGGATAGCTGCATTAACCGAGAGCTTGCTTACTTTGCTATGATGTATAAGTTTCGGGTTTATCCGGATGAATACGCCGCTTCTTTGGGATCAATGAGAAAATCAATCAGCGCATCCCTCATAGATTTTGCTAAAGACATGGTCGGTTTACCGCTTAAGCGTTTGGTCTTGATCAGGCCTTCAATTAATATACCGACTTTGATGTTGGATTCATTTCAGCAAGGAGATTTTAAAAAAGGCACACCCGGTGATATCACCAAAGCCATTCAGCATGGCCGCGAGTGCACTCGCGAAATGTTGGAGAAAGTTTTTACTGGGTGAAACCGCGCAAATATGCGCGGTATTTTATTCTCCTTCGTCGAAAACCCCGGGCGGCCTACTCCGCCGTAGTAGCTTCGGCTACGAAGGCTGGATAAGGCCGTGGAGCTTTATTCCCCACATAACAAGCACATCCGTTTTACGTGCTTGTTATGTGGGGAATTTATTTTTCTTTGTATAATGTAAAGGTGATTGAATATTGTACTGAAGCGTTGGTTTTGGATAAAGAAGTCGTAGGCGAAGAAGACGCTCGCGTATTTTTATTTACGCGCGATCTTGGTTTGATTGCCGCATTAGCAAAAAGCGTCAAAAAAATCACCTCTAAGCTTAATAGCCATCTAGAGCCATTGAGTTTAGTGTCGGTCCGTTTAGTTAATAAAAATAGCTGGCGAGTGGCTGATGCGCTGCGGATTGGCCGGCTGTCTGACGGTCAGTTGGGCGCTCTCCGGCTGATTAAATATTTAAGTCCGGAAGTTCAGCCGGATTCCGGTGTTTGGAATTTAATCAGCCGCGGCGAACTTTCCGAAAACGGTATTTTAATCGCCGCCGGCTTTGATCCGAAATTTGCCTCCTGCCAGAGCTGTGGCGGCGTTAACAATTTAAGTTTTTCCCTAAAAAATCTGGAATATTTCTGTCAAAATTGTTTTAATGAAGAGTAATGATTGACAAACCGAAGTTAGTTATCATTGTTGCATCATTAGTAGTTTTGGCGCTGATTGGCGGCGGCATCTTTTTCTGGCTGCAAATTCGTTCGGCTCGAGGATTAAGTATTGATTTGGTTGCTCCGGAACAAGTTTTAGTTGGCGTTCCTTTTGATCTGAAAATAAACATCAGCAATAACTCGGATAACATTTTAAAAGAAGCCCGACTGTCATTAAGTTTGCCGGAGGGTATGGTTTTTTTAGGGTCATCAGCCCAAAAAAACATTGAGTACAGGGAACTTGGCAATCTTGGCCCCGGCAGTTTATCTCAAGAGCTTTTTCGTTTAATGGTCATAAGCGGCGAGAACAGCATTAAACGTTTTAAGGCCTCGGTAATTTACCTGCCCGCCTCTTTAGGCGCTAGTTTTGAAAAAGAAAAAGCTCTGGACATCGCCGTTGACGGTCTTGGACTGGTTTTAGATGTTACCACACCGACTAAAGTTTTCGGCGGAGAAGATTTTACGGCCGAAGTTTTTTATAAAAATGTTTCCCAGGAAGATTATCGCAATTTACAGCTGATCGCAGAATACCCCCCGACTTTTAATTTTATAAAATCGGATTTGCCGCCGGATGTCGGAAACCGCGAGTGGCTATTGGGGGATTTACGGAAAGGGTCGGAAAACAGATTAAAAATCACCGGCCATCTTATCGGGCCGGATGAAACCTTCTTTGATTTAAAAATCAATATTAAAGCGACTTTTCTTGGCGAATCTTACCTTATTAGCTCGCGCACCGCGACTATTTCTATTTCACCCTCACCCCTTTCTTTAAAGATAAATTTAAATGAAGACCCCGATTTTATTGCCTATCCGGGCGATATTTTAAATTACACTTTAAATTACGCTAACGATACCGATATCAGCTTAAGAGATGTCGTAATAGAAGCCCAATTGATTGGTTCTATGTTTGATTTTTCCCGTTTAAATACATTTGCTCATTTCCGCTCCGTTGATCAAACGTTAGTTTGGAATGTGGCTAACACTCCGGAATTGGCATTGATTCCGGCCGGCGCTTCCGGACTGGTCAGTTTTGAATTGCGGGTACGGCCGGATTACCCCATCCGTCGTCTTAATGATAAAAACTTTACTCTAAGAGTTTCTGCCAAGATTGAATCTCCAACCGTTCCTCAATTCGTAGCCGCAACCAGGACTCTTAGTATTGCCAAGCTGGAAACCAAAGTTGCCGGCCAGACAAAAGTTGATGCTCGCGGTTATTTCCGCGACGCCGATTCCGGTATTTTGAATCAAGGGCCATTTCCGCCTCGGGTAAATAAACCAACTAATTACACAATTCACTGGCGCATTCAGAATTTTGGAACTGATGTTTCTAATGCGGAAGTTAAAGCATTTTTGGGACCGAATGTCCGAATGACCAATATCACGAAGACAAGCACCGGTTTTGCTTCGCCGCAATACAATGAGCGGACGCAGGAAATTGTTTGGCAGATTGAAAAAATTCCGGCCACTAAAGGAGTGATTGATCCTTCCCCGGAAGCGATTTTTCAGATTGAAGCGACGCCGTCGCAAGCCGGTAATTACTGGCCGCTTATTGGCGAAACAACTTTAAAAGCAACTGACGATTTCACCGGCGGAATTTTAATCAGCAAGGATTTTCCGATTACTACTTCTTTGCCGGATGATCCCACAGTCAGTTCTCAACAGGGAATCGTGATACAATAACTTGCGTAGTATGGATTTAATGGAAAAAATCGTAAATCTTTCAAAGAGGCGGGGTTTTATTTTTCCGGGTTCGGAAATTTATGGCGGTCTGGCAAATTCCTGGGATTACGGGCCGTTGGGCGTTGAATTGAAAAACAACATTAAAAATGAGTGGTGGAAGCGGTTTGTGCACAGCCGGACGGATGTTGTCGGCCTTGATGCCGCGTTAATTATGAATCCAAAAGTTTGGGAGGCGAGCGGCCATCTTAAAAGTTTCACTGATCCGTTAGTGGAATGCAAGAAATGCCATGAACGATTTCGCGCCGACAAGGTTGAGCAAAATTGTTCTTCTTGTGGCGGAGAGTTTACGAAGCCGAAATTATTTAATTTAATGTTCAAGACTTTTCTTGGCCCCACCTCCGCTGAAGCTACGGCGGGCAAGTCCGCGGAAGAAGCAGCTAATGTGGTTTACTTGCGTCCCGAGACTGCTCAGGCGATGTTCGTGGATTTTAAATTAATCACAGAAACGATGCGGAGGCGTTTGCCTTTTGGCATCGCCCAAATCGGCAAAGCGTTTCGCAATGAAATCACTCCGGGCAACTTTATTTTCCGCACCCGCGAGTTTGAACAGATGGAAATAGAATATTTTGTCAAAGAAAAAGAATGGGAGAAATATTTTGACCACTGGTTTGATGAAATAAAGGGGTGGCTGGAGCATTTGGGCATTTCCAAAAAGAAAATTCATTATCGGGAAGTTCCGAAAAGCGAGCGAGCTCATTATTCCAAGCGCACAATGGACATTGATTATGAATTTCCGTTCGGCAATTCGGAGCTTTATGGCCTTGCCTACCGCGGCGACTTTGATTTAAAGAATCATCAGGAAAAAAGTGGTCAGGACTTAACCTACACCGATCCAGAAAATCCGAAAAATAAATTTTTACCTCATGTAATTGAACCGACTTGGGGAGTGGACCGCTCCGTTTTGGCGGCAATGCTGGAGGCGTACGACGAGGAGCAAGTGTCAAGCGTCAAGCGTCAAGAGGACAGCGAAGGCGAGGAAGAAACTAGGGTTGTAATGAGGTTTCCGTTTTGGCTTGCGCCGATTAAAGTCGCGGTTCTGCCGCTTTCCAAAAAAGAGGAGCTGGCAAAGATCGCGCGCCCAATCCATGAAGATCTTACTAAGAAATTCATCTGCGAATACGACGAAACCCAAAGCATCGGCCGCCGTTATCGCCGGCAAGACGAAATTGGCACGCCGTTTTGCGTGACAATAGACTTTGAGACCGAAAAAGATAAATCCGTCACCGTCCGCGACCGTGATTCCATGAAGCAAATCCGTGTGGAAACCGCCAAACTTTCGGAAGTAATAGAAAGAGCTCTCGCTGGGGAAAAATTTGAAAAACTTGGCCAAGCGGTAAAATGAAGCGGCTTCAACCGAGCACATAAAGCTCTGCGTGCTTTTTTAGACAAACAATAAAATTAAGCTACTTGGCGTGAGATTTCGGCGTGGTGACGCGTCAATACACCGGACAGTTAACCTTATGAGGTGACATTCTTGATGCGACGGGGTGACAAAGGTTAACTAAAGGCTGTTTTAATCTCCAAAATCCCAGTATAATAATTCTTATGTTTGAAAAACTTACCTTACCCAATGGTTTGCGCGTTATTTTAGCTCCTAAAGACAATTTAGCTACTACGGTTTTGGTGTTGGTGGAAGCCGGTTCTAAATACGAAACGAAAGCAATAAATGGACTCTCCCATTTTTTGGAACATATGTGTTTTAAAGGCACCAAAAAGCGGCCAACGGCGCTGGCGATTTCCGCGGAGCTGGACGGTTTGGGCGCCGAATACAATGCTTTTACTTCGCAGGAATGGACCGGTTATTTTGCCAAGGTTCGTAACGAACACGCCGATAAAGCATTGGATCTTATCTGCGATCTTTATTTGAATCCTGTTTTTGATCCGGCAGAGATTGAAAAAGAAAAAGGCGTGGTTATTGAAGAACTAAATATGTATGAAGACATGCCGCAAAAGAAAGTCCAAGATTTGATTTTGGAATGTTTTTACGGCGACCAGCCGGCCGGCTGGGATGTCGGCGGCAAGAAAGAAATTATCCGCAAGCTGACCCGGGAAGATTTTTTGAAATACCGCCAAGAGCATTATGTGGCTAAAGCGACCATGATTGTAGTGGCCGGACCGGCCAGCGAAAAAGAGATTTTGCCGAAAATTGAGAAGTGCTTTGCCAATCTTGAGCTTGGTGAAAAGGCAGGAAAAATTAAAACCATTGAGAAACAGAGACAACCAGAGATTTTAATTAAGTTTAAGGAGTCCGACCAGACGCATTTGGTTTTGGGTTGCCGAGCATTTGATGTTTTTGATAAGCGGCGCTATGCCATTGAGGTGCTGGCGGATATTTTAGGCGGCGGCATGAGTTCGCGGCTTTTCCAGCGGGTGCGCGAGCAGCTGGGTGCCGCGTATTACGTGAATGCCGGCGTTGATCTTTTTACCGATCACGGATTTTTGGCAGTGGCCGCCGGCGTTGAGCATTCCAAGCTTAATACAGTAATTACTGCTATTTTGGAGGAAATGAAAAAAATGAAAGACGAAGCTGTCTCTGATGGTGATTTACAGCGCGCCAAAGATCATTTAAGCGGCCGCCTGATGTTAGGACTGGAAACAACTGATGCTTTAGCGATGTATTATGGCGGTCAGGAAGTTTTAAAACGGGAAATGATTACGCCGGAAGAATTGCTTAAAAACATTGAGGCCGTCACCGCCAAAGATATTAAGGAAGTGGCGGATTTTATTTTCCGAAATGAAAAATTGAATTTAGCAATGATCGGGCCGTATCAAGATAAAAGGGATTTTGTTCCAATTTGTCATTTTTAGGATTTTGTAGTTAAATGTAAGTGATGGAACCAAAGGGTTTGACTGTTAGCTGGGGGGCGCTCTGGAAAATCGTTCTGGTGGCGCTCTTAGCTTGGATTGTTTTTGCCGCTCGCGATGTTTTAATCGCGCTTTTTTTAGCTATTGTCATTTCTGCCGCGCTTGATCCTTTAGTTACGCGGTTGGAAAAAAAGAAAATTCCCAGGATTTTGGGAACATTGATTATCTACCTAATAGCTATTTTTGTAATTGCTTTGATTCTTTATACTATCTTGCCATTAGCGATTTCCGAACTTAGTAATCTGCTTGCCAGTTTTGACAGAATTTCCGGTACAGTTTTTAAATTTATTGATGCTTCCTCGGCTATTGAAAGCATTAATCAAAGTTTAACGAAGATCGCCGATATTTTATTGAGCGGCGGCACTTCTTTATTGGATGTGAGTTCCAAATTCTTGGGCAGTTTGGTCTTAACCGCCTCGGTCTTTGTCCTTTCTTTTTATCTTACAGTCGGTAAAGACGGAGTGGAAAAATTTTTGTCTACTATTGTGCCGTCCGTTTACGAAGATCGGGTCATTGATTTGTATTCCCGCATTCGGGTTAAGATCGGCCGTTGGTTTGCCGGTCAGGTATTTTTGAGTTTGGCAATCGGTTTCGGAGTATTTTTAGGGCTTTGGCTTTTAGGTATCAAATACAGTTTGCTTTTAGGCGTGGTAGCGGCAATTTTTGAAATGATTCCTTATGTAGGGCCTATTTTCAGCGGCAGTTTGGCGGTGCTGGTTGGCCTTACTGATTCTTTGACTCTGGGTATTTATGCTTTAATTTTGTTTATTGTAATTCAGCAAATAGAAAATCATCTTTTGGTGCCGGCGGTTACTAGTTTAACCACCAATCTGAATCCGGTAGTTATTTTGGTAGCTTTGATGATCGGCGCCCAAGTTTTTGGTTTCGTCGGTTTAATTTTAGCCGTGCCGGTGGCCGTGCTTTTTCAAGTACTCTTAGAAGACTGGTCTAGTGCTAAATCGCGTCGGCGCGGCCTCGGGCTTTGAGTTGCATCGTGACTATAATCATGACGATGACAGCGAATATTTGTCATCGTTATTGTCATTTGTCATAGTAATAAAATGAGCAAGACTTTTTACATTACAACTTCCATACCTTACGTTAATTCTACTGCCCACATCGGAAATGTTTTAGATTCTTTATACGCGGATGTTTTGGCCCGCTGGTATCGGGAGCGAGAATATGATGTTCGTTTTTTAACCGGCACCGACGAGCACGGCGTTAAAATAATTAGGGCAGCTGAGGCGGCTGGCCTGACGCCGAAGCAATTAGTAGACCAAAATTCCGCTAAATTCCGTGCCTTGCGAGAGATTTTGAATTTATCTTGGGATGATTTTATCCGTACCTCCGATCAGAAGCGTCACTGGCCAGGCGCCCAAAAGTTCTGGCGGGCTTTGGCAGATAAAGGCAATCTTTACAAAAAAACTTATCGTGGCCTTTATTGCGTAGGCCATGAGGCATTTATTACTGAAAAAGATTTAACTGGTGGCAGATGCAGAGATCATCAAAAAGCGCCAGAAGTGATTGAAGAAGAAAACTGGTTTTTTAAACTTTCACGCTACACCTCCAAAATTGAAAAACTGATTATTGGCGATAAATTAGTAATCATTCCAAAAACTAGAAAAAATGAAATATTAGCGTTAATTCTTGAGGGATTAGAGGATGTTAGTTTTTCTCGCCCCAGCACAGATTTGAGCTGGGGCGTTCCGGTTCCCGGCGATCCGAGTCAAACAATGTATGTTTGGGCCGATGCTTTAGTGAATTATATTTCCGCTTTAGGGTTTGGCAGTAACGACGAAACACTTTTTAAAAAATACTGGCCGGCAGATGTGCAGATAATTGGCAAGGATAATCTGCGGTTTCATGCGGCAATCTGGCCGGGCATGCTGCTGGCAGTTGGCCTGAAACTGCCAAAAACTATTTTTGTCCATGGTTTTATTACCGTTGACGGCCAAAAAATTTCCAAAACCGTCGGCAATATTATTGATCCCGCAGAGCTAGTTAAAAAATACGGTGCTGATGCGGTACGTTATTATCTTTTGCGGGAAATTCCGCCTTTTGAGGATGGCGATTTCAGCTACAAAAAGTTTGAGGAGCGGTACAATGCGGATTTAGCCAGTGGCCTAGGTAATTTTGCTTCCCGCGTTTCCACGCTTGGCGAAAAACTTGGCGAAATCCGAATTGGCAAGGAAAATAAATTAGACAAGACGGCGGAAAAAGAAATCAAAGCGGCGAGAAAATCCAGCGAAGGTCGCATATCGGATTTTCGCTTTCACGATGCTTTAGCCGATATCTGGAAATTGATTGCTTTTGGCGACGCCTATGTTAATAAAAAAAGAGTTTGGGAAAATACGGCCAGCGTTTATACCCTGGTGGTGATTTTGGACAATGTTGCTTCTTTAATTAGGCCATTTTTACCGGCAACCGCCGAAAAAATTACCCAAAGCATTGTTTGGGCTGATAAAAACACTTTGCGAGTTAAAAAGATAAAAGCTTTGTTTCCTCGTTTAGAATAATTAGCCCCCAACTGGTGTGTTGGGGGGATTTTAGGGATAGAGATAGACAGTGGCGAGAGCAACGTACTCCCGCCAAATTTTTGGGGCGGCGAGAGGATCGGGATACTGGGTAAGGAGGACCGACGTGCAGATAGGGGTTCCTCTCGCCGCCTTCAAAGAGCAGAATCTATGCCTGCGCCCAAGCCGATTTACAATCGGCCGGCACTCAGGCATTGCAACCATTTGTTGCAAAAGATAGCATAGCAAATATCTCAAACTTATGTCAATAATTGATTCTCATACACATATTCATTTTCCGGTTTACGATAAAGACCGTGAAGAGGTAATAAAAAGAGCGAGAGGAGCCGGTGTGAAAATGATTTGCGTAGGCACGCAGATTGTGACCTCCGAATCCGCCACTAAACTTGCCGAAAAATACCCAGATGATATTTGGGCAACTGTTGGGTTTCATCCGAATCATTTAATGACAAATGACAAAGCCCAAATGACAAATGGATGGTACCACGATAAAAAAGAGCAAAAAGAAGCAGTGCCGGAAAAATTTGACATTGAAAAATTAAGAAAATTAGCCCGCCACCCGAAAGTGGTGGCGATTGGGGAATGCGGGTTGGATTACTACCGATTAGCGACAAGCAACATGGGACAAGCAACAAGTATGAAGGAAAAACAAAAAGAAGTATTTTTAGCGCAGGTTGAATTAGCTAAAGAATTAAACAAAGCTTTGATGATCCATTGCCGTCCCAGTAAAGGCACCGACGATGCCTACGAAGAAGCATTGAGAATGCTTTTCACTTATGATAATTTGCCGCCGCGGATTTTCCATTTTTATGTAGGTTCTCTCGCGATTACCAAAAAACTGGTAGAATCCGGCGCTTATTTCACCTTCGGCGGCGTCATTACTTTTGCGCGAGATTATGACGAAGTTATAAAATACATACCCCTAGACCGGATTTTATTAGAAACGGATGCGCCTTATGTGGCGCCAGAGCCGCATCGTGGCAAGCGCAACGAACCAGCATATATCGTTGAGGCAGCTAAGAAATTGGGGGAAATTAAGAAATTAAGCTTGGAAGCCATCAACGAAGCAACTTTTAATAATTCCTTGAAAGTTTTTAAAATTTGTTTATAATAGCCATAGCTTTTTAATAAAGGTGTTTTTTGATAGACCGTGAGCGGACGCTGGTAGGTTTGTTCAAAGAATCGGTTAGAAAATACCCAGACAAACCAGCTATTATCTATTTCAACCGCAAAATGACTTATCAGGAACTAGACCAGGAGTCGGACCTTTTTGCCCAGTTTTTAATTGCTGATAATGTCTCAGAAGGCGACAGGGTAATGTTTTTGATGCCGAACATTCCGCAATTCGTGATCGCCTTTCTCGGGACTTTGAAAGCTGGCGCTACAGTAGCCGCCCTGAATCCGTTGATGCGCAAAGAAAAAATTCTGGCAATGGTGGAACAACTGGAGCCGAAGTTTGCCATCGTTTACGAAGGATTTTCCGAAATTAACAAAGCAATTTCTGAAAAACTGGATTTGGACCAAACCATGATGGTGGTGGATGCCGGTCGCTATCTTCGCCAGCCATTGAAGGCGTTGTATTCAATTAAAAAAATGTTCATTCAACATAATAAGGCGCTTTTTTCACCGAACGAATTGATTTTTTACCCACCGAATGAAAATTTTTACGATTGGGGGCAAGCGCTGGAAATCGGAAGGGAGCGGCTTACGGAAGAATACGAATGGCCTGACATTGCGCCCATGCAATCAGCCGTTCTTCAATACACGGGCGGTACTACCGGAGAGATGAAAGCAGCAGTACTTACCCACAAGAACTTAGTGAGTAATACTAAGCAGTGCCTAGAGTTTGTAAATCAAAGCGCTAATCTGGTCAATAAAAATTCGGTGTTTTTAGGCGTGTTACCGTTTTTTCACGTGTTTGGTCTTTCGATATGTTTGAATATGGCTTTTTCCGTAGGAAGCACCGTGGTTTTACTGCCGCGATTTAATGTAAAAGAAGTGTTCCGGGCGATTAAAAAAGATAAAGTAACCATTTTACCGGCAATTCCCCGTATGTTTGCAAAGATGATTGAAGATCCGGCGGTACACAAACATAAAAATTTTGATTCCCTGAAAGTTTGTTTTTCCGGCGGCGGCGCTTTGGATCCGATCGTGAAGGCCAAATTTGAAATGGCGACCTGCTCAACCGTTCTTGAGGGATATGGGCTTTCCGAAACCTCGCCGGTTCTTTCCCTTAATCCTTTAGGGGCGGAAAAGGTCGGCAGTTTGGGAAAGCCGTTGCCCGAAACAGAGATAAAAATTGTTGACGATGAGATTTGGGGACGCGGTCCGCAAGTGATGGCGGGCTATTTCCGCAATTACGCGGAAACTCGTGAAGCAATTACCGATGACGGCTGGTTTAAGACTGGCGACATGGGTTTTATAGATGAAGACGGTTATGTCTGGATGCGGGGCCGGAAAAAGCGGATGCTTAAGCGAAGCGGCGAGAACGTTTACGCCGAAGAGGTGGAAAAAATCATCCGGGAGTATCCTTTAGTTCAGGACGCGGCGGTTCTCGGAATCCTGTCGGGCGGAGACGAGAAAATGATTGCCTGCGTTGTTCCGAAATCTGGGGCAAGCGTAAGTTTTCAAGAAATAGCCGAATACTGCCGTGAAAAAGGACTGCGATCGTTGGAAACGCCCGATGAAATTCGGATTGTCCAATCTATCCCGCGCAACATTATCGGAAAGCTTTTGGAAGAAGAATTGCGGAGCCAAGTTTTGGAATCCCAATAGACGCCCCCATCCGTTAGAAAACTAACGGATTTTTTATTATAATTTTCTATATTATGTCCAAGTACGATTTTAAAAAAATAGAGCGTAAGTGGCCCATCCTTCGCTAAAGCTACGGAGGGCAAAGCAGAAAATATGAAATATAACTTCAAAAAGATAGAACGTAAATGGCAGCGGGTTTGGGCTAAAAACGGCTATCGTCTTTGGCGCGTCAAAGACGAGTCAAAAGTCAAAAGTCAAAAGTCAAAAGTTTATGTATTAGACATGTTTCCATACCCATCCGGCGAGGGATTGCACGTAGGCCACGTAGAGGGGTATACGGCGTCTGACATCGTCGCCCGTTATTGGCGGATGAAAGGCCGGAATGTTTTACACCCGATGGGGTGGGATGCCTTTGGTCTGCCGGCGGAAAATTACGCGATTAAAAAGAAAATTCATCCGAGCAAAGTAGTAGTTCAAAATGTTAAGCGATTCAAGGAACAACTCAATAGTTTGGGTTTTAGCTATGATTGGAGCCGAGAAATAAATACTACTGACCCAGAATATTATAAATGGACGCAGTGGATTTTTCTCCAGCTTTTTAAAAAGGGATTGGCTTATGAAGCAGAAGTTCCTGTAAATTGGTGTCCTTCTTGCAAAACTGTTTTAGCCAATGAGGAAGTGATCGGCGGCCGGTGCGAAAGGTGTGATAGTTTAGCGGAACGCCGGAATTTAAAGCAATGGATGTTACGAATAACATCTTACGCCGACCGCTTGCTTAAAGATTTGGAAAAGTTAGATTGGCCAGAGCGTGTCAAAGAAATGCAGCGTAATTGGATTGGCCGTTCAGAAGGAAGGTTGATTAATTTTCCCATTGCCGAATCTAATTACGCGGTGGAGGTTTTCACTACGAGGCCTGATACGATTGATGGCGTCACTTATATGGTTTTGGCCCCAGAACATCCGTTGGTGGCTAATCTTAAAGAAAAAATCCAAAACGCCAAAGAAGTGGCCGGTTATATCGCTCAAGCGGAGAATAAATCAGAGCGGGAGCGGATTTCTGATTTGAATAAAAAAACCGGCGTTCAATTAAAAGGAATTTTTGCGGTTAATCCTCACAATAAAGAAAAAATTCCGGTTTGGATTTCTGATTATGTTTTGGTTCAGTACGGAACTGGGGCGATTATGGCAGTGCCGGCGCATGATGAGAGAGACAAACAATTCGCCGAAACTTTTCATTTGCCGATTAAAAATGTGCCGCTAGTGCCCAAAAACAAGTGGTTGGGCGAAGAGAAAATAAACTACAAACTGCGGGATTGGATTTTCTCGCGCCAGCGCTATTGGGGCGAGCCGATCCCGATAATTAAATGCGAACAACAAGGCAATATTCCGGTGCCGGAAAAAGATTTACCGGTGGAACTTCCCAAAGTAAAAAATTACGAGCCGACCGGCAAAGCCGAATCGCCGCTGGCCGGCATTAAAAAATGGGTGAATGTGAAATGTCCCGAGTGCGGCGGCTCCGCCAAACGCGAGACCAACACCATGCCTCAATGGGCCGGTTCCAACTGGTATTATCTCGCTTACATTATGAAAAGTGATTCAAGCTTCAAGCTTCAAGCTTCAAGTTTCAAGTTCTGGCTTCCGGTGGATATTTATGTTGGCGGCACGGAGCATGCAGTGCTGCACCTTTTATATGCTCGTTTTTGGCATAAGTTTTTGTATGACCTAGGCCTTGTTTTCACTAAAGAGCCGTTTCAAAAACTTGTTAATCAAGGGTTGATTTTGGGTCCAGACGGGCAAAAAATGTCCAAATCTCGTGGCAACGTGGCAAATCCAGACGATATGGTAAAGAAATTCGGGGCCGATTCCTTGCGGTTATACGAAATGTTTATGGGTCCGCTGGAGGAAGCAAAGCCATGGGATCCGAGAGGAATTGTGGGATTGCACCGGTTTTTGAACAGGATTTGCCACCGTCTTTGGCGGGGTCCCGCCACGGGCGTGGAGAATTTTGGTGGAGATAAAAAGGAGGGTGAAATTAAAGGCATTAAACGCCTCTTACACAAAACCATTAAAAAAGTCACCGAGGATATTGAAAATTTCCATTTCAATACGGCGATTAGCGCGCTAATGATATTACTCAACGAAGTGGAAAAAACCGATACCTTGCCAAAGGAATTTTACAAAACTTATTGCAAACTTCTTTTTCCGTTCGTCCCGCATCTTGCGCAGGAACTATGGAGTTTACTGGGTTATAAATCTCTTTTGGATTACGAATCCTGGCCGGAATATGACGAAAAACTAATCGCGGAAGAAGAATTTGATTTAGTCCTTCAAGTCAACGGAAAAACCCGCGGAACCATAAAAGCGGCAACAGGCATTTCTCAAAAAGATGCGGAGAAATTAGCGCTGACTAGCGAGACAGTCAAAAAATGGATCGGCGGCAAGCCGGTGAAAAAAGTGATTTTTGTGAAAGACCGCTTGATTAACTTCATCTTTTAGAATAGAATACGACTTGGCGTTTGAAACGCCTTTTGTAAGGAGACTCAATGCCGATCAGACGGGAAATGGCGGAGCAGGTTGGCGCGGCTAATGAAAAGATTGAAAAAGAAGTCGCCGGCGTTTTGGTAATGTTCTTAAGTGCCGATCCTAATAACATGTATTCGGACACCGAGTTGATGGCGGAACTGGAAAAGCATCCCGATTATCGGAATTGGGAACAGCGATTGGCTAAAGAATGCAGAATATCCCGAAAAAATTGGGTGATTAGCTTGCTCAGCGGTGTTTTAGCAAGGTTAGCATTTGATGGAAAAATCGTTGCTAGGCCAATAAACCTAATTTTTTATTACGGGATTAAATATTGAGACGCGTTGAAAAACGCGTCTTTTTTTTATAAGATTAGGCTAATCATATATGTGCGGCATTGCGGGTTACATAGGTAAAAAAGAGGGGCTTCCAATAGTTTTCGCGAATCTCCGTAAATTAGAATATCGGGGTTACGATTCTGCCGGCGCGGCCTTTTTTGATTTTCAGGGCGAAAGCAAGTTAATAAAGACTGTTGGAAAACTGGATAATTTGGAAAAAGTCATTAAAAGCAAAAAATCATTGCCGCTTACGGCTGTCATCGGTCATACCCGCTGGGCGACCCATGGCGTTCCTAATAAAATTAATGCCCATCCTCACTATGACTGCAAAAAGGAAATCTTTTTGGTGCACAATGGCATTATTGAGAATTATCAGGAACTTAAAAATGATCTTTTAAAAAGAGGTCATCGGTTTCGTTCGCAGACCGATACCGAAGTGGCTGCGCATTTGATAGAGGAATACGGGTTTGAGCCGGCACTCAAAAAAATTGTCGGCGCCTACGCCTTTGCGATGTTTAACAAAAAAGAGTCGCAAAAAATCTATGTGGCGCGGCTAGGAAGTCCTTTAGTAATAGGTATGGGACAGGATGAATTTTATGTGGCTTCTGATCCGACCGCGCTCGCTGGTTTGGTGAAAAAAGTTATTTATCTGAAAGACGGTCAGCGTGGCTATTTATCTTTGAATAATTTTAAAATCGGTCCTGCGCGACCGCGAATTGAGCCGTTGGAAATTGACGTAGAGCAGGCGCAAAAAGGAAAATTTCCGCATTTTATGCTTAAAGAAATTTTTGAAGGACCAGAGATAGTTGAAGCGGCCTTGCGCGGTAGGTTGTTTCCCGAGAAAAACTTGGTTAAGTTGGGCGGAATTCAGGACGTACGGGAGCGTCTAAGTCGTATTAAAAAAATAGAAATCATCGCTTGCGGCACTTCTTATTATGCTGGTTTGGCAGGAGAACTTTTACTGGAAGAGCTTGCTAAGATTCCCGTTGAGATCGCCTTGGCATCCGAGTACCGTTACCGCAAAGATACTCTACAGAAAAACACGGCCTGTCTTTTTATCTCGCAATCAGGTGAAACTGCCGATACTTTGGCTGCTTTACGAAAAGCCAATCAGCGGAAATGTTTAACTTTGGGTATAGTAAACGCCGTTGGATCAAGTATTGCGCGGGAAACGGTTGCCGGCGTTTATAATCACGCCGGACCGGAAATCGGAGTGGCCTCCACTAAAGCATTTTTGTCGCAGCTGGCCGTGCTGTCGCTAATTTCGCTTTACCTGAAACCAAACAAATCAAAATCTATCAAGGAATTAATGCGGGAATTAAGCAAAATTCCGGATAAAATCAGGACAGTCCTTCAAGAAAACGAACAAATTAAAGCATTGGCCAAAAAATATTTGGATTATAATAATTTTCTTTATTTGGGGCGCGGCTACAATTATCCGACTGCTCTGGAGGGGGCTTTAAAAATTAAGGAGATTTCCTATGTTCACGCCGAGGGATACGCTGCCGGGGAGATGAAGCACGGCCCGATTGCTTTAATAGACGAAAATTTTCCGACCGTCGCCATCGCGACCCAAAATTCTTTATACGACAAAATGATTTCTAATTTAGAAGAAATTAAAGCCCGGAAAGGAAGAATTTTAGCCATTGCCACTGCGGGCGATAAATCCATAAGAAGGGTGGCAGACGACATTATTTATATACCTAAAACCATTGAGCAGTTAGAGCCGTTGTTGAACATTGTGCCACTTCAGCTTTTTGCTTATTATGTTGGCGTTATGCGCGGATACGATGTTGATAAGCCGCGCAATTTAGCGAAAAGTGTTACAGTTGAGTAGCTTTCGTGAAACACCTAATTATCAGCCTTTTACTTTTGTCGGCTACGGTAGTTGTTGCCATCGTTATTTACAATCACCTGCCGGAAATTTTGGCCAACGGCTTGCCGTTTGATCCGACTCCGCAGCTGAAAGCTTTCCTTACTCGGTTCTAATAAAGCTCCACGGCCTTATCCAGCCTTCGTAGCTGAAGCTACTTCGGCGGAGTAAGCCGCCCGGGGTTTTCGGCGAAGGAGAATAAAAACCCCGCTGTTAGTGGGGTTTTTATATTTGTAGATTTGTAATAATTCGTAAATTCGTAACTCTATTTTCTTTCGGCCAGCCCCACCCTTACTTCCATTTCTTGATTATCGCGCAAAATTTTAAGCTTCATAATATCGCCGACATTCATATTTTCCAAAAAGTCCTGGATGGTTTTCTCAGTAGTAATTTTTTCGCCGTTGCATTCTAAAACAATGTCCTTCTCTTGAATGCCCGCTTTGTTGGCCGGACTGCCGGGCACTATGGCTAAAGAATGCGGTTTTTGGCCCAGCACCAGCGCTCCGTAAGAAACAGGCAACCCCATTTTTTCTTTCAAGTTTTCATCAATGGCGATATAACGGAGGCCCAATAGCGGTCGGCGGATCCGGCCGTGTTGTTTAACATCAGCCAAGTCGCGCTTCGCGGAATTGATCGGGATGGCAAATCCTAGATTTTGCGCGCCGAAAACTATTGCTGTATTAATGCCGATTGCTTCGCCGTCATCGTTGACCAGCGGCCCTCCGGAATTTCCCGGATTTATAGCGGCATCGGTTTGGATAAGGCCACGGAGCTCCTGAACATGAAACGGATCAGTAGCAGCCCTAATAGATCTTGAGAGTCCAGAGACAATCCCTGCGGAAACGGTATTTTTGAAAAGCCCAAGCGCATTGCCGATGGCGATCACATTTTTACCCAGTTCCATCTTGGAAGAATCGCCAAGCGTCACGATTGGTAAGCTTTGGGCGTTGATTTTTAAAATCGCCACATCATCAATCGGATCGCGGGCAACCACTTCGGCTTTGAATTTTCGGCCATCGTCCAAAATTACCGTGTATTCGGCGTGAGGGTCAATCACCACATGGCGGTTAGTTAGGATGATGCCATCAGAATCAACAATAAAACCAGAGCCGCCGCCGATTTTTACCATTCCGTGAGCATCAATGTTTTCATCCGGTATTTGGAGCTGTTGACCGCCAAACGGCATTAGCATTTCCGGCGGCAATTCTTTTTCAATTTCTTCTAAGCTTTTAGAAATCACAATAGATACCACTGCGGGCATCACTTTTTTAATAACCTTAGTAATAGAAGCCATAGAAATCATTATAACAAAAACCCCGCCCTTTCTTAAATGTCTAAGAAAGGGCGGGGTTTTAGTAGATTTGTGCCCAGGGCGGGATTTGAACCCGCAAGCCTTGCGGCGCTACCACCTCAAGGTAGTGCGGTTGCCAGTTTCGCCACCTGGGCATTAAATTAAATCTCCTTTGCTTATTGTACGCAAACATCGCTTAATTTTCAAATATTTACGGGTGAGTTTAACTAGTTCTGGTTTGTAATAAATTCTAGGTAAAAGTCTCAAAGATTCTTTCTTCGCATATTTCAAATCATAAACCGAATTGTTAACGCTTTTTGTTATATGACCCTTAATTTTTAATATACTTGCCAATTTTTCTTGAAGCCATAAAATATGCTTCTTACTTGCTGACAAAAATACTGTGTAAAACATAAAACTAGATTTCCATCGCGGATCCCAATAAGAATAAAAAGTGCCGTCACCATCAAAATGTCCACGTAGAAAATCAAAAAAGAATTTTTTCGGAATATCTAAAGCGTCAACAGTTTTTGACTTTTTGGGTGTTAACCCCAACCCCATCAAAAAGCGATAAAAATTCACATCGCCGAATTGGATGCGGGTTACAGATTTCTTGGAATAGCCAGCCCTCTTTTTGCCGATTTTATTTTTAATTCCTAAGCATTTTTTAAAATTCTCAAGTTGTTCTAGGTCTATTGAAGTAAAATCAAAATGCCGACCATCGGGGGATAGATTGCCATCCGTCGTTAAAAGCCCTATGGCGTAAGCAAAGTTAGGTGACCATTTTATTTTCACTTTGTTTTGCGGTCTCCACATTTATTTTATTTTTATTTTTTTATTATTATAACACCCCTCAAGGTTATAGCGTATGCCAACGACAAATAACTGAATAATATGAAATAAGGTGTCTATGCGCACATACTTGGAGGAAGAAGGTGGCTTGTTTAATAAATCAAAAACCCGCGCTTTAGGCGGCGGGTTTTTCGATAGTTTTTTCAGACGACGGGGATTCTTTTTCGGTTGATCCGGCCAGCATTTTTTGCCGAGTTTCTTTTCTAGACAGTTTACGCATGTAATACAATTTCGCTCGATGGACTTTTTTCGGAGAGGAGATAATTTCTATTTTATCAATGGTCGGCGTGTGAATCGGATAAACTTTTTCCACGCCTACTCCGGCGATTGTGGCGCGTACCGTGAAAGAAGCACCGATTTCGTTGCCGTGTTTGCGGGCTAAAACTAGGCCTTCAAAGCGGCTCAAGCGGGACTTATCGCCCTCTCGCACCTTTTCCCAGACGCGTATAGTCGCGCCAGATTTGATTTTAGAATTGACTGCTTCAGAAAGCATAAAGTAGATAATAGTCATTCTGAGGTAAAACGTCAATCTTAGTAAATAATAAAACCCCGATTATTGTCGGGGCTGACTAGCTAAATAGAAATTTTTAAAAATATGGGCCACCAAAATTGGTCCGGTACCGCTCATTGAGGGAGTAATCCAATCGGCTTTTTCTTTGCAGGCGTCAAAATCCACGTCGCCGCCGAAATCAATTATTGTTGCCTCTGGCTTAATATCGTCGGCAGTGATGAGGTTTGGCTGTTTTCCGACGCCGGTAATGACTAGGTCGCATTCTTTTAGTTTAGGCCGGAGAACATTGAAGTTCTTGCTGTTGAGCATCCACAAGGATTTTCCGATGTACCTTTTCAGGCATTCTTTTAGAATCGGCCCGCCAATCAGTTTTCCGCGGCCGACTAGGGCAATGGTTTTACCGTGAAGCGAGAACCTAATTTCTTTAAGTATGGTTTTGATGGTTGCTGAAGCGGGAGCAGGGAAGGGAGATTCGGGAAGAAGCGCGCCAATGTCTTTTTCTTTGGGCAGTGCGGCGAGAATTTTTTTTGAATCTAATGGAATCGGGGAGCAACAGGTCGGGCAAGCCGCCGCGGCCGGCAGGGGCCAGGCAATCAGCGCGCCGCCGCATTCTTTTGATCCGGAGTGGTTCATAATGTTCCAAGCAATGCTTCTCGTGCAGGCGCTGTTTTGGGAAAATCGGAAGACTTTTACTTCCACCCCGAGTTTAACGGCAGTCTTTTTAACTCTGGATAAGAATCGCTCACCACCTTCATCGCCGTCCATGAGAAAAAACCAGATCCATTTTTCCGGCGGGGGTATCGCCTTCAGCTCTTTGATTATTTTTTGGGCAATGGCTCGGCCGTCTATAATCACAAGGTCTCTCGCCATTTAAAAAGCTGATTACAGAATAAAATATATTATTGGCGTTTGGCAATAACAATGCCAAATTTGCCTTGAAATGGTTCAGCGCCGATTGTTTCCAGCGGCGCGTAATTATTTTTAACCCACTCCATAATTTTTCTGCCGCAGTCTTTTCCAAAAGAAACGCAGCCGTCTTCGGTTAAATTCTTATCAATCAATATCACATAGTCCGGCCGGCTTTTTTCCAGCGCCGCAATCATTTTTTCTTCACCAAACAGAGAAATTTCCAAAGGCATAAAGTTTAAAAATCCGGAAGGATTGGGTTTTCGGGCAAGATAATTAAGCATCACCCCTTCGGGAATAACCGCAAAATTACCCGTATCTATAAACCCTTCAATTTTAGAAAGAGCCAATTCTGTTCCCAGACTCCTGCCGTCAGGGCGAACGAAAATAGCGTCGGCGCCAGAGCCGATTTTATAGGACTTCCAATCGTACTGTCTTTCTGAGAATTTGAAGTGGGTGACGGTAATACCGGCTATGAGGATTATTACCAGCATTTTAATTAAAGAAGCGTCACCGCCGAATTTTTTGGCGAGCCATTCCGGCAAAGCCGTTATCGCAGTAGCTGTTAAAAGCAGAACAGCCGGCAGTGTTAAAACAAAGCCATATTGGGCGATTTGGGCATTGAAAAAGATTTTTAGCAGCAGGAAAAATGAAAAAAGCGAAAAGAATATAAGCGGCGCCGACCTTTTTTTGACGATCAGCCAAATGCTTGCGACGGCCGTAAAGATAGGCAGGGGTTTGAATATTTGTGACACAAACCCCCAGGGCAAATTAGTAAAGGCGAAATAAGCGATGACGGCCAGAATAACAACGGCGATTTTCTTGGCCGCTGGATCGTTTTTGGGCAATAACAGGTTTAAAAAATAATGAAGAGCCCAAATACTAGCGGCTACAGCGACATAAACTAAAGAAAAAATGATTATATTTCCTATATTAGCAGTCGGTTTGTTTAAGCCCAGGATAGATTGGTAAAATGGGCCGCCGGCCGTTCCGTCCAAAATTGCCCGATAGGACAATAGCAGACTTGGGAAGGAAAAATAGGCAATGGCGGCAGCAACCGGAATAGCCGCTCCGGCCAAAAGTAGAACAGCAATTTTTATAGTTTCGGAAATAGTTTGCCGCTTCAAAATTAGTTCCGCAATCAAGGAGCCGGTGGTGGCCAGACTAAGAGCGACAAAAACCTCAATTTTAGTTAGAAAAACTAGCCCAATTGTAATGCCAGTCAGAATCAGAAAAATCCAATTTTTATTTTTTTGATATTTTTGAAACAACCAAAGACCGCCAACACTGATTAATAGTCCATGAGTAAGTTCATAGGAGTAGGGAGTAACGAAATTATAATTTCCGGTGTTGAGATAGTGGCTGAAGGCGAACATGGTTAAAAAAACCAAGATCGTAAAAAAAGCCGCTGACGAATCAAAATTTTCTTTAAAAAAGCGGTAGACCAACCAAGCAAAAACTGTTGCAAGAATAAGGTTGAAAATCGCCAGCTTAAGAATGCCGGGTCCGAAAATCCAGAAAATCAAGGCATGAAGATAAGCGGAAAGCGGGCCGTTAAAATGAGCGAGGTCTTGGTAAAGTGTTGCGCCGGAACTGATCTGCCACGGCAAGTAAACCTCCCGGCCGAAATCAATCAAAAAATCCGGCCACTTTTGCCAGCTTACGGTAAGCATTGCGATGCCGATTAAGAAAAGCAGCAAGATTTTCCATCTCTCCGCAGTCATTATTTAATTGTATCTTGCGGGGTATAATTAACTCAATGCGAATTACCATTGATGTCCGGCTTTTGAGCCGCGGCAGCGCATCCGGAATTGAGGAATATACCCGCAATTTATTGCGGGCGATGATGACCATTGACAATAACAATGACTATACATTTTTTTATAACGGTTTGCGTAAAAAACCTTTAGAGTGTCAAGTGTCAGGTATCAAGTATCAGGTTATTGACTGGAAAATTCCAAACAAGCTTTTTGATTTATCTTCGCGATTCTTATCTTGGCCGAAAATAGATTCGCTGATTAAGAGCGATTTGGTTTTTAGCCCGCATTTTAACATTTTGAAAGTCAAAAAAACGCCGCGGGTGATTACTTTTCACGATTTGTCTTTTATTCATCACCCGTATTTTTTTTCTTGGAAACAGAAATTCTGGCATTGGCTTCAAAATATTAAAAAACAAGCTCGGCAGACCGAAAAAATAATTGCCGTTTCCGAATTCACGAAAAATGATCTTGTTAACACTCTTGGCATCAAGCCGGAAAAAATAGAGGTTATTTATTCCGGAATTTCCGAAGAATTTAAAACAGTTGATGAATTAAAGGGTTACGGCCATCGGCCTACAGTTGAAGAGTCAAAAAAACAAAACTCCTCAACTAGACCCTACATTTTATATCTCGGTACTCTGGAGCCTCGAAAAAACGTGGAAGCGGTGATCCGCGCCTTCAACCTTTTAAAGACCAAGCCGGATTTCGGCGATTTTCGCTTGATTTTGGCGGGCCGGCCAGGTTGGCTTTATGATAATATTTTAAAAGAAGCATCCCGATCGCCTTTTAAAAACGACATAGTATTTTTAGGAGCGGTGAGCGGTAAAGATCGCGTTCGGCTTTATAGCGGCGCCAAAGTTTTTGTTTACCCGTCGTTTTTTGAAGGTTTTGGGTTTCCACCACTAGAGGCCCAAGCTTGCGGCTGTCCTACGGTGGTTGCCCAAAGAGCCGCTTTGCCGGAAATTCTTGGTCAGTCGGCCCTGTTTGTTGATCCTTGGCGAGTTGAAGAAGTGGCTGCAGCGATTGAATTTTTAGTTAACGATCCCAAATTGCGCCGTGAGATAATTGAGACAGGATTTTTAAATGCCAAAAGATTCAATTGGCAAAATAGCGCCGAAAAAACTCTTAAATTGTTTAACTCAATAGTTAGAACCCATCTCAATAATAGCTCTCTAGTGCGATGCTAGCCAATTTTATTCAGAACAAGGCAGGAGGAAGAAACTGTGCTTTTAGCACGTTGACGACGACTAACGCCGTTATGGATAAAATTAGCAGCATCCCTTTAGGGTTGCGGCCTAAATGGCCGATATCTGTGTCGCTCCTCCTCAATGAAGCAACCGCTTCATTTCGTCGTCGCTCCTTGATCTCGGCTATTAAGGCCGCAACGCGCTTAGATATTATTATTGAGACGGGTTCTAATGAATAAAAAATCAATTTTAGTTTTGGCAGGCGTTTTTTTAATTACGACCGCAGCCATTTTCGCTTTTAAAATTTTAAGTTTTAAAAAATCGGCAGAAATTTCCGCCGCCGATCTTTACGAGAACTTTGAAAAAGCAGCCGATCAACTATTCAATTTTGAGCTAGACGAAGCAAAGCAATCCTTTCAGGACAGTAATAGCGAAATATTAACTTTACGGGATCGGGCTGGCGATCTCGGGCTATTGAATTTTTCCAAAATCAGAGACGCCTTTACTGATTTACTTAATTTCGTTCAGATCTCCATTGATTTAAGCAACAATTTATCAGTTTTGAAAAATAACGCCTTCTCCTGGATAGTTAATGGGCAGGGCACGGAAATTATTAAACTTTTGGAAACTGCCCGGAGTAATATTGGGTCTTTGTCAGAAACTGCCAATAAACTTGACCAACTAGATACTTCTGCCGATTTGCGCATTAGCGAACGGTTTTTAGATGCCTTCATTGATTGGCTGCGCCTAGCCGAAGAACAACATTTCTTGATTGCATTTCAGAATCCGTCAGAGATTCGGCCAGCCGGCGGATTTTTAGGCAGCTTTGCCGACCTCACTTTAAAACGGGCCAGTTTATTAGATATTGATGTTCAGGATATTTACAATCCTGACGGTCAGCTGGATTTAAAGATTATTCCACCCCAACCCCTGCAGTTGATAACCATTCGTTGGGGAGCAAGAGACGCCAATTGGTTTTTTGATTTCCCGACTTCGGCCAAAAAAGTTATTCAGCTTTTGGAGAATTCTAAGTTTTATCAGGAAAGGAACATCAAGTTTGCTGGCGTCTTGGCCATTAATATTAATGTGATCCGGGATTTGTTGGATATAATCGGGCCAATAGAACTGCCGGATTATCAGTTGGTTATTAATGCGGATAATTTTTTGACCGAACTTCAAAAAGAAGTGGAGATGGGTCAGGACAAAACAGCCGGAGAGCCCAAAAGGATCCTTAAAGTTTTAACCCCGATTCTTTTTGAAAAGATTGGCGCGCTGGATGAGGGGCAAAAAAAGACCCTGGCAAAGAATTTAAAAAATCGCTTAAACCAGAAAGACATTCAGGTTTATTTTAAAGATTTAGCCATTGAGATTTATTTGCAGGTATTGGGGATTGCCGGAGAGATTCAAAAATTGCCGGGTGATTTTTGGGGAAATTATCTGGCGGTAGTTAATGCCAATATCGGCGGCGGCAAAAGCGACGCCTTCATTGCTCAAAAAATAAAATTAGATAGTGTCATAAAACCGGATGGCAGCATTGCCAGCCGCCTTGTTGTAAGCCGGAGGCATGACGGCCAAGATCAAAAAGAATGGTGGTACCGCAAAACTAATAAGAATTGGTTTCAAATATTTTTGGATCCTAAATCCGTTACCGATTTCTTAAACGGTGATGAGGCGCAGGAAATAAAATCACTGGTTGATTACGAAGCGCGCGGATTTGAAACTGATCCGGATTTGCGGGCAATAGAAAGCGCCCCGCTAATCTTTGGGAAAAAAGTAATTAGCGGCTGGCAGACGCTTAAAGCGGGAGAAAGCAAAGATTTGGAATTAAAATATAATGCGTCCCATTCCGTGAGTTTGGACAGTAACCCCACCTACCAGTTCATTTTTGAAAAGCAGTCTGGGGTCAGCAGTTCGCTGGAATTTTCCGTTCAAGCGCCGGAGGGGTATTTTTGGGAAGCTTCCCAATCTCCTTTTTTGGTCTATTCCTCACCTGATCCGCCGGCAAGAGCTAAGTTAACTTCAGGTTTAATAAAAAAATAGCCGTTGCGGCTATTTTTCGCTGGCATTCATCACAATTTCCAGCGCCTTGATTAACTGAACTGCTGCCCAAAAATCTTTGACTCGGTAATGGGATTCTGTTTCGCGATTATAATCAGCATCAACCAGAATAGTGGTACAGCCGGCTGATTTTCCGGCGCCGGTGTCATATTCTGTATCGCCCACCATGTAAGAACGACGGAGGTCTATGCCCCATTTATCAGCTGCGGCTATCAGCATCATCGGAGAGGGTTTTTTAAAAGGGCAGCCATCTTCGCGACGATGACGGCACATAAAAATGTCATCAAACCCAAGTTTCGCCACTTTGTTTTGGATTTTTTCCCATTCCTCTTGGGAAACATAGCCGTAAGCCACATCCGGCTGATTAGTTACCAGAACTATGAGGAACCCCATTTTTTTTAGCACTTTCAACCCCTCCTTTACTTTTGGAAAGAATTTCAGTTCCTCAAATTTCCACGGCGCCACCGGATGATCAAATCCTTCTTTGATAATATTTCTTATGATGGTGCCGTCCCGGTCTATGAAAACAGCCCGTTTGTTCAAAGAGCACCTCTAAGTTTCTGTTTATAAAGTAAATTAAAAAATAAGTGATTACAAGTTGCGCCCTATTCTTGGAATAGCGTGAACCGTTTCAACGGCTTTTATTTTCCTTCGCCGAAAACCCCGGGTGGCCTACTCCGCCGAAGTAGCTTCAGCTACGAAGGCTGGATAAGGCCGCGGAGTTTCATTTTATCTAGATATAAAACGGTGCCAAGTCTGACTTGGCTACCGCTTTCAAACGCTGACTGCGTTTGACGCAGTGC
>CAYJVO010000006.1:0-7380 GCA_964373675.1 uncultured Candidatus Saccharibacteria bacterium
CCATTTGGAGTTGACCTTGAGCGTCCGAGGCGACGCTGATGATGAAGTTGGGGTCGGTAGCGAGGTCGCCCAGGGCGAAGATGATATTTTTGGCGTTGGCGGTGGTGATCTGGGCGTCTACTCCGGCGTTGTCATAGGCGTCTTGGAGGTCACTGGCGCTGGCTCCTCCGGTGGCGTCGGTGCCGCATTTGAGAACTCCGGCGGCATCCGTATCGATGGTGTCACAGCTGACGAGACCCCGGGCGACAATTTGAGTATCGGAATGAAGAAGAGTGGCCCGGACATGACCTCCGGTGGTGGTAGCGGAGACTCCCACGGATAGTCCTCCGCTGATATAGGCATTGCCTCCGACATTGAAAATCGCAATTCCATCCGCGGGGCTAGACGTACCCACCGACAAAGTCGAGGTGGCGATAAATGAAGAAGCGGTGGAGGTAGCTTCAACGTACAAAGTCCCCTTGAAGACTCCTCCGCCTCCTACTTCTAGATGGGTCCCGATGGTGCTGGTGGCAATACCCAAACGAAATTCGCTATCTACCAGCCATCGATTGACGCCGTCTCCAGATTCTTGAATTTGGAAGAGGTTGGCGGTTTGACCGGAAATCGCCCGGATGGTGATGCCAATAGAACTCGTTGTGGTTGCTTCCACCGTAACTTGTGAAAAACCGATCGGAGTAGTGGTACCAAAAGATGACGGCGTAGATGTGCCGCTAACCGCGGAGGCAAGTTGAGCAAATGGAGCCGCGGCAATTAATTGACGAGGTGTAAGGGCTTGAAAAGTGCCGCCACTTGTGGACGAAACCTCAACCTGCAAGTAAATTGTGTTGTTGTTATTAAAGTTATAGTCCAGTAAATCCGGGTAGTTGTTTTTAGTATCGCCGATGTTGACATTAAAAACTCCTTGCCTAACGGTGGCCGCAACCTCCCCCGGAGCAGTATTCGGCCATAAACGATTTCCGCCGCTGGAAGCATCATGGATAGAAAACTTGAAAAAAAAGGTAGTTCCGGAGCCGCCAAGAAGGTCGCCGCTAGCATTGGTCAATCTTCCCTGATAACTGATTATAGTCGGAACCCCAGAGACAGCATGAGCAAAGTTAAAACTTAAAACAAGACCGACGATTAGGAGGCCAAAAAATATCTTTTTATACAGAAAAATTGCCGTTTTGCAGCTCATTCTGTTTCCCTTATTCACCTAATCTAAATTTTAACATTTCAAGGACCAGACTCCCTGTGTATAACTTTAAGCCCACTTAATCAAAAAAAATCCCCTTGTTTAAGGGGAATTTTTCGAGGATTTTATTAGTAAATTCCCAATCGAGATTTTGGAAGAAAGAATTAATACAATCCTTACTGGTAGAGATTATGGGAAAAATTTTGCTTGGTCCTCTGATTTTATTTCTTCACAGATTTGATCCAATACGGGTATTAAAAGAACAATTCTCCAACCAGTTAGTGGAGATATTATCCTACCGGAACCAGGACCATCTAGACTGTCAATAATTATCAGCGAATCTTTTGCGAAACGATAAACGCTACCTACTTTTAATTCGGCAAATGTTCGCATCGGAAACTTCTCCCTTCAATGAGCAAACTAATAATACAACTAAGAACAAAAAATTTAAAACACCGCTTAATTGTGCGTATTTAAGTCACTTGCACCCCTTCTTCGTTGAAACTTCGGCGGGCAGGTAAATCCGAAATGTCTAATATCCAAATAGCGCTCTTTACTGGATCAGTTTTTGGGCGTTTTTGTAGGCATACCTTTCCTGAACTGCCGAGTCCAGTTTGCCTATAAATGCCCGTGAGAACTCTATAACTAATCCGCCGACTTCCGCATCAAACATCCATCCGTGCCAGCGGTCGGTTCCCGACATAAAGCGGTTCGGATAGGCCTCAATCTCTGCTTTCCAATTGTTGAGTGCCCGGTCAAGAACATGATCAAAATTTTTCCTGATGTAGGCCAAATATTCTTCCTTGCCGATAGGATGGTCTTCGTGTTCCGGTTTCCAACCGTAAAGTGAGCTAAGGTTCGCATCCAGCGAATAGTAAACATTGTCGTATTTTCTTATCAAATCCATGAGCCATCCTTTGTTGTCTACTCCGTGCAGCAAAAACTTAACATCCGAATATTCTTTTAATATTTTTTCAACTACTTTTTCATGATGACTAAACGGATGTATCATAACCACCAATTTATGCTTTCTGGCCAGTTCATACATTTCAATTAGATAAGGATCGTCCAAGCTTCTGCCATCAAACATTTTTAGTTCGCCGATCCCCTTGAACAGCCCAGGATTTTTAGACAGCGCGTTTTTCACCGTGTCGGTCCCAACGTTGATCCAAGGACTAATCAGTGCGGGCATCAAAAAGTGCGTTATCCTTCCCGGATACTTTTTCTCCATCTGTTTGGCGATCTTTACCTCTCCGGAAGAGGAATATTTGGTAAGCAGGTGAAAACCGAAAGCCGTTAGTGCCCCCTCGGCCTCAAGAAAGCAATTAAGGTAATCAACGGATAGATTTTTGCTCCAAGCCGGAGTGGGTAGCCCAAGCTGGGCTGAAACCGCGCTTACTATTCCTGACGAACTGGGTAAATGCAAATGAGCGTCGATCAACGGACCGATATAATACGTCTTGTGATCAAATTCCCGCGGTCTTGGCGAAAGCGCGCAGTTCTCTTTTTTTGTTGTATCGCCGGCGACTTGGGCAAGATAATTTTCTAAAGTAACTCCCCCGCCGACTAGCAAGGCGACGCCGGCAACCGCTATCACCGAGATCACGATCTTTTTGCTCATGTTTTAATAATACTGAAAGGTCGCGGATATCCAACTTTTTTCAGCAAGACGCGCAAGGAAAAAAGATGCAAGAGTAACGAAAGGGGCACGGCTAAAGTTGGCACCAACGCGAGCGGGAAAGCAAAAAGGAAATTGTTGGGGTTATCCAGCGCTAATAATTGATACGGCGTTGGTGAGGTGAGAAAGCCCATCACGATAGCAACTGTCAGCTCCAAAAATCCAACGATATTCCAGGCGATTGTCAGTTTCCGCCCAAAAGATTGATTTAAAAATAAAATAAGGGCGGCGAGCGGGGCGGTGGTTCCCACTACGACATCGCCGATTCCGGCCGGAATCGCGAATTCCGCCGGCATGAGACCTCTCGCGTAAAGCACGAAAAAGGCGACTCCCATGATACGAGTTATTTGTACTCCAACAAGCCAAGGCTGGAAAATATTATCAACTACTTTTTGGAAAGCGACTGATTTCGCCAAGATATTAATACCTACGATTATCGGCACGAACATCAACCCGATGCTAGGAAGCGGCCCCAAAGACAATTTTAGAAAGAATCCTTCGCCGGAAAGCAAAAAAGCGGCTACTAGCCAGACAGACAAAGCGGCCCCGATTAGGAGTGACGGCAGCAGCCGCCTCGCTGCTAAGGTAAATATCCACCATACCAAAATCATCATTGTAACCGCGGCGCCGATCATTGGAGCAATTAGTTCTTGCGGGAATTGTTGCATGATTAAAACGTTATTAACAAACCACTCATTACAATAATACGACGGAAGCGTATAATGGGCATATGGAATTATTAACCGGATTGTTGTCGGGATTATTCATGGGCTGGGGAGCGATCGCGCTTTCCGTCTTCATGGTCCTCACTGTAGTTCTGAAATGGCCCAACTGGCTGCATTACATTTGGGCCATTTTGGTTCTTATCTCAGGGATCCTTTCGCTGTAATACCGGATCGGCAATTTTTTACCAGTCAAGTTTTATCGTTAGCGCAAAAAGCCACCGCGGACACTTTCCGCGGCGGTTTTTTTTACCTTACTGTACAAATGCTACATTTCCCAAAAAGTTCTGGTTCGGCTAAGCTCACCACAAGTAACTCCACGCTAGGATTACTAGAAAACTATCGATAAATATCTTTTCGATGGCCAATATCAACTAGAATAAGTTCGTCGGAAGACAAAAATTTGAAAAGCACTCGAAAATCTCTCGTCATACGAAACGAATAAATACCAAAAAACTCCCCTGATAAAGATTTTGTATGCAATTGGGGATGGTAAGGGTTTTCTTTTAACAAAACAACAAGTCGCGTAAGCTTCTTTTGTTGTTTTTCATCAAAACTCCCAACGCGCTTCAAAAAATGGTCGCCGTAATAAACCCTCACCATTTGTATTGGGTTATTTGCGCCGTATCCGTATGTGCCTCAAAAAGGACGCAGCATTCTTGAATTCATATTTGGGCTCCTCTTTAGCCGCTTTTAATACTTTTTTTACAAAGTCTGGATTGTATCCCCCTTCTGGATCTTTACCAGCTTGGCCAATGACAAAAGAACGAAGCAGCTCTACTTCTTTTTTCAATTCGTTTGTTTTTCTATCCAACGTTTTTGTAGTCATAGCATCATTATAACAAAAACAATAACTGATGCAATATCAGGCCGCAGTTCATATACTGCGGCCTTATAGGTCATCTGGTAATTTCCTAAAAATCCAAAAACGAATAGCCATCCAGAAAAGCGCAAACAGTGCGCCGATACCTGCCAAAATATTGAACGTTTCGCCGCCGAATCCGCCTCGCAATTTTGGATCAACCGTCTTCCACAACTCTTCGCGCTCTTTGTCGGTTGTCCCAATCTCTTCGGATTTGAGCTTGGTCCAGCAAGTCACTTGATTAAGAGATTGTAGGTACTTCATCCGCTCTACGCTTCCGGTAGATCGTGCCTTCTCAATCAAATACTTCCCAAGCTCAACCTTATTAGCATTCAAGATTTCGAGCATATATTTGTAGCCCAAATCAAATTCTAATTGCCAGCTATGCTCAACTTCGTTCATGAGTGTGTGAGCAAAAAACATGAGGTCTCTGGCTCTGCTTTCCTCCACGGCGATTCTCCTTAAAAAGCTGACTAGATTATAGAGAATAATCCACAAAAAGTCAAACTTGACTTTGGTAAATTATTGTGATATGCTTTTGTAAGAGTTTAAAAATTGATAACAAAGGAGGTGTTGATTGCGTACGGCATTAGTTTTCGGTTACGGCCAGAAACGAGACGGCAGTATTGATGAGCAGACCCAGAATCGCTGTGAGAAGGCTGTACAGCTATACCGTCAGGGCAAGATCCAGAAAATCTACCTGACAGTGTCGGCCAGCAAAAACGGGGTGAGCATGGCTGAAGCTATGCGTGACTTCCTGGTGTGCCAGGGCGTGAAGGAAACGGATATCGTCATTGAACGTCGCGGCGGCAACACAGCCGGGGAGATGGATCTATTTCTGTCGCTCTTGCCCCACGATTCAAAAGCCATTTTTGTTTCCACCTGGTATCACCTGCCGCGCATCTTTTGGCTTGCTATTTGGCGCATTCCTGCAGCGCGGTTTTCTTTGAGTGTCGCGTGGCGACACGCTCACTTCAAAGCCGATGTGCTAATAGAATTTGCCAAGCTTGCCAATGCCATCCTCCGACCGCGGCGATCGGCCAAAGTTATGGCCAAAGCCCCCACTCTATCCTGAGCGGGGGCTTTTTATTTACTACACCCTGGGATATTATTTGGTAGTATGACAGAATCTTTTGAGGAAAAAGAAAAACATCTATTCCGAGAACGCCCGGATATAGGAGAAATTAAAAACTTCGTTACCGATCGAGAATTACTTGGTTTTGATAAAGAAAAACCGCTTGAAGTAAAGGACGTTGATCCAAAGAGTCCATCCGGACACTGGAATTTTTTATTACGTCAGGAAGGCAAAGAATTTGTTTTTCGTTTGGTTGGAGACGAGAAGCCTATTAAAGGCAATGAGATTGAACGGGAATTTGCTATTTTAAGCCACGTTGCTCCATATAAAGTTGCGCCGCAACCCTTTTATTTCAGTAAAACAGAATTTAAAGAACCTTTTCTAATAGAGGAATTTCTTAAAGGAGAATTATTTACCCAACTAGATGAAAAAGAGCAAGCTACCCAAATCCCCGCGGTTGTTAGTTTGCTTGCGAAAACTAGCAACATGCCCGTTACCGAAGAAATTAGAACACAGCTTCAACCGATTAATAGTTACAAAAAAGCAATTGATACCTGGCAAAGAAGATTAGCTGAAATAGAAAAAGCCGGGCAGTACGAGACGCAATTAGATCAGATAAAAGCGTGCATGCCGGGAGCTAAAGCAAAATTAATCGCCCTTGAACCAATTTTAGAATCCGCGCCCGAAACGTTTGTTTTTAAAAGCCCGCATGCCGGTCATGGTATAAAAACTGCCGATGGTTTTCGATTTTTAAATTGGGGAGAAGCAGGATATGGCGACCCTAGTTACGCATTAGCCGTCTTTCTTTTATCGCTTGGGAAGAAAACAGAGAACGAGAAAGAGGCAATGATAAAAACATACACACAAAATGCCAAGTGGAAAATGGATCAAGGCGACTTCAGAAAGTTGCTGGACGGGCGGTCTTTCGAACGCTTAGTCGCAAATACAATTTGGCCGGTTTGGATGGCGGCAAATCAACGTCGGCCCCTTTACCAGAGAGAAGAATCCGCGGTTGCGGAACGACTATCAGCAATAAAAGATTCATTAGGGGAATGAAATCAAGGCATATATTTATCGTTGACTACGCGTACGGCTTTGATGCTCGCACTTGCGAACCCGATTATGTAGCTCGTATGCGTCTGAAGGCGGGACTGCGGGCGCTGAAAAAATATCCGACGGCTCATGTCATTTTGGGGGCTGGAATGAAAGAAACAACCGGCGACTGTGGCCCGCTTGCTGAAATGATGAAATCGTTCTTGGTGGAAAAGGGCGTTCCTCTTGAAAAGATTTTTCTTAACCCGAAAGGCCATGATACACTCACTGAAACAGAAGCTGCATACGATATAATTCGAAATCAGGGTAATGGCAAAATTATCTGCGCGACATCAGTATTCCATGCTGCTCGTGTCTGGCTTATTTGGCTCTGTCGTTTTGGACGATTGCCAATTATATACACAACTCGCCTTAAAGCATATTGGTCAGAATATTTGCAAGAAATAAGAAAAATTCCGAGGGATATTGTCAGGTCTTTAGCTAGGGTAATTTAAATCAGATATGTAGCGCGGTTCCGCGTCCTATCTGCAATCCAGATAGTTCTCGGTTCTGGGGGCGTCCCACCTCTGTCCAAGTAAGCTTATTTCTTACAAAGCTTCTGGACAGAGGTGGGTCACTTTCACCCCTCCTTCGTTGAAACTTCGGCGGGCAGGCAAAACTAACTGCTCCCCTCGCTGGACAAGTTCAGAACAGTAGATTGGAAGCAAATACTACAAGAGTTTGAGTGGTTGAAACTGCCGATTGCAATGCCAGTGGCTGCTACTTAAAATTACGCTATCACTTGTGGTTGTAACAAATCCGCAATATAAAGATCGGAAG
>CAYJVO010000006.1:7390-31427 GCA_964373675.1 uncultured Candidatus Saccharibacteria bacterium
GGCAGGCAAAACTAACTGCTCCGGTGGCAGGATTCGAACCTGCGACCCAGCGATTAACAGTCGCTTGCTCTACCTCTGAGCTACACCGGAATAAAATACTGATTTTCATTTTATACTTGTTTTTATTTTATTTCAATTGAGGGATAAAATGATTTTATGCGTCTCAAGGAACTGCTTACTATCTTTGTTCTTTTTGCGGCCATTGCCGCTGTTTTTTCTTTCGGAACGGAGAAAATTTTAGACCCGGACAGTTTTTATCATATCCGCCATGCCTGGATTTACCGCACGGAAGGTTTATTCAATAGTGATTTTCCCTGGACCCAGTTTTCGATAATCAAAAATTTTGCCTCTGATCTTTGGTATGGCTTTCACTTATTCTTAATGCCGTTCACCTTTTTTGATGACCTTACTGTTGGCATCCGCCTTTCCGCTGTTATCTTTACCGCCGTTTCCTTGTTCTTAATTTATCTTGCGCTTAAAAAATTAAAAATTTGCTGGCCGCTCTTTTGGGTATTGCTTGTGTATTTCTCCGCGCCGGATTTTTTGTTCCGCATAAACATGTCTCGCCCGCAAACACTGACCATTGGGTTAATAGCCCTGCTTTTTGCTTTTTTTCTGAAAAGCCGTTTGTTCTGGCCGATTTTTTCTTTGAGCGCCGTAATGTCATTTCTCCATCTTTCACTTTTCTGGGTGGCAACAGCAACGGCGGGAGCGGCGGCGATTGGAATTCTAATTTTCCAAAAAAGATTTGAGTGGAAAAAGCTTCTGGCGGTTTTTTTGGGGTTGGCCGCCGGCTGGCTCCTACGACCCAATCCGATCGGCGCCCTAAAAATCCTGAAAGTTCAGCTCTTTGACCTTTTCGTGGTTAAACAAAACGGTTTGCCTTTGCTTTTTGGAGAAGAACTTTTCCCGCTTGATCCTTTAACTATTAAGCTCCGGCTGATCCCGATTTTGCTTGTCATCATCGCCGCGCTGGCCGCCTTTATCTGGCTAGTAGCAAAAGGGCGGCTTCAAACTTTGTCCGTGGAATGGAAAACCGTTTTTTGGTCCAGTGCGGGACTTTCATTTTTATTTTTTGTCATCGCTTGGATCGCCGGACGCCGCGCTATGGACTTCTGGCTTTTGTTTTCAGTTTTTTTCATCGGTCAGCTCGCAACATTCATCAAAATCCGTCGCGGCGCGCTTATCGCCCTGGCCGCGGTTTTCCTGTTTATGGTTGCCCGCCACTCATATATGTTTCATCTTTTCACCCAAGCGTCTAATGTGGTCCAGCCGGACAAATTCCAAGAAACGATGCTTTGGCTCAAAGAAAATTCCCGTCCAGGAGAAATAATTTTTCACACCGGCTGGGACGATTTCCCGATGCTCTTTTTCTGGAATCAGAAAAACTACTACATCAACGGCATGGATCCAATTTTCCAGTACGCCTATAGCCCGGCGCTTTACTGGGAAAACCACTTTTTAGCCATCGGCGGCCAACCGTTCACCTGCTATGCCATCCCTTGTACTCTAAAAGTAGTGCGGCCGCTCTATGAAGCGATTGCCAATGATTTTGGCGCTTCTTATGTCATTGTTAATTTGGAACGCAATCCGTCTCTTAACGCTAATCTTTTAAAAGATAACCGCTTTGAAAAAGTCTTTTCCACCAAATCAGAAGTTTTATACAAAATAAAAAGCGGCTAAAATAGTCTTATGAAGCATAGAATTTTTGTTGCCATACCAATTTCTGAAGAACTGCAGGTAAAGATTTTAGAATGGGAAAAACAATGGTTAGTAGCGACTACGGCGGGCAAGAAAGCTACGGCGGATAAAATCCGCTGGCTGGCCGGAAAAAATCTACACATCACTTTAATCCCGCCTTGGTACGTTAGCGAGAGTGAATTGGAGAAAGTAAAAAGTAAAATGGAAAAGGTTAGCGGAATCGGCTCGTTAGAACTCAAATTTGAAAAAGTAGAGTACGGACCGAATCCAAAATCTCCCCGCTTAATTTGGGCGGCTGGCCCCGCGCCGAAACGATTACTGGATTTGAAATTAAAGATTGAAAATTTCTTGGGGGCAGAACCGGAAAAACGCCCATTCCGCCTACACCTCACGCTCGCCCGCTTCTGGGAAGAAGGTTTTCCCGCCTTTTCCATTAAAAACCTGGATGAGCTGGTGTCTTGGAAAGAAAAAGTTAGTTATTTTGTCTTGATGGAATCGTATCTCTCACGCACTGGCGCAGACTACGAAGTTTTAAAAACAATAAACCTCGCTTAATGCGAGGTTTTGTCTTTCTTAAATTGCTCTTCTTCGGTTGAGCCTTTCATGCCTAATGTGGAGGTTTTGCCGCCGGTAATAACTTCCAGAACCTTATCAAAGTACTTGGTGCCAACAAATTCTTGGTGGGTCGCGGCCTGATAACCAAGCTCTTCGGCCTTAAATTCGTCTTCCTGCAAATCCATGAAAGTGGCCATCCCCTCTTCTCTATAAGCAAGGGAAAACATAAATGTGTAATAGAGAATCAGGTGAAAGCTTGCCAGAGTGATGAATTGGAATTTGTATCCCAATTCTCCCAACCGATCCTGAAACATCGCAACTTCCTTGCGAATCTCCTTATCGTTCAACCCCTTCTGCTTCCAATAGTCCTTCCAGTTAAACGATGGCGAGCAATTGTAGGCAAGTAATTTACCCGGGTAAACGGCGTGGATCGCATCCGCAAAAGCTTTCGCCTGCTCCAAATCGGGTTTGGCGGTTTCCATCCAAAGCATATCGGCGTACGGCGCGTAAGCTAGGCCGCGCGCAATACAGGCCCCTGTACCCCCTCGGAATTTGTAGTACTGCTTATCTTCAGTTCTTTCACCGGTTAAAAATGGCTGGTCGCGCTCATCCCAATCATTGGTGATGCCGTCGGCTTTTTCGGCATCAGTGCGAGCAATAATAATCAGAGGCACATCCATGCCATCGGCTACTCGACGAGCGGCAATTAGCTTATTTATAAATTCCCCGACTGGAACTAACATTTTTCCGCCCATATGTCCGCATTTTTTAACTGCTGCCCGCTGGTCCTCCAAGTGAATCGCCGCCACTCCGGCTTGAATCATCTTGCGAACCAATTCATGGGTATTGAGATCACCACCAAAACCGGCTTCCGCGTCGGCAATAATCGGAGCGTACCTCTCAATGCCGTTTTTTTCAGCTAAATGCTGAATGTGATCCGCCCGCTGAAATGCCTGATTAATGCGTTTAACATTATTCGGAACGCTCGCCGGAGAGTAAAGACTCATGTCGGGATAGGTTTCCCCTTCTATGTTCATATCCGCCGCAGTTTGCCAACCGCTGACATAAATCGCTTCCAAGCCCGCCTGAACCATCTGAACTGCTTGAAGGCCAGTTAGGGCTCCAAAACTTCGCACAAAAGGCCGTTCGTGCAAAAGACGCCAAAGTTTTTCCGATCCCCGCTTTGCCCAGGTGTATTCCACCTTTAAAGAACCTCGGAGGTCATAAATATCTTCGGCTTTATAGGGACGGAGGATTCCTTTCCAACGGTCTCTTTTCCACTCAAACTCAATCTTGGCAATTTCTTCCTGCGCTAGCTTGTCCATTATTCACTGATTTTAAAAACCTGATCCGATCATAATAAAAAAATCCTCCGAGTGCAACTCAGAGGTTTCTAGTATAAGCTTGAAGAGTAAAAAATTCCGGCATTTCCGTTGAACGAATCAGGTCATAAAAAAGATTAGCGGCATCTTCATACTTCTCAGGATTGGCGAGCTTTTGAACCTCTTCCCCCATTAGATTATGCACTAACGGCAAAGTAACTTCGCGACCATCTACCAGCCGTGCATGATGCCGTACCCACTGCCAGACCTGACTCCGAGAAATCTCCGCCGTTGCCGCATCTTCCATCAAATTGTTGATCGGAACACAACCAACACCTCTCAACCATGATTCCAGATACTGCAAAGAAACGCTGATATTGGTACGCAATCCATTTTCAGTAATTGCGCCTGCCGGAACTGTTAAAAGATCTTTGGCAGAAACCGAAACTTCTTTGCGCAGAACATGTTTTTGACTATCGTCCTTGAACCCAACATTAAATACTTCTCTGGCAATTGACACCAGTCCGGGATGTGCCACCCAAGTGCCGTCGTGGCCGGCTTTTACTTCCCTCGCTTTATCAGCCCGCACTTTTGCCAAAGCTTCGGCGTTTGCCGAAACGTCTTTAACCGGAATCTGGGCAGTCATGCCGCCCATTGCATGAGCGCCGCGGCGATGGCAAGTTTGAACCAGTAAATCTACATAAGAAGCAAGAAATCCCTTATCCATCGTAAGTAAAGCGCGGTCCGGCAGGACAAACTCTGGATGATTTCGCAGTTTCTTAATGAAACTGAAAATGTAGTCCCAGCGTCCGCAATTTAATCCCGCCGCGTACAATCGCAGAGAATATAAAATTTCATTCATCTGAAAAACAGCCGGCAGCGTTTCTATGAGGGTGGTTGCTGAAATTGAAAAAAAAGGAACATCATCATTGTAACCCTCGGCAAAAACTAGGACATCGTTCCACCACTCGGCTTCCAGATAGCTTTCCATCTTAGGCAAATAAAGGTGCACGCCGCTCCCCTTCGCTAAAAGCGCCCGGATATTGTGATAAAAGTAAAGGCCGAAATCAAACAGTGAAGCCGAAATCGGCTCGCCGTCTACCAGCACATGTTTTTCAACCAGATGCAGGCCGCGCGGACGAAACATTAAAACCGCTGTTTTTTCATTTAAGGAATATTTCTTTCCGTTTTCAGCAGTGTAAACGATTGTCCGCCTGATGGCATCGTAAAGATTCAACTGTCCCCAGATAATATTATTCCAGGTCGGGGATTCCGAATCTTCGGCGTCAGCCATGTAAACATCGGCGTCAGAATTCAAAGCGTTAATTACCATTTTCCTGTTACTGGCCGGTCCGGTAATTTCCACTTTGCGCCTTTGAAGTTCCGCTGGCGGGGTAGTCACTTGCCAATCGTTGTCACGAATAGCTTGGGTTTCCGACAAAAAATCCGGCAGTATTCCATTATCAAAATCTTGCTGTTTCTGTTTTCGCTTCTCCAGTAATTCTTTGCGTCGCGACGAAAAAACTCCGGCTAAATCGCCCAGGAAACAAAGCGCATCCAGTGTAATAATGTCTTTAAATTCTGGCCCCACGGAACCGACAACTTCAATACGATTACCCATAATTTTTCCTGTCAAACTTCCGGTACAAATCTTAACTGATTTTGGCTTTATTATCAATGGAATATATAATATAAAGTATGGGTGAGGAAAAATTAATAAAATGGCTAAGGATCTCTTTGGGTTTAATTTTTCTTTGGTTTGGCTTATTAAAGCTGGTGGGCGTCAATCCGGTAATTGATATTGTTTATGGGAGCTGGCCATTTTTGGCGCAGGGAGTAGGAAATTTCGCTCTGGGATTGTTGGAAACGATCATCGGCGCCGGTCTTTTATTTAACATTGTTCCGGTATTGGTCCATGCGGCCTTAATCGGCCACCTGATCGGCACTTTCTCGGTTTTCATTTTGGCTCCGGAAATAGTTTTTGATCCTTATTTTCCATTCCTGACTCTTGCCGGCGAATTTGTGTTTAAAAACGTCACTCTTTTAATGGCCGGTTTTGTGGTGTTAAAATTCTCCAAGTCATAAATTATGAAGAAAGAAACTTTACTCATAAGTGGCGGGGTAGCCGCGGTTTTGACGGCTGGAGTTTTAATCTGGCTGTATTTTAAGCCAACTGAAAGCGTAATTCGCTCTTTTTGGGATTGCTTGCGCGTTGGCTATCCGGTTATTGATACTTTCCCGCGCACCTGCAAAACTTCCGAGGGACAAACTTTAATAGAGCCGGTCCGCACTCCAGCGGAATTTAAGATTACTGATCTGGAAGAAGGCGCCAGTTTGGAAGCGCAGCCCGGCGACAAATTAACGGTCCATTACATTGGCCAATTAACAAACGGCAAAATTTTTGACAGCTCGCTAGATCGCGGTCTTGCTTTTAGCTTTAATCTTGGCTCCGGCAGCGTAATCAAGGGCTGGGATCTTGGACTGATCGGAATGAAAGTCGGTGGCATTCGCCGCTTAGAAATACCGGCCGAACTCGCTTACGGCAACCGGTCCATCGGCATTATTCCGCCGAATTCCGATCTAATTTTTGAAGTAAAACTTTTAGAAGTGCGACGGCAATGAAGCTCCACGGCCTTATCCAGCCTTCATAGCCGTAGGCTACTACGGCGGAGTAGGCCGGCCGTGGTTTTCGGCGAAGGAGAATAAAAGGACTACTATATCTCGCACACACCGCCAACGCAAGCAAGCTCTTTGGCGCCTTCGGTTTCATCCTCTTTCTCGTAAAGAATAATCTGGGAAAAATCAATTTCCGGATAATCAACGGCCATTTTTTTATAGCGCTCTTCGCTGATTTCTTCATAAGGAGCGAGGGCGTACACATGTTCCTCGCGAGGCAGAAATGACAACCCGCCGATAATATCCCAGTTCCCATATAGCCAATCGGCAACTTTAATCCATTCATTATTTCCTACCGAAACGGTCACTGACGGATTATGTTCGGTGAAATTCTCTTTGACTAATTTCCAATGCTCCAGCTGCTGAATGGCCGTAAGATCATTGCGCAAAATAGCGCCCTCCGGAGCTTTAACCGGAAATTCCATCACATAAGTATGGGCCAACTCAATAGACTGGCCTACTTCGGGATAATATGGCACTTTTTGATCTTTCATCATTTGAAAAAGACTATCGGTGGCAGAAATGCGAATGCGCCGAATGTAGTATCGGCTATGCCGAGGATGCATGCCAGAAGCGGCGTCCACTAATTGCGAAACTGTGCCCGACGGTTTAACGCAAGTGATCGCAGTAGATTCATTAATACCGAACCGTTTGGCATAAATTTTATTAATCTCAACCGCTTTTTTCTTTAACGCCTGCAAAACTTCCGCTTTTCTTGCCTCGGGACAATCCCATTGACCGGTAATGGAAACGCCCAACAGCCGTTCCTCTTCGCAATTTTTCTTCCATTCTTTGGAAAGATAAGAAAAATTGGTCAGCGTTGATTGATAGGTGCCTAAAATGGAAGCAATCCGAATCTTTTTTAATAAAATCTCCAAATCGTCTTCCGGACGAACCACCACTTCAGTAAGATTGCAAAATTGTTTACTTTTAAGCACGATCTCTCCGCACTGCAAATTATTAAGATAGGCAAATTTTGGTTTTTTGTTTCGTGTTAATGATTGGAACCCACCAACAAAGAAGTTGTGAAATTCGTCGACAGTGCCATTGTAAACATTTTCATAACCGGCAAATTCTACAGAAACAACTCTGTGGTTGTATGTGGAGGCATACTCCTGTAAATCTTTATACTTTTTAAAAGGCGATCTTGGTCTGCACATTTCCGTGCTGACATCGTTGCCTTTGCAAACCATGGCCCACTCTTTTTTCGTCGGGAGGCGACCAAGTTTATGTTTCAGCTCAGTATACATCTTGGCTTGCTGTTCTCTCTTTTGTTGCCTGTGAATACTGTACGCTTTATTAATTGAATTAATGAGGCGTTGCTTATGCTCGGCGTTTTGCCAGACTCGTTTGAGCCCGCAAGATATACTACACATACCATGCTCTCGCTTGGCCGGCGTAGTTCTAAAAACTACACCGCAAATCTCGCATCTTTTTACAATCATTAAGCGCCCATCAATAATTTCACAGTCATATCCTTCGGCTGTATATTTCTTATAGGCCTCTAGCGATCGTGGATCTGCGTCAACATATTCTAAGCTTAAATGGCAGGCCGCCCATTTAGCTACCCCCAGAACTCCGCCAAGATGATCTCTTCTCCATTTACTGAATGACTGCGGCAAATTATTTTTCTTAGCATATTCCACCCAGTCACTATGAGAGAAACGTTGTCCTAGAGCTTTCGTAAGGCGCAGGGCGTGCTGTTTCAATTCTTCGTGGGTAACACCAGAAAACCGCTGATTTTTTTCTGCTCTATTATTAGCGGAGTGTTTTAGTTTGTATTCAGCCCACCTCCTTTCGTTCCATTCATAGCGCGCCCGTCTCATAGGATTGTGGTCGCCCTCTATTAAATTGCTATGCAGGGCATCGTGATCTTCCTTGCTTAAAATTTCCAAGTTTTCCGGCGAATTATTTTTGGCATCACGATCTTTGTGATGCACAATACACCCTTTGGGTATTTTAGTGTTGCGGTGAAATGCCGCAATAAGACGGTGCTCGCCGATATTATTGCCTTTGCCAGTATTAACCCACCAGTAATCCTGCGAACGGGAGTTTGCTGTATGAAAAACGTCTTTATTAATGGAAGCGGCGAATTTTGTTATTATTGCCAAACTATCGCCTGATTTTAAATCCTTTAGTTGTTTATATTCACCTGTCTTTAGTAAAAATTTGTGGTTTGCCGTAGCCTTAATGGTCGATCTGTCATCTAGGGTAAGCTTATAAACGGGTTCATTGTAGCCGGTTATTCTTGGGTTTCTCATATAACGGACGGATAAACCGCCGTGATCGGTTCGGCAAAAGACGGGAGCGTCTTTGCCTTCTTCCGCTAATTGCCGAATGGGAATATGACCTCGGCCATCTGCAACATAAATTAAAGTATCGCCGGTTACGCACGGATTTATCCCGCTGGTAGCGGCATCTTTTTTAAAAACTTTCCAGCGCCGATCGGGCAGCTGTTTTTGCAAGCCGCCGCGGTTAAAAATGCCGCGTTCGCCAGTGCCGTTTTTAGCCAAAGCAATCCATTCGTCTAAAAATTGGGTGGCTGGCGGCTTCGTATTGTAAGCCACGGAGTTATTAGCCATGCTTCTCTGAGGCTCAGTTAGGTAGAATTGCCCGCTTTTGGCCAGCCGCATTTCCTGATCATCTAAATCCGACAAGGAAAGTAAGGCGCTGCGCCGCACTCCGCCCGCCACCACGATGTCCCCGATTTTGCAGATAATATCGTGGACATCAATCGGATTAAGGCGCCGGCCTTGCCTGGCTAAAATCTTGATGCGGCTGAATTCCATCAATTCCCGCAAAGGACCGGGGCCAGAGCTTTTGCCGCCCATAGTTTTAAGACGCGAACCGGCCGGCCGAACCTTAGAATAATCAAAATCAATATCTTTTCCGTTAAACCAAGTACTGAGCGCCAGCACGAACGCATTAGCCCAACCGATTTTGCTGTCTTCTACAACATACGTGGATAATTTCTTACCAGTCTGCGGCTTAATCTGCGGCAACTGCTGAACATTGTGCTGTTCAACGGAAAAACCGACCCCGCTGCCGCACATGGACAAGTACATAATCTCGCCAAAATCCTGAAGTTTTGCAGGGGCAATAAAAGAGCAGTTGTAGGCGCAAACATTACTTTCTTTGGCAGCCTTACCAGCAGACCACAAGAGACGCATTGAAGGCATTATTTGTTGTTTCAAAATTGCGTCGTGAATTTCTTTGTATTCTTGCTCTGTCAATTTATCGCCCAAACTTTCTTTCATAAAATCCATATAGCGCTGGACGGCCTCAATCCAGGTTTCGCGTCGCCCCTCTTTTTCAATCCAACGGGAATAACTGCGGTAAAAAACGAATTCCGCTAAAGGATTTTTAAAATATTTTTTGCTTCCGGCAACCAGACGCTTTACCTGTTCGGGAATTTCTTTCTTTTTTTCCCGAAGCAGCGCCCGTTCCCGACGATAAAGCACGTATTTTTTGGCCGTCAGAGTGTAATCCAGAATCATCAAAGCGGCCTCCACGACATCCTGAATTTCTTCAATTCCTAATACATAATCCGAAGGATATTTCCTCAACAGCTCTTTTACCACCTTATCGGAAACTCTTTCTGCCGATTTCAAACGCTCTTGCTCGTTCTCGCCGCCTTCGCCAGCGGCATTCATCGCCTTTAAAATAGCTTGAGTAATCCGGCTTTGGTCAAACGGTATGATCTGACCGTCCCGCTTTTTTACCAATTGAAACATTCCTGCCATCTATAAAATTATAGTACATTTTGTTATAAACTCGCTGTGGAAAAGAAAAAAATAATCCGTCCTCTGACGGATTATTTTTTAATAAGACCGTGACACTCGCATTTGCAAGATAAATAATAACATTCACCTCGTACCTTTAGAATGATTAAACCAAAAGTTTTCAATACCAACCCGAAAGCACCAAAAACAAACACAACTACAGCCGCTGAAAAAAGAATAGAATTAAACATTAAAGCCAAAAAGGACACTGCCGCCACTACCATACCGAGAATAGCCATAGAAAACTTTCGGTTGGCTTCGGCGCGGCACGTTGCGCACCATTCCTGCATATAAAGAGCGGTCAAAAATTCTGATTTTAGTGTACGCTTAGGAATTGTAAAGTCAAGCTAATTTGTATAAAATAATGCTAATGCCGCGGTAGCTCCCCGCCGATGGCGGGGCAGGCAGTGGTTAATTTATAAATAACCGCTACCGCGCGTTAATATATAGAAAAACAAATGCCGCGGTAGCTCAGTGGTAGAGCGCACGCCTGAAGAGCGTGGCGTCGGTGGTTCGATTCCGCCCCGCGGCACTCTTCAACTCACTTCGCTCGCTCAGAGTAAACAAAAATTTAAATCTTTATCCTTATCTCTTGCATTAATTTTTCCATACAGTAAAGGTTGTGGATCGTTAATAAAATCGGGCCGAGCATTTCGTGGGCGCGGAATAAATGCGAAATATAAGCACGGGTGTGAGTTTGGCAAGCATAGCAACCGCACTTTTTATCAATTGGGTTTTTGTCCTTAAGATAGCGGCCGGATTTTAAGTTTAAACACCGCTCTTTAGCCGCGCCGCTTGTGGTGAGCAGTGCCGAACCATTGCGGGCATTGCGAGTAGGAGCCACGCAATCAAAAGTGTCCACGCCGCGCTTTACAGCTTCCACAATATCGTCAGCAGAGCCGATTCCAAGAAGATGCCGTGGCTTTTCTTCGGGCAAAAACGGCGCGATCCAATCTAGGACTTTGTACATTTCTTTTTTAGTTTTACCCAAAGCCCCGCCAATACCGATGCCGTCAAAATCTTGAGCGCTGATAAATTTCGCCGACTGCTCGCGTAAATCTTTAAAAATTCCTCCTTGAATTATCCCATATAGTCCTTGTCGCTTATCGCTTTTTACCAGTAAACACCGCTTGGCCCAGCGATGCGTACGCTCCATGGATCGTTTGGTATAGTTGTGGTCGTGAAGGGGCGAAGTGCACTCATCAAAAGCAAAAATTAGGTCTGCGCCGAGATTTTGCTGAATCTTAATGGATTTTTCCGGCGTCAAAAAATGCTTGGAGCCGTCCAGATGCGAACGAAACTCAACGCCGTCTTCGGTAATTTTCGTTAATTTATCTTTCTTGATTATATACTCGGTCTCGCTATGTAAAACGCCGCCTTTCTCTTTAGGAAACATGCTCGCAATTTTTCCAACGCCGTGCTCCAGCGCATAACCCAAGCTGAAAACCTGAAAACCGCCGCTATCGGTCCAAATCGGCCGGTCCCAATTCATAAATTTGTGAAGTCCCCCGAGTTTTTTTATCGTTGTATCACCAGGACGCAAATAGAGGTGGTAGGTGTTGCATAAAAGCGACTCAACGCCAATTGTCTTGAGCCGATCAACAGTAATCCCCTTCACGGTCGCCTGTGTGCCGACCGGCACAAAAGCCGGCGTCTGGATTTCACCGTGAGCAGTTTCAATAACGCCCAGCCGCGCCCGGCTTTTTTTGGATTTTTTTAAAACTTTAAATTTCACCGCAGAATCTTAAAAGGCCTTACGGTAAGATCTATAATGCGTGACCCTTTTTTCTTCCGATTAATGCCAACAAATACTGCTTCATCTATTAATTTTGCTTTGTCGCCAAATACCTCTCTATAATTCCGGGGGTCACTTAGCGGCTCCTGACCGGCTAAATTCGCACTGGTAGCGACCAGCGGCCGATAAAAATATTTAAATATTTTTTTAATCAGCGGGTGCGTAGAGAGACGGAAAGCGGCCGTACGGTTCTGCATTGCCAAAGGTGACAAATTTTTAGCTTTTAAAACGAAGTTGGTCGGCGTTTTTGACGCTAAAATTTTCTTTCTCTGCTCTTGGTTAAAATTGGCGTACTCGGCCAGCATTTTAAAGTCCTTAACCAGTAAAGGAAAGGACTTGCCGGGCGGGCGGCCTTTTATCTGGTAAATTTTCAGTAGGGCCTGCGGATTAGCAGCATCGCAAACTAAACCGTAGAGTGTTTCAGTCGGCAAAATCACTATCCCACCAGCATTCAAAATGCCTATAATTTTTTTAATATCTAGGGGCATAATTTACTAAATTATAAAATAAAATAACCCTTTTGTAAAGGGTTAGTCCCGTTAGAGGCCGCCCTGCTGAAGGCACGGCTACGGCCGCCTCGGGGCGACCTGCCTCTAACGGGATTAAGGAAAAAAGGTAACAGCCAAATTATAAAATGAATGAATGACAACTGCTGCCGAAAAAGGTTTTACTAATTTTCCCCGCCAAGCTCCAAATTTAAAAATCATCAAACAGAGAAGAAAACCGCCAATGCCCTGAAGAAAAAGATTGGGCCAGGAGCCGTGGCTTAATCCGAAAAAAACCGAAGAAATTACCGAAGCGGCCAGCGCCCAGCGCCATGCTTTTAGCAAAGACTCGCTTAGATAAAAAACGATGGAAAAAACACAAAAAATGGGCAAACGAAATGCGGATTCTTCAACAATTGCCCACCAGATAAAATAGCTTATTAAATAAGGGATTTCTCGCCAATCAAGGTCAGACAATCCCTGGTCTTCCCAAACTCCCCAAGATACAAAAAAGTGTAAGGCTATTTTTCCGTGTATATAAAACAAAATTATTACTCCTGTTATCCAGCCAAAGCACGGCCAAAACCCGACCGGCTCGCGACCAAGCCAACGCAGCAGCCGCCGCACTGATGCAACCTTTCAAAGTGCTTATTTAGATGATATACTATTACAATAATGGCTCCTATCGTCTAGTCCGGCCTAGGATCCCGCACTAAAGCGAAACTTAGTGCGGGACAAGCTCTGCGTTCCTTGCCCCGTACTAAAATTCAATCATAATAAATTTATATGGTCCCATCGTCTAGTGGCCTAGGACATATGGTTCTCATCCATAAAACACCGGTTCGACTCCGGTTGGGACCACCAGATTGAATTTTTAGTGCGGGGTCATCGCGAAAACTCGGTTTCGAATCCCGATGAGAGCACTAGACTTGTCTTATCTCCTCAACTACTTTATCCAGTTGCATCGCCCTTGAGGCCTTAACTAAAATTAAATCTCCTTTTTTAATCAACTCCTGCACTTTTAATTTGGCCCCATCAGCAGTATCAAAACTCCAAATACTCCTCTTGGCCATGCCGCTTTTGTGAGCAGATTCGGCAATAAATTTAGCCCGCGGTCCGACGACGACTAGAACATCAAATACTTTAGCAACTATCCTGCCAATCTCTTCGTGGGCTTCAATGGCGTATTTACCAATTTCCAACATATCGCCCAAAACAGCAATTTTCTTCATATTTCCCAAAGCTTTTACCGTGTTAATGGCGGCGTGCATGGAAAGCGGCGAGGCGTTATAAGTGTCATCAAAAATATAGGTTCCTTTTACTCCTACCAATAATTTCATCCGATGTTCGGGCGCCTGGTAGTAGCTTAGGGCTTCGGCTATTTTCACCAAATTGACGCCGAAAGCAAGACCAACGGCAGCCGCTGCCGCTGCCGCATACGCTTGCGCCTTGCCGAAACTGTCTTCCAAACGAACTGGAACAAAACTGCCTCCGTATTCCAGCTTAAAGGCAATGCCGGCCGGACGACCGTTTTCCATCCGGTTTTCAAAATTAGTAATTCTCACTTCCGCGCCCTCGCCGAAACCGAAATTCATAATGTGGGCGCGCGTTCTTTCCTTCATATCCAAAACCGCCTCATCGTCAAAATTAAGAATTGCAAAACCCGTTGCCGGCAGAGCTTCCACTAAGCGGGACTTTTCCCGCGTTACCGCGTCCGGCCCGCTGTAAAATTCCACATGAACGGGAATATCGCCGATTGCGGTAACAATTCCAATCTGCGGTTTGACAATCTCCAACAAATATTTAATGTCCCCCGGCCGGTCGGCACCGTATTCCAAAACTAAAATCTCCGGATAATTGACCCGGAAAATCAGCCGCAAAAGAGAAGCGCAAATCACCCGACACCAAAAAAGCGGGCCGCCGATTTTAGTCCAACTGCCTAAAATCGTAAGCGGCAGACCGACTTCGTTGTTGAAGTTTCCGCTGCTTACCCGGGTTGACCGCAAAAAACGCAAAACCACATAAACCGCTTCTTTAGTAGAGGTTTTGCCAACGCTGCCGGTAACGCCGATGATCCCCGGCTGGTACTTCCTGATGGTCCATTTAGCTAGTATCTGCAGAACCCATTTTAAAATTTTAATTAATTTCTCTTTCATTTCTATTTTTTAATTTCTCTCCAGGTTGTCCGGCGGAATATTGTAATAGTTTAAAACAAATTCGGCTAATTCGCGAAAGGCCGGAACAACCGTGCTTCCCGCTAAAACCGCTTGCGGCCGATCCAATTTTATTAAAATAGTAAACTGCGGATCCGAAGCCGGGAGAAAACCGGCAAAAGTGTGGATAAAATCGTCCGTGTAGCCGCCGTTTTTAAAATCCGGCACCTGGGCCGTTCCGGTTTTACCGGCAATTCGGTATTTCGGAATTTGGGCTACCCCCGCTTTTTCTACCGCTGAAGCCATCATTGCGGTCACCTGCCGAGCTGCTTCCTCACTGATAACCCGGCGAACAATCTCCGGTTGCTCATCCGCTAAAATCAATGGTTTCATCAATACGCCCCTATTAGCAATCGCCGAGATAGCAGTGATCAATTCTATTGGAGTAACGGAAAGCCCTTGGCCGAAAGAAGCAGTGGCAAAATTAATCTCCCGGAAACTAGTCTTTAAATTTTTCAGATTGCCGGCAACTTCGCCCGGCAACGGAATCCCGGTCGGCTCATTAAGACCGAATTTTAAAAGATAATTGTAAAAAATATCCTGGCCGATTTTACGCTGGGCAAAGACAGCGCCGGTATTAACTGACCGTTCAATCACTCTAGTCATATTGATCCGGCCGTAAGGCCCGCGTTCTACCAAATCCCAGTTTGTAATGGTTTTGCCGTTTAAAGTAATGGAGCCGCTGTCATAATATTCTGTTTCTGGAGTAATGTTTCCGCTGTCTATGCCAATCGCCATTGTGATTACTTTAAAAACCGAGCCGGGCTCATAAAGAGACTGCACCGCCGGATTAAGATAGTTTTTAACCGGGGATTCTGAATAATTATTAGGATCAAAATCGGGCTTATTGCCTAACGTCAAAATGGCGCCGCTTTTCGGGTTCTGAACAATAACTGTTCCGCCGCTGGCGCGATATTTCTCCATCAGCCCGTCCAAGATTTCTTCAGCGCGGGATTGGATATTACGGTCAATAGTTAAAATAATATCTTCGCCGGCCAATTCTTTATTAAAATACATCTCCGAACCATAGCGACCCCTTAATTCGTCATCCTGACTGCTGGGACCAACAAAACCCAAAACCTGGGAAGCCAGGTTGGCAAAGGGGTAGAATCGGGCTTCTTGGTCATCAATATAAATGCCGTCCAAGCCAGCTTGAACAACCCCTTGAATCTGCTCCGGCAATGCCTTAAAGACCAAAAGCTCATAAAGATCGTTTTCTTTGGAAAGCTGAGTTTTTATTTTTTCAAAATCCAACTTCAAAAGAGCGCTTAAAGTTTGCGCTGTCAATTCAATATTCCCCGTCTCTTTAGGGACAGCGTAAATAATCGGGTAGCGGCGATTGATAGCCGCTGGTATTAAATTTTTGTTTTTGTCAGTTAAATAAATGTGGCCGCGCTTGGTCTCCAAAAAGCCGGCAAGCCGATATTGAGATTCCGCCCGGGCGGAATAATAATCGCCCCTTTCTATCTGCAGGCGATAAATATTAAAAACCATGACGGAGTACAATAAAATTACTCCGGCTAAAATTGTAGTGAGGCGGAAATTCATTATGTAGGGAATTCATCCCACACATAACTAAGACTTATTTAAAAATTAGACATACTACGCCAAACCAAGTTAAAAAGTTAAAAGGTCAGACTAGTGCTAGTGCTAGGATTGCAGCATTACTGCAGTCTTAGTTATGTGTGGGATTCATTGAGAAGCGACAGTAAGGTTGCTTTCCAAATAGCGGGGCTGAGTTTCTTTAATCAAAGAAAGTTTTTCAATGAGCCCGTGAAGATTTTTGGAATCTAAAAGGTTGTAAAGTTTATTTTTAACATCGGCATTAGCTACCTGCAATTCCTGAAGTTCGGATTCCAAAATGCTTAAAGAATGCCTAAAGGCTACATTTTGGTTATAAATATAAACGCTGGTTAGAACTATTGTCAGCAAAGCGGTTACCCACAAAAACAGCTTTGCATTAATTCTTATTTTTGACTGATGGGGGGTGAAAATAGTCATTGGATGCTTGCAGCTCTTAATTTTGCCGATCGCGCCCGAGGATTATTTTTAATCTCTTCGCGGCTCGGAGTAATCGGCTTTTTAGTTAAAATTTTTAATTTTCCGACCTTTGCCAAATTACGAAAATGATTTTTAACTAATCGGTCTTCCAAAGAATGAAAAGAGATGATGGCAACTCGCCCGCCGGTCTTTAAGATTTCCGGGAGATTCTGTAGAACTCTTTCTAAATTTTTTAATTCGTTGTTTACATACATACGCAAAGCCATAAAGGTTCTGGTTGCCGGATGAATCCTGCCTCTTTCGTAATTCGCTGGCACGGCTCTTTGGATGACGGCTACCAACTCTTGGGTTGTTTCAATGGATTTTATTCTCTCCTGTTCCTTAATAGCTTTAGCGATCCGATGGGCGAATTTTTCCTGGCTTAACTCAAATATCATGGTCGCCAGTTCTCGTTCACTCAGCTCTCTTAAAATAGTTTTTGCCGGTTTTGAAGCAGAATTGAAATTCATTAAAAGCGGCTCGTCTCTCTGAAAACTGAAACCGCGGCCGGACAATTCTAATTGGTCTGAGGAAATACCGAGATCCAACAATAAACCGTCGGCTTTGGGCAATCTCTTTTTGACTAAAAGATAAGCAAGATCGGCGAAATTCTCTCCGGTTTTTTCCCAATCAATTGCCAGCAGCTTTCTTTCGGATCCAAGTTTTTCCAAAATTGCCTGCGCGTGTCCGCCGCTTCCGAAAGTCCCATCAATAAAGAATTCTCCCGGCTTTGGATCAAGCACTGTTATCGCTTCATTTAAAAGAACCGGCTTGTGTTTAATTACCATGACATTAACAATGACTATGGCAGTTAATGATTAAAATTTTTCAATCTTTGTCATCGTTATGGTCATGGTCATAGTTAATTAAATTCCCAATTCGCCTAATTTCTCTGCTATTTCGTCAGAGGAGGCCTCAGTTTTAGTTTTGTATTTCTTCCACAGCTCTTCATCCCAAATTTCAATACGGTTATAAAGTCCGGTGATAATGGCTTGTTTTCTTAAATCCGCATACTGACGCAGATAGTCGGGGACTAAAATTCTTCCTTGCCGATCCAGTGGCGCTTCCATTGCGCCCGCCAACATCAAACGGACGAAAGCGCGGGAATTCGCCTGGGTCATCGGCAAAGCAATCAACTTTTGCACCAGCTTTTCCCAGTCGCCCTTATTAAATAGGAAAAGGCAGCGATCCAAGCCGCGGGTAATGATCGCGCCTTTAAGCTGAACCCTAAATTTAGCCGGCACCGCGATGCGGCTTTTTTCGTCCAGACTATGTTTGTATTCCCCTATAAACATTCTAGTTGATGAGTTACGGCCTTCGGCCTACGGTTGAGGAGTTAAACTCTTCAACTCAAGCGTTGGCGTAACTCGTTAACTGATTAGATATCCCCAGAAGTGAGGACTTATCCCCATATTTATCCACAATTCCCCACTTCATTTTCAATATACCCCACTCTTAAAGAGATGGTCAAACCAAAGCTGTGGATGATGAACCTATCTCAAAAATATCTCCGGGGAGCTGGAGATATTTTTGAGATAGGTTCATAATAATTTTAGATCGTTGACCGAGGGCAGCCGTGAAGGCCTGGCAAAAATTGGCTCGCGGCAAAGCATCCGACGAATTCATAGATTTCATTTTTCAAAGATTTGTGAAAATTTTGGAAAAGGATATAAAGGGGGTTTACCGAATTAAAAATCTGACGGATCCCGGAACTCAAGAACCAATGTTCGGCTATTTGAACCACCGAACAATTTATCTGGAACACCGGATGTCTAAACAAGAGCTGATAAAAACGCTCATTCATGAACTGGCTCATTTCCTTTTTGACGCGGCGCCTGAACAGACTATTCGCAAAATTGAGGATATTCTTTGGAAAAAATTTGCCAAAAAAGAAAAGCGCGTTTTAGAAAAATATATTCCTAAACGCGCCGCCGCTGTAAAAATAACTTGATCCCCCACATAAATTTATGTGGGGGATTTTTACCCCCGCACCTAATGAGTTTCGTAAAAAAATTCCAACCTAGTCGGAGAAAAACTCATTAGGTGCGGGGGTTTACAAATTGTAGCGTTTTTTACGAAGATAAACGATTATGGCAATGACAGCTGCAATAGCTAATAGAAGTAAGATTAGTGGCCGGCTTAAAAACTCTTTTGCAACTGCAAACAAAGATCCCAAACTTAAATCATAAAAAGATTGATCGGAAAGTTGAACAATAATTCGTTCACCGCTAGTGGCGATCTCTTTCGTGCCTTCAATTTTAGAAACGGCGCGGAAATAATAAGGCGTATTAAACTGAATGCGCCTTAAATTAACTTCGTGAGTAATGGTTAATTCTTTGATCTCCAGCGTGCTATTGGCGTAAGTAAAATTATCGTTTTTCTCGCTTTGAGAAACAGTATCAAAAATCACTTGCGCAGTTGCCGGCTTGTTAGTCTCCCAATTAACAATCAGGTCCCCGTTATCTGCAACACGGACCTTAGGGTTATAAATTTTCAATTTCTCGGGCACTTCCCTATCAATAAAAACTGTCTTAGTTGGAGAACTAACCGTTGGGGCAATTGAAACATTGGCATCTTCCACAAAAATTGAAAAACTTCGGGTGGTCTCCAAGTAACCGTTGGAAACGGCAATAGCGACCGGGTATGGCTCGGTTCTGGCCTGATTGAAATTCGGTACCCATAAAATTGTTCCCAAATTAGGATTAACAGTAAGGCCGGCTGGCCCGCTGACTAGCCGAAAAACTACCGGCTGGATATTGCTGGCCACTTGCGGAGTATAAATGTAAAGCTGACTTTCTTTTACAGACGGCGGCGGGTTAAAATTTACGAAAACCGGCGCGGTCGGATTGGCAATAGTATTGGCATTAGCCGGAACAGCGCCAATATTGGTTCCGCCGACAGCGATTTTCACGACTTTATCAACCGTAACACGTCCGTCAAAAACCCTAAAAGTAACATTGAAAGTTCCGGCTTGATTGGTTGCCGGATGCCAAGCAAAAGTTCTAGTTTCTGAATTAAAAACAGCAGCCGACGGCAAATTAAATGCGCTGTAAGTCAAAATGTCTAAATCCGGGTCGCTGGCAAATACCGAAAACTCCAAACCCTCCCCGACTCCGACGCTTAATTCACTTTCGCGGGGACTCCAAAAAATCGGCGCCTGATTCGCATCCTCCGCATAAACCACGCCAGCAAAAACTACGGCAGAAATTAGAAAATAGAAAATAGAAAATAGAACAGGGAAAAAAGTTCTCATCTTAAAAAATGGTTAAGTATTTTCATTACCTCGTTTAATGAAGCTCCACGGCCTTATCCAGCCTTCGTAGCTAAAGCTACTTCGGCGGAGTAGGCCGCCCGGGATTTTCGGCGAAGGAGAATAAATCCTCTATCTCATTGTACTTTAAATCCGAAAATGCCCGTCTCATCTGGCTTGTTAAGCCATATAATTCAGATTTCGGGAATCTTTCGGTTAGTTTGTAAATAGCCGCGGCTAGATCTCTGGCTTTTTTCCAAACTATTAAATCTTTAAATGATTTTGTTTCCGTACTTCTATTTTCTATCTAGCCGCTAAATATTACTAGATTAGTCCTAATTTGTCAACAGCGCCGTTATGGCGTCGGTTCTGCCGTTTGTTCTGGGGGCGGCTCGGAGACTGTTGCAGATTCTTGAGCTGGCTGCTCTGTTGTTGGTTCTGGCGCTGGTTCAGTTGTCGTTGAAATTGGTTCGTTCGCGGTAGTGGTCGTAGTTTCGGTTGTTGGAACAGGTTCAGTTAATGCGGCGGTTGGTTCGGTAGGAATGGGTGGTGGAGCGTTTGGATCAATAACTTGAACGGTGCGTGTGGCCGTGCCAACATTCCCTGCCTGATCGGTGGCCTTATATATAATAGTATGCGTGCCGGTAACGGAGGTATCTATTTCTATTGGGGTGCCAAAGGGCTGTTCGGGCCCGTTATCCAGAGATATTGTGTGTCCCAAATTTTGATCAACGTTATCCGTTACAATTACGCCTAAATCTGTGTAGCGGGAATTGAGCTCTATTTGGGCGGGGTTGTTGCCGTTGATGGTAATGACTGGGGGCTCTGTATCGGGATTAAGAACGTCTGTATTCCCTAATTCATTATTCTTAATTCCTAATTCGATATTTGAGCACTCGCCGGGCACGTGCACCAACTGCCCATCAAAAATTTTTACACAGTAGGGTTGTTTTGTCTTTTCGTCGTAAATCGTAATTCCAGCCGGTTTTTCTGATGTGCCGACTTGGAGTTTCATTATCACCAAGGCCTCTCTTAAGAGTTCCGTTATTTTAGTCCAAACCGAATCAACTAGCTGAGCTAACCAGGTTTGTTCTGGATTTGCTTGTGAGTTTTCCGAATCTGCTGGCGGGGTACTGGTTGATTCTGATAGTAGTAAACTTGCTGAACTAGAAGCAAAAGCTACGGGTAGATAACCCTCTTGTTTAGCTGTAACCAAGTAATGGATCGTAGTGCTGGCAGCTGGTTTCCCTGAAGGCATCTCCATTGCCCGCAGGATAAAACCTGTGTAATTTTTCGTTTCGTCTTGGAAGAATTGAGAAATTTGGGCAAAGATAAAACGGCCATCCTCAACTTCTGATGTCAGTTGAACGCTCGGTTTCCCAGTACCTAAATGATACCCAAATTTAACTTCAGCTAATCCTGCTTCATTAGTGATGATTAAACCAGCAAAAGAATCATTCTCTATTCTAACCACGCCTCTAAGCGAGAGGTCTCCTCTGGCGTTGATCTTAAAGACTTCGGAATTATCAGCTTTTATGACTACGAGTTCCTTGGCGGGATTATCTTCAATGCGGGAATTGATTTCAACCGAGCCATTGTTTTTGACTAAGAATCTAGAATCTCCATTTTCTTGAAGCTGAAGAATGTCTCCTGAACCTTTTTGGTTAATTAAGTAGGATAGTGGAGTTCCAGAAGCGGTATTTTGGGCATTTTGAAGCTGGGTATCGGCTAATTTATCAGCTAGTTCAATGTTCCAATCTATGATCTGATACCCTGGATCAATAAATACCATTACTGTACCAATTCCTGTTAGATGCTCGCCCAATGCCTTGCCGATAGTCATACCGGAACGGGCCGCCTTCATTGCAAACCCGGGTTTGGTCGCCGAAGAAGTCAGATAATCCCCCGGCTGAATCGGGCCATTTTCATCGGTAACCTTCACCGGCACCCGGCCCTGCAGACCGACCGGCCGTGTCAGTTGATTTACAAAATCCTCTTTGCCCAACTCTAAACCGGGCTCGGTAGAAATTACGCCGACGAGACGATCGTCATATGGTTTTGCCGATTTCTCTACATAAGCGGATGATCGCAAACTATCCAAACCTCCGGCAATGCTAGAGCTGATTCTTACAACATCGCCCGGCTCAATTAAACGATCCGAAACTGGGTATCTTTCCGCAATGTCAGCACTGACGGTATTTACTGCTCCGGCGTGAATTTCACCATATTGATTAGTCACCATAAACACCGGCGATGGGCTGATAAGTCCGCGTTGCGGGCTGTTTTGGGAATCATAATCTAACCTTATGTACCCGAAAGTGCCGGCACTGCCGCTGGTACAACTGTCGTCGCCGTAACAGCCACCACCGTCGGCGCCGCCCCCGCCACCCCCCTTACTAGAGGCGCCGACGCCGCCGGATCCTCCTGTTGACGCTTCAGTCGCAGTTGATGTTGCGGCAAGCCAAGGCTCAGCCGGAATGCCTCCGCTAAAAATTAATGTGCCGGTTTTAATGTACACCGCGCCTCCAGAGCCGCCGCCGCCAGAACCGCTAGCTCCTCCTCCTCCGCCTCCTCCTCCATCGGTGGTACCATTACTCCCAGCAACGCCGTTGCCACCGCCTCCCCCAGGCAAACCATTAGCTAAAATAGCATTATCAGCAGTGCTGTCCACTGTGATGGCATTAGCAAATATTAAAACCGATCCAGCGCCAGCGCCGCCATTCCCTCCCACATTCCCGTCACCGCCAGCGCCGCCAGCACCACCATCACCGCCACCGCCACCTCCTCCGGCTCCTCCGGCGCCTCCGGCACCGCCGCCGCTGCCAATAGAAATCCGAGATAGATCTTTTGGCATATACGGAGTGGAGCTGGCAGAAGAACCGCCAACACCGCCAATACCACCGCTGCCAGCACCACCCACAGAGCTAATGTTGCCACCACCGGTAAGGCCACTACCTCCGCCAAACCCATTAGATGCTCTTATTCCGTAACTGCCGCCAGCGCCGCCACCACCAGCACCGCCACCGCCGCCGCCAGCACCTCCAATATTGGACAGAGGAGAAGCTCCTTCTCCGCCGCTTCCTCCGGTTCCTCCGGCACCGCCGCCACCGGCACCCGGGCCAAAACCATCCTCCCCATAACCACCGGGTCCACCTGGCTCGCCGGCATTCTCAGCACCAACACCAGCAGCAGCACTGCCACTGGAAGATGCAAATCTCCCTCCTAAAAACCCTAATCCGCTCACATCAATGGATTTTTGGGCGTTCAAAGTAAGGGTGCCGGAAACCCGGAAGGCCAGAATGCCGCCAACACCATCTCCTCCGGCAGTAACTCCGGTATCACTGTAAGTGCTGGTGCCGTATCTTGACACGGTTAATCTTCCAGGATCAGCGGCAGTGCCGTCATTAATAGTCAAACTGCTCCAGTTGGGAACACGGATAACTTGGGCTTGGTTGCGAAGATCATCATCATAATAGGTGTGTTCAAGGTTAGTGGTAACCGTGATTTCACAGCTAGTGGCACTGCAAGCAGTGGTGTCGTCAACAATCTTAAATTCGTAATAACCGATATCGCCCCACGGAGTGGTGGAAGCCCTAGGCGTATTAGTAGCCGCGGATTCCATCTGAATAATCATGATTTCGTCCCCTGCCAGCAACCATGCCAAAGAAGAAGTTGCTAAAGGAATAATATTAGTCCCGGCTTGAGCTGTTGCTGGCGCTTCAGCTATAGCGCCGCTTCCAAGATCAACCGCATAACAGGTTGGTCCAGTGGCAGTGGAATCATCGTCAATATCTCGCTGAGTGCAATTAATGCCGGTAGTAGAACCATCGTCTGCTTCGTTGGCAATGGTTGCGGCTCCGTCTGCGCCGTCGCCGTTGTTAAGAACCTGCGTCTGGAATCGGCCGCGAACTTTTCCGGCCGAATCCTGGAAGTAAATACTGCCGGTGGAAGTAGCACCCAGACCAGTGCCGGAAGAACGTAAAGTTAAACCGAAAATCCCAGATTGCGCATCTGAATCGCCGGTGATCACCCCGCCAACCACCACATCATTTCCAAAAGTCGTGGTGCCGGTGAAATACGATTGTCCTTGAACGGCAAATTGGTAAGTACTAGCAATTGAAGTGGTGCCAACGCTCAAGGTAGAAGTGGCAATCAAAGAAGAGGCGGTGGAGGTTCCTTCAATATTGAGATTTCCTCCAAAGATACCGTCTCCTCCTA
>CAYJVO010000007.1:0-23818 GCA_964373675.1 uncultured Candidatus Saccharibacteria bacterium
TCCTCCGGTGGTAGTAATATTCACTCCTCCATCAAAGGTTGAGGTGGCGGAGTTTTGGACATCTAAGACTCCGTTGACGATATTCAAATTTCCAGACAGGACCGAATGACCCACTACTGCCAAAGCGCTGCCCGGCGATGAAGAAGCGACAGATAAAGTATTGGTAGCGTTGAAAGCTCCGGCGGTGGAGGTTGCTTCAATGTTGAAATTTCCTTTGACTACTCCGAAGCCGCCGACCGCTAGTTTGACTCCAGGGGTGGCGGTGGCAATACCAACATTTCCAGCAAAATTCACTAATAAAGCCGGGGTAGAAGTGCCTTCATCTTGAATGACAAATACCGGCACGCTGTCAGTGACGCTACTTTGAAAATCAATTGATAGGACGCCATAAGGACTGGTGGTGCCAATCCCAACCAAATCAGTTATGCCAGTTACATAGACATTGGGATTGGCATCAGTCCAGCCAGCAAATGATTGGACACCGCCGCAGTTAATGCAAATGCCATTAATAGTAAGATTGTTGCCAATCTCCAAATTACCGGCAATGGTAGAGGATCCGGTTGATTGGACATCTAATAATCCGGTGATATTTAAATCGCCTCCCAAGATTGATCTCCCAACTACGGCAAATTGGGCGCCAACCGGAGAAGAAGAAGCAACTGATAAAGTTGAGGTGGCAATAAAGGAGGAGGCAGTGGAAGTGGCTTCAATATTCCAGTTGCCTTTGACTACTCCGAAGCCGCCGACCTCCAGACGATAACCGGCGGAAGTAGTGCCAATGCCGATATTGGCATCAGATAAGAGATTGCCACTCATGGTGCCGCCGGCAGTCGGTAAATAACGGGAGGCAGTGATATCATCCGGAATATCGCTGTCTTTTAAGTTTTGTACTGAACCGGAAATAGTTGGACTATAAAGGGTGAGCGGGACATTACCTCTTGGCCCTAAACTGGTAATCTGGCTAAGTTGGGCAATAACCTGATGCAGATTTTGGATATCTGACCGTTCTTGCAGCTGTAAGGAGGCAAGTTGATCTTGCAATTTTTTAACCGCCTGATTATCAAACTCTTGGATTACCCGTTCGGTTCGCACTTCCCTGATTTCCCGGATAATTTCCCGGACAGCAACTGGAGCAACTGGCGGTTCTTCTGAAAGCGGTTTATTGTCTTCAACGATATTAAACTGCGGCTCGGCGGGTTTGGGTAATTCACCGACAGCGGAACGGGTCGGCGGTCCCAGTAATGGCTCGGCGGGTGAGAGCTGGCTGGGCGCGGCTTCTAATACCGGTTGAGACGGCTGAATAAATTCTATTTTGTGTTTTTTTATGTCCTCCAACATTTTTTCGTCTAAAACCGGAGTCGGCGTACCAATTATTTGAGCCCGCCCCGTCGCCAAATTGAGCATTGCAACGCCTGGTCCGTTTTCCGGATCCCATTGCGTGGGTAAATCCACGACTGCCAAAGAATCGCTAAACTTTTTTAAAACCTCTTTAAAATTTTCCACTAAGCCATCTGGCAGATTTAAGACTAGGCGGCCAGAAGCAACTATAGGAGGGTCAGTGGAGGCTGGCTGCGGTTTGGGTTGAGGTTTAATAAATTCTAATTTGTATTTCTCAATTGTATCCGCGCTAAATGATGCAGCAGCATCAAACAAATTTGGCACCTCTAAATCAACAACTTGAGCGGTTCGCGGCGGAGTGATGATGGCTTCTTTTGAAGAAGAATCGCTAGTTGCCCATTTTTTAAAAGTTCCTGCGGCTTGAGAGACAAAATTTAGAAATGCTTTGGCGGTTTGGGAAAGATCTATAACGGTAGGCGGCGCTGTCCTTGAGTTTTCGTCAACGGCAATTTCATTTTGAATAAAATTAATTTTGTACTGATTAATGTCCTCAATCGGAAAAGTTATGGCCAATGAAAATTTAAGCGAAAAACCCGCTCCCAATACCAAAATTAGGGCCGTAAATTTTCCCGATATTGATAATAATCGCTTAAATTTGGGTCCCATTTTCTATCCCATATTACATATTTAATTATAGTCCTCCTTAACTAAAACTGATTGTGGATAACTAAAAACCCTCCCGCCATGGCGGGAGGGTTTTTATCCGCAACCTAGTGAAGGAAGTCGGACTTCCTTCACTATTGAAGTCCGACTTCAATAGTTGTAGATACAAACCTCATCTATCTGCTTACAGTAATATCCTGATCCAATTCCGCTCCTAAAGCAGTTACACTGATACGGTTGTTGACGCTTTTCCAAACAGCATAACCGACCCCATTAGTAGTGCTGGCCTGCGGATCAATCGGGATACGGCTAAGATAAATTTCGCTGGCGGTAAGCACAGACAAGTCAATTAAGCCGACGCAGCTGGCCGCTCCGGTTTGGCAAATCTCCGTGGGAGTCGCGGTAATCGTTGATGGAACGGTGCCATTCTTGTCAGCCATGTATTGGCCGATACCGTTTAAAATTGTATTGACATTGGAAGAACGTTGGGTATTGCGGGCTTGGGCAAATTGCCTGCCCGGGTTTAACGCCACAATAACCACTGCCGCCAAAATGGCAATAATGCCGATAACGATTAAAAGCTCAATTAAAGTGAAACCTTTTTTCATAAAACTCCAAAACAAAAATCCGACCTTTGTAAATACAAATTAATTATATCAAAAAACGGAAACTTCCTCTAAAGAAACTGTGGATAAGCTCGTGGAGTTAACGGTAAGCTTTAAGTTGGTGGTGGCGCCGCGAACTTGCGATCTGGCCTTAATAATTTTATTAGGCGGCGATGATTCAATAGCAAAAAGAGCGCATTGATTTCCGCCTTCCAAAATTTGAACTGTTTCATTTCCGGCATAGTTGGAATCAAGCGCCAATTCCAACAATGCCTTGTCCAAACAAGTCCGGACCGCAAAAAAACTCTCTTTTTTCGCCTGAAAATCTAAACTGCCGATACGACCTAAAAATGAAGCTCCGCCCAAAGAAACGGCGATAACCGTAATTAATAAAGCCAAAAATACGGAAGCCGTTATCGCTATATAACCTTTGTTCATTGTTTCACAAAAATAGTTGTGTCCACCGATGTTGAGCCGACGCTATTCTGCAAAGTTACTCTCGCTCGGATGGCGCTTAGGCCGGATAAAACGTAATGATTAAAAGTTAAATTGCTGGCTGAAACATAACGGTTGGTAATGTCTACCGGATTGGCAGTGCCGGTCTTTAAACGAATTACGCCGCCGTTTAAATCAACCACCAAAGGATTGCCGGCAAAACTTAATTTACTCACCGATAAAGATGCTCCAGAAGCGCCGCCGCTTGGACTATTAACTGCGGAATTATTTTGCAAAACCCACTGAATCTTTTGGGTCAAAAATTTGCCGTTTTCTTGAAGTTCCAGCTGGGCCCGCACGCGATCCTGATAATTAATAATTTGGTAAGCGGCTAAAGTCGTAAAGCTGACAATCATCATTACAATAACGGAGTAAATAAGGGTTTCTATTAAAGTAAACCCCGCCCTACAATTTTGGACGTAAAGTCCCGAGGGGACCACGTCCCTTTTTGGGATTTTCATCATTATGGTCCTGAAGTTATAATTCTTAAAGAGTCATTGCTGCGGACCGCGACAAACACTTTATTCTCCGCATAATCAATTCCGGACGCCATCTGAGGGAAGTTTAAGGAAGCGTATTCCGTCAAATTATCCGGATCTTGAGCATTAACAATGATAAATTCTTTATTACTATTGCCGGTGGCTAAAAATACCAAATCCCCCTTTGCGCAAATACTGTCATTAACATCTCCGGCGAGATTGATTCTGTCACGCACATACATTTGGGCCGTATTGGTAGCGCCGATCGTAATCAATTCATCCTGTTCGTTGCCAACCAAAAGATTGGTGGCGCCATTTTTTATCTGCGCATAAATGCTCAAATCTTCAGTTTCTCCAGTAATATCGTAGGAGGCAATAAACATTGGATTTAGCGGATTGGTGATATCGTAAATCCAAATATCTTCGTCTGATTCTTCGCTGACAGCATAAAGTTTTTTGGCGTCGGCGTAGAAATCGTTGACATCGCCGCCGGTTGCGATTTCACTAATCACAGTCGGTATTGAAGGATTACTAACATTAAAAAAGGTAAGCTCATAAGTTGCGTTGTCTAAGCGGCCGACTGCCGTGGTGCTGGCAAAAGTAATGATGCTAACAACATCAAAAGTACCGGTCATATTATAAGATCCTACTTCCTGTAAACTGACTGGATTGGTTGCGTTTTTAAAAATTATCAGCTCTTTACTGTCATTGCTGGAAGCAGCATAAAGATAATCCCCTCGCAAATACAGCGCTTCTATTCCCTCGCTGCCAATGTCCAGAGATTTTACCAGCGTCGGCGAAGACGGATTGCTGACATTGTAAACGAAAATATCATGCTTGCTAGCCGAAGAAGCGGTTCCGCTCACAAAAACATAAGGCAGTCTTACCACGACATCTGTGCCGGACACACCGGCCCCTAAATCAGCCGTCCCTAAAACTTGCGGGTTCGCCCAATTTCCGGACAAAGGATCGTTGACGCAACCGCCGCTTACCGGACCGCGCCAATTGGTCAACCGCTCTACCAACACCACGGTTTGAGTTCTTACCGGATCAGTTTGCCAAGTAATCGTAGTGCTAGCCTGCTTTGTGTTATCATCAAGGGAGCTGATAAAAACCGTGCGGGTAAAAATATTACGGCTATCCGAAGTACCGGAAAATTGCCACTGGCTTCCAGTAAAACTTAGTCCGTGCTGACCATCGGTCAGCTCGCTCCAAGCGCGATCCCGAATAGAACGAACCGCTTCCAAACTTTCCTGGGCATATTCCAGCGCCCTTTGCGAATTAAGACTGTCCACTGACAAAGATTGGCCGCCAAAAAACAGCAAAAACGCGGCGCCGATCGCCACCGAGAAAATTCCCAAAGCGATTAAAACTTCCAATAACAAAATGCCTTTATTAGTTTTTAGTTTTTTGAGTGACATAATCTATAAACTAACAACTAAAAACTTATTAATAAACTGTTCCTTCCGAATTAATATAAACATTTTTTTGGCGATAGGGATTGCTAAGAGTATAAGTTGAAGACGCGGTTGTTCCGGACAAAACGACAAACACAATTTCGGTTGATCCGCTGATGCCGACACTTCCAGCTCGGGGAAAAGTCCTATCCTCTGCTACATTTCTTGCCGCATAGCTGGAGCCCTGAAAAACAGTAAAATTGCTGGAATCAATGTATAATCCGTGGACAGACTCGTTGCGGTTAATCATAGCTAAATTGCGCGCCTGCCGAAGCACCGAACGCAGAGTTTCCGTCTCAGCATCCAACTGATACTGCTGATAAAAATCCCAAGCAACCGGGAGCCCTAAGGCAAAAATTATCGCTAAAATGCCGATTACTAACAGCAGTTCCACAATCGTGAATCCCCCACATAAATTTATGTGGGGGATGAACCCCGATCGGCGATTACAGTTTAAAAGACGAGGAAACTTCATAAATCGGCGTGATGATGGAAATAGCCACAAATCCTACAATAACGCCCATAACAACCATCAACATCGGCTCCAAAACATTGGAAAGATTTTTGGTTAAATCGTTCAGTTCGGCTTCGTAAAACTCCGAAAGGTATAACAGGGTTTCGCTTAAATTGCCGGTATTTTCTCCTACCGTCACCATTTGCGAAAGCGTTGAAGGAAACAGATGCGGGTGCGGATATAAATATTCAGAGATGGTTTGTCCTTTTTTAATCTGCTCAGCAATATTCAGCAACTCCTGTTTATAAATCAAATTGGAAAGCGTTTGAGCAGTTATAGAAACGGCCTCAACGATCTTTACGCCGCTTTTTAAAGTAAGGCCGAGGGTTCTGGTAAAGTTGGCTAAATTAACATCGCGCATCATCCGGCCCAAAATCGGCAGACGCAACAAAAAGGCGTGAGACCAAAAGCGAACTTTGCGAATTTTTAAAGTCAGCCACAGCGCCGTCACAAAGATCAGAATTGAAAGTGCGGCGATCGGCCCTTGTTCCGTTAAAATATTGCTGAACCCAATCAAAATCCGAGTGGTAAGCGGCAGAGTAACATTAAGCGTTTTAAACACCGGCAGAATTTTCGGGAAAATAAAAATGGTCAGCATGCCGGTGATTCCAAAAGTGGCCACTAGGATAACCGACGGATAAATCAAAGCCCCGATTATTTTTTTTCTTAGTTCGTTCTTCTTTTGCAGTTCTTCTGCCAGATAATTTAGATTTTCCGAGAGAATTCCGGAAGTTTCGCCTACATGAATAAGGTTGATAAAAAGGTCGCCGAAAACGCCGCGGAATTTATCAAGACTGGCCGACAAAAATTGGCCGTTGCTCACATCGTCAATTACTTGCAGGAGAATTTTCTTCAAAGACCGGGATTTCGCTTCTTTTTGAATCATTTTCAAACTTTCCAAAACCGGCAGTCCGGCCTTGACCATTATGGACAAATTTTTAATAAAAATCAGTTGTTCCTGCGCCGAGACCCGCAACAGCAAATTTTTAAACCAACGGCTAATAGCCGCTAATGGAGATTTTTTAACGCCTTCATTTTTCTCTTCTGCGGAAACAACCTTCTTCGGAGGCATACCAGTATTATAAATCAAAAATCCCGAAAAGGGACGTGGTCCCCTCGGGACTTTACGTCCAAATACTTTGGATTTTGGGCTTTGTGCTTTGAATTTTTATTCGTGAATAACTCGGAGGATTTCTTCAATAGTAGTAATGCCCGCTAATACTTTTTGGAAACCGTCTTCAATCATAGTGGTCATTCCATTTTTGACGGCTATTCGCTTAATTTCGCTTGCGTCCGCTTGTCGGGTGATCGCCGACCGAAGTTCATCATCCATTTCCATAACTTCATAAATGCCAAGCCGGCCTCGGTAGCCGCTGCTGTCGCAAGCCGAGCAGCCCTTTCCGGTATAAAACACCTGGCGGCCAACCAATAATTTCTCCGACAGTATGCCTACCAGAGTTTTCAGCTCCCCTTCCGTAACTTTTCTTTCCGTTTTACAATCCGGGCAAATTTTTCTTACTAGACGCTGACCCATTGCCAAATTAATCGTGGAGGCGATTAAAAACGGTTCAACTTTCATATCTATCAATCGCGGCAAAGTGGTTGGCGCATCATTAGTGTGCAGGGTAGAAAGCAGTAAGTGGCCGGTTAAAGCGGCGTTGATGGCGATGTTCGCGGTATCCTCATCGCGAATCTCGCCCACCATGATAATATTCGGGTCTTGGCGCAAGATTGAACGGAGTCCGGTCGCAAAAGTCAGACCAGTGCGCGGATTTACCTGAATTTGATCAATGCCAGCGATGGAGTATTCAATCGGATCTTCAATGGTAATAATGGAAACTTCGGGTTTATTCAATTCTTTAATAATGCTATAAAGCGTGGTAGTTTTTCCGGAGCCGGTTGGACCGGTTGCTAAAATCATGCCGTACGGCTTGCTGATGGCCCGTTTAACTTTTGACAAATCTTTCTGGCTGAACCCCAAATTATCCAAAGTAAAAACTCCGGCCTGTTCCGATAAAAGCCGCAGTACGGCGTTCTCTCCGTAATAGGTCGGGGTAATGGAAACGCGCACATCAACCAGCTGGCCATTTTTAATGGCAATCCGAAAGCGGCCATCCTGCGCTGCCTGGTGTTCGTCGGTCCGCAAACCGGATAAAACTTTAATGCGGGAAATTACCTCCGGCTGAATCTCTTTTAAAAGAATATGGATCTCGTGCAGAACGCCGTCAATCCGGTATCGCGCGATCACTTTATCTTCGTAAGGATCAAAGTGAATATCAGAAGCGCGCGACAAAAAAGCGTCTTCCACTAAGGCATCCACTAAACGGATGATGGAAACGTCCTTGCCTTTTTGAAGCTCTTTTTCCACTTCCGCCCGAGCCGCCGGTGATTCGGCTGCTGTTTTTTTAGACGCTGCCGGCGCTTCCGTCTTATTCTTTACTCCAGATTTATCGTCCTTCTTTATACTGACCATAACGTTCTGTTAATTTATATTCTTTAACGATTCTATTGGCGAAATCCCAGTCTAAATTTTTGAAAAAAGAATTAATATAGTCTTTCCGATTAATGCCGTAATCCATAAAATACGCGTGCTCATAGACATCCAGTACGATAATCGGAACCGCTCCCCAAACTGCTCCCACATTGTGCGCGTCCGCTCCGTAATTGTGCAAACGATTGTCTTTATAATCAAAAGCTAAAACTCCCCATCCCCGCGCGCTCAAACCGGTAGCAACCATATCCTCTTTCCAGGCATCCAAAGAGCTGAAGTCCCTTTCAATCATTTTCACCAAGTCCCCTTTTGGCACACCGACTTGCCCTGAGCTAGTCAAAGGGTTGCCTCCGAGATGCCCGAAATAAACTTCGTGGAGCTTCATCCCGTTGACCGCAAAGGTTTCCTGACGCTTCAATTCTCCGATATAACTAAAAACCGCATTGGCTTCAGATTTATCGGCCTCCGCAAGTTTCTTCTGCACCTCATTCGTCTTCTTTACATAACCTTCATAAAGTTTAAAATGCTGTTCCAACATTTTCTGGGAAATACCGTCCAGGTCTTTATCAAATTTATTCTTTTCCGGAACGAAATCTTTTCTCATAAGACGCCAATAGACTAGTCTCTAGCCACTAGTCGCTCGTTTTTTTATATTCTAACACTATCTGCTGTTTATCTTTCAGTAGTAAATTTCCCAACTCATAACTGGGTTTTCCGTCCACAGTCATAGAAACCGCATAGCCATCACGCTCAATAGTTTTATCCCAAACGGTAAAAAAATCTTTAAGATAAACTGCTTTGTCAGCGAAAAGAGTTTCCACATGCAAAGTTCCGGTTGCGTCATGAGTATGAATTTCTCCCATACAGCCGCTTGAAATCCCGAAATTTGCCGGGATAGCTTCTGCGGAACCATCAATGGTTATAATAAGACGAGGGTGAAAATGCTGAAGAGCATTAGAATGGCCGTTTAAACAACCTAACCCCGCTGATTCCAATCTAGCCAGCAAACCTTTGTTCGGATTGTTAATTTTCGGCCAAGCGAACAACGCGATTAAAAGAATAAGCACCGCGCCGCCGATTAGCCAATACCTATTTTGGTGATTAGTCATAAACTTTATTATAGAGTATAATTTTCCCTGAAACAATTGAATCGCGTCATTCCGGGATCGTCTATACCCCGCCAACCTTTTAAAAATTTATTGCCAAAGCTGCCGGGTCATCTAATGGTAGGATAGTGGACTCTGAATCCACTCATCTTGGTTCGAATCCAAGCCCGGCAGCTTTGGCCGGAAATAGGCGGGGCGCAATAAGGGGGCATTAACTCGGTATCGGGGTTCTCCCGCACAATAATTTTAAAATTTTAATGTATGCGGGATCCCGCCAAAGGCGGGAGACTCCCTGTCTGCCGGTAGACAGGCCTGTCCCGGAACAATTGTAATATAAATTTTTACTGTTATAATATTGCCAGTTCTTGAAAGGTAAAAATGTGGCGGATATTGGATTCTAAAATCGGTCTGGCTGTAGAAATCGGCTCGGTGTTTTTTCTGATCATGCTCCATATTTGGCTGCTGTGCGACCTTCTACCGGTTTTTTGGCTGGTCCCTACGGTAGTAATAATCCTTAGCTGGATTTTTCGCAAACCGAAAACTGTGAAAATGGCGGGGCAGAAAAAAATAGATTGGGTTTTAGAAGATCTCGGTCTTTTGCCCAGAACCGGCGCTTATGTTGGAAGACTGATTCTAATTACTGTTTGTGCTCTCGGAATTGTTGTAATCTTAGGTCTCATTTTTAATCCAGAGTTTTTAGATAATAAAAAATTAAAGTATATTGCTCATTGGCTAGGGGGCTATTTTCTTTGGGCTCTTATTCAGCAATTAACGTATCAGGGTTATTTTATTGACCGATTGGATATGATGTTTTCAAAAAGCGCCTGGAAAACAAAACATTGGCTGGTTAGTTTGGTTGGTGGCGCGATGTTTTCTGCCGTTCACGCTCCGAATCTGTTTTTAATGGTGGTAACTTTTGTTGGTGGCGTGATCAGCGCGAAATTCTTTTTAACTAATCGGTTTTTATATGTAATAGCGCCGCTCCATGCTATTGTGGCTGTAGCCGTAGTAATCTGCCTGCCGGAAAGTTGGCACCATAATTTAAGAATCGGACCATACTTTTTAGAAAAATTAAACTGGTAAGCCGCTTCGTACTAAAGCGGCTTTTTCTTTATTCGCACGAAAATACTCCGAGCGCTCGGCCTTCGTAGCCGAAGGCTACTTCGGCGAAGGAGGCTAAGCTCGGGGAGTTTCATTTGCCGAAATAGCTTACTAAATCCACGGCCTTTAGGCCGTGGAGCTTCGTTCATTATTCCATTATCCCGCCATGGGCGGGATAATGGAATAAAAATCTCCACGCTTAGCGTAGAGATAAATGGGCGAGGTGGGATTCGAACCCACACGCCTCTCGGCCGGGAGTTTTAAGCCCCCTGCGTCTGCCAGTTCCGTCCACTCGCCCATCCCGTTAGAAGCAGAGCGCGGTCTGCGACCGCGGCTTCTAACGGGATGGGCCCTCCGGGATTTGAACCCGGAACCCGCGGATTATGAGTCCGCTGCTCTAACCGATTGAGCTAAGGGCCCATCGGTGATTTAATGCCCGCACTTTCCCCTGCTCTCAAATATTGCCATCAAAACCGCTATGACGACCAAAAAACCGATTCCCAAACCGTAGAGAAAGCCTCCTAAAAGATAACTAAAGGCCCGCTTCATTACTCGTTTCCTTTCTTTTTGAAAAGAATAGCATACGCCCTCCTCAGCATCCGGCCGTAAAGACCGTCAGGAATGAACCGCTCGCCATAATCCTCGCCAAGCTCGTGGTAAAAATGTTTGTTCCTTCCTTTGACTTTCCGCTTTGAAGATCCGTCAATGTAAAACTCTGCCTTGGCGCGCACCACTCCGCTTTCCGGATCAAATGCACAGATGATAGCCACATTTGCGCTGCGATTCACCTCCAATACCCGCAAATGAAAACCGCTGCGGGGACACGGACGATCCGCAATTGCCTTCTTAGCCTTCCTTTCCAAAAGACGGCGGGTTCGTTCGTCAAGTTCCCTATTCGGGAAAATTCCGGATAGCTCCGGCTGCCCGTCTTTGTTTTGGAAAACCGCGATATGGGCCTTTTCGCCGTCATCGTCGTAAACTCGGATGCCAATCCTAACGTTAATTACCATGCCATTCAGCCGCTTCACTTCCGGCTCGTAGATTTCTAGAGCCATTTCCGGTCTCCTCAATCAAAAATTCTTTTTAAAATATAGCATATTATAGTAAGCTTGTCAAATGTATCGTACGCCAGTTCAACAAGTAAGTGCAGCACTTATGACACAAATGAAACTCCCCGGCCTTACCCTCGGCTCCGCTGGAAGCGGAGCCGAGTCTGACTCGGCGAAGCCGAGTCTGACTCGGCGGAGCCCCACGCCTTTGGCGGAGCGTGGCGCCTGGGGTTTCTGATTGATCGAGCGACGCTCACCCGCCACTATTACGCGTAATAGTGGCGGGTATGCCCGCACTTCCACGGCCTGAAGGCCGTGGTTTTCGTTCGGAAGTCCGGCATATGAGTAAAAAGCCGCCCCGATAAATCGGGGCGGCCGCGTCGGCGATCATAAGCCGGATTCTGTCTATCCCGCCAAAGGCAGGACGAGATGATCATTTATCTAGGATTAGCATTGCTGCCAACCTCAAGCGGCACTTCCTCCTTTGCGTGAAGCTATGGAGGACTCGGCCTTGCACTCAGGTAAGGATTTAGCCGTTTCACATCCGCTTTTTATCCCTATTGCGGATCTGGGCCTTCTACGTTGGGAGCGGGCCCCCGCGTAAAGCTTTCGCCACGCGGCGTTTCTGTTCGCACCTCTGCATTACTGCTGGCAGGCGTTACCCGCGTAAAAATGCCTTACGGCATTTACGCGGCCCCGTGATAAAATCGAAGATTTTATTTTACGGGGCTGCTACCCTTTCCGCTTTGGCTAAGAATGCTTAGAACTCTAAAGTTTGGTTAGAGTGCTTCGCACTCCGAAGCCTTGGCGAAGGAGTGTCCGGACTTTCCTCCCCGATCATTTCGGAGCGATCATCTGAATCACCGACAAACACATATTAACACTGAAAGTTAGCGGTTGTCAACCCCCACACTTAATAAGCGCTTCGTTTTCCTACAATGCCGGAGATTGAATAAAGTTATTTATAAAAACAATGTATTTGCGAATTACAAAAACTGCCTTTTGGAAAACGGCTGGGCATTGCTGCGCTTATTAAGTGTGGGGGTCAAGCGCCTTATTCACCATCCGATCCGCCTCTTTATTTTTCTCGCGTGGGATATGATGAAATTCCACTTTTTTAAAATCTAGTTTTAAATTCCAAATCTCCAGCCAAAGCGGCTGTAAATCTTCGTCTTCAATTTTATACTGGCCAGTAAGCTGTTTCATCAAGAGCTCGCTGTCCATATAACACGCCACTTCGGTTTCTTTGGCTTTCTTTTTCCCCAAAAGGGCCTTGGCTTTTTTTAAAGCAAAAACCAGCGCCTTGTATTCGGCAATATTGTTAGTTGTTTCGCCAATGTACTCGCCGTATTTTTTACTTCCCACCACCACTCCAATCGCCGCCGGCCCCGGATTACCTCTCGCTCCACCATCGGTATATATCGTTAAGTGCTTAGAGGATAGAGGAAAGAGATCAGTTTGTTTACTTTTTTCCATTTCTTAATGTTTTTACAAAACTTGTTAACATGGCAATGATTTCATTGCAATCTTTAGAAATACTTTCGTAAGTTTTACGATCTATATACCCTTCGTCGCACAACGCATAAAACCAATCTTCGCTTTCACCAACAGATCCTCTTGAGATCTCCAAATACGATGCGAGGCTTTTACCTTTATGACTATACCACCCCTCAACAATATTAGCGCGAATAGAAAGCGGGCTTGAAACTAATTGCTTTATGATAGCCCAAGAAACAAAGTCTCTTTTAACGTCTCTAAGGATTGTTAATCCTTTCTTAATCAAGCTACAAGATTTTTCTCAAATTAATAAATCTCTATGAGTTTTCTGCATGGATATAATACTCGTTTTCTTTTCTCTTTTCTCTATCCCCTATCCTCTTTTAAGGTTTTCCACGGAAGCGGCGCGTCTCCGGGCAAGTTGAATCCGGAGGCGGCTTTGTGCCCCCCACCCCCGTATTTTTCCGCCAGCTTGGCTACATCAACGGTACCGTCGGAACGGAGTGAAATTATTTTTTTACCGGCGCGCTGGCTCCAAATAATGGCTATCGGAGGGAATTTTTTATAAAGCGCGCTGCCTATCTGGGAAGTAAAATGACAAGAATTAACCGCGTAAGTTTTATAACCTTCAAATTCCACCAACTCGGCATTATTATCAACTGTTCGCTCAATAAGTTTTTCCTGAAAACGCACCAGCAGCCCACCTTCAGCAACCCTTTTTTTGTAAATCCTGGGATTATCCAATTCTTCAGCCAGCTTGTCCCAGACCTTAAAATCGCGGTCAAAAAGGTCAAGGTATAAAAATATATTCCAAGTATGCGATAATTTAAATTTCCAAATGTCCATATCCTCTATATGCCGAAGCATTTTAGGCACCGGTTTTCCAGGATGAAAATATTTCCAAGCAAGAACTGATCCTGAATTATTCAGGGCGTAAGAATACTCATAGGTCATCATGGTTTCCTCTTTTCGGGTGAGGTGATGGTCAATGGATGTTACTCGCTTGTTTTCTTTGAGAAGTTTTTTAATAACTTGCCTTGGGAAGGTAAAATCAATCATATAAATTTCTTTATTTTTTAGGCCTTCCGGCAGTTTAGAATGATAATGCATGGCGATATATTCAGCCCTGCCGCCAAACTTTTTCCAAGCTGCCCAAGCGCCGCCGAAACCATCACTGCACTCGGCATGATAAATTATAACGATGTCTTTTTTAATTCTGGCCATGTGTTTATCCCCCCACTTTCTCGCGGGGTAATATCCCGCGAGAAAGTGGGGGGATTTATTTTAACGCTTCAATCCCCGGCAATTTTTTTCCCGCTAAAAATTCTAACATCGCGCCGCCGCCAGTGGAAAGAAAACCAAACTTTTTTTCCAATTTTAATCCGACAGCCAGTTGCGTTGTTTCTCCGCCGCCAATCACTGAGAAAGCGCGGCTTGCGGCAATAGCTTTGGCAATATCAATAGATCCCTGCGCAAAACGTTTTTCTTCAAATCTTCCAAGCGGACCGTTCCAAATAACTGTTTTCGCTCGGCTAATAATTTTTTTGTAATTTTCAACTGTTAAAGGCCCGATGTCTAAAATCGCGCCGCCATGAGAAAGCCAGTCAGTTGGCCGATAAACCTTTGGAGACATCAAAACCCTATCCTTGAAATCAATTGCTGATGAGCCGAGTAAAACTGCGCTGGCTTTTGGCAACAATTTTTTAATAGCCGGCAATTTGTCGGCTATCTTTGCTCCACCGAAAACCAACACTAAAGGTTTTTTGGGTTTTTTTATCACTGCCGACAAATTGCGGATTTCTTCCGCTAAAAGCAAACCTGCGTAGGCCGGGAGTAATTTCGGCAATTGGACAATAGAAGCGTTCCGGCGATGACAAACTGCAAAAGCGTCATTTACATAGAAATCGCCAAGCCGCGCCAATTTTTTAGCAAACCCTAAATCATTTTTTTCCTCTCCTTTCCAGAATCGCAGATTTTCCACCAAGAAAATCTTCGCGGACTGACGCGGACTTAACGCTGACCTACGCGGAATTTCGCTAAAAAATAAAACTTTTTTATTTAATTCGCTTTCTAAAAACGGAGTTAAAAACTGAAGAGAAAATCTTGAATCAAGCGTGGGTCTTCCCCGATGGCTTAAAAGAACGATGCGGGCCCCGTTTTTCAGTAAAAATCGCAGTGTTGGTAAAGACCGCTCCAGCCGCAGTGAATCCGCAACGCCTTCCACATTCAAATCTGCTCTCACCAAACAAACTTTGCCCTTCAGATTTTTATTTTTTAAGTCACTTAAGAAACGCATTTTTTTCAGTATAACATAAACGAATTCAAGAGATTCCTTGATGATACTTATCCTAACTTATCATTCTGAACAAAAACAAAAAGTCCCTTAAGCCATACTCTTACGGCGCGCCAAAACGGAAAAATAGAAAGCAAATATTTTAATTCTACTAATCCTTTTAAAATCCATCCCAAAAATCCGGCGATTACCAGCTTGCCGATTCTGGCTATCGCATACTTGCCTCCGACTGGAATAATATATGGATAATCCCACGGACGATATTCCTTATGCCGCTCATTGCCCTGGATATCGCAATCAATGTTATAAGCCACAATCGTTGCTTGATCAATGGCGACGCGGGCAACCGCCGGCACTGGCTTACCGGTTTTAGCATCATAAGAACAAACCAGGTCGCCAATGGCATAAACCTTTCCATAAAGACGTAAATCCGGACTCTGCGGCAGACACTCCATTCGTCCAGCCACCTCCACCCGCCCTCTTTTCTCCAGTCTTACCGGCAAATTAGCGGCCAGGTGCGATGCTTTAATTCCGCCGGTCCAAATTAAAGCGTCGTATTCCAGCTCTTTTCCGCTTTTTAACAAAACGCGATTTTTTTCAGCTTTTTGAATAACTTCGTCAGTTATAATGCTTACATTTAATTTTCCTAATCGCTGTTTTACTTTTTTTATGACTTTTTCCGGAAAACCCGCCAAAACCGTTGGCGCCGCCTCCACAATAGTTAAGGCCAGTTTATCGCCAAGCCATACTTTTAATTCCCCCGCCAATTCCACTCCTGTTGATCCGCCGCCGCCAACGATTACACGCAAACGCGGTTTTTCCAGAAGCAAGTTTAAAACCGTATCCCGAATTTTGACGGCATCCAAAAAGGTTTTAAGCGTTAAAGCGTTTTCTTTTAAGCCCGGGATATCAAAATAATTTACTTCCGAACCCAGCGCCAATACTAAGTTATCAAATTTTAACCGTACTCCGTTAGCACAATGGATGTCCCCGTTAATTAAATCCAGCTGTTTAACTTCGCTGTGAATAAAATTTACGGATTGGAATTCCGTTAAGTCTTCAGTAGAGTAAGCCACTAGCTCCTTAATCTGCTGATAATTGGCCGTTTCTTTAAAAGTTGTTGCGGCCTCATAAAGAAGCGGGGTGTAAGTATGATAAGGATTGCGGTCAATCAGAGTCACGCGATATTTTTTAGCTAAAAGCTTGGCTGCTCGCAGACCGCCAAATCCCGCGCCAATAACAACGATTGAGTGGCTGAAGGACATATCCTTATTTTAACAGCTATTGCGCCGCCCATAAAAGCTGTAATACAATAAAAATTAGATCTTGACAAAGGGTGCTTGATGAAACGCCTGCTCTTTCTGACTATTACTGTCTTTGCTTACGGTCTGCTGGGAACTGCGCAAGATGCTCAGCAATCTGCGCAAGCTCCGCAAGATGAAACCGGCGTTAAAATTTACAATCTTTACAAAAATTGCGTCGTGGATGTGGAAACGATTATGAAAACAGAAGATGGTATTCAGTTTAGCAGCGGCGGCAGCGGATTCTTTGTGGATAACGCCGGCCATATTCTTACTAATAGCCATGTAGTAAAAAGGGAGAATGACGAGATAGTGGTTTTTGATTTTTTTGGTATCACAAGATATAAAATAGTCTCCTACACTTACTGGGTTACGGTTACCAGCAAAAACAAAAAATACAGTGCCGAACTCATCGGCTTAAACCAGTATTCCGATCTTGCCGTGCTGAAAGCTGCAGCTGCCGACTCTCAAGAATATTCGGTGGCGAAATTCGGCGACCCGGACAAAGTAAAAATCGGCGAGCGGGTCTATGCCATAGGAATGCCGTACCGTTTGTCTAATTCGCTTACCTCTGGAACGGTAAGCGGTCTTCACCGGATTTTGGGAATGAACTATCTTGAAGATTTTATCCAAACCGACGCTCCAATTAATCCCGGTAATTCCGGCAGTCCGCTTATCAATTCGCAAGGAGAAGTAATTGGCATTAACGGTGCCAAAATCCGGAATTCTGACGGCATGGGCTTTGCGATTTCGGTCAGATTAGTCAAATTGGAAGAGCTGAAAAAAGGCGAGGCGAAACTGCCGTGGTTCGGTTTGGAGGCCCTGCTCACTAATTTTCCGCGCACCGGTACATACGAAAATCCCGGCTTTCAGGACTTAAAATACCTGAATGGCCAAACGGATATTGACGATGTTCCTGCGCTGATTCTTCTTACTCGGCTCACAAAAGATAATTGCGCTGTGGTTAATCAAATTGACGAAACAAAAGACGCGGGTGGCAATCAATCTCCGGCTAAAAAGGCGGGTCTGAAAAGAGGCGATCTGATTACCAAAGTTGGCGGCCGGCCGGTTCAAAACGGGATGGACATTCGCTCTATTATTCTGGAGATTCCAGTTGGAAAAAGTTTTGAAATTGAACACATCAGAACTAACAACGGAATCAAGCAAGAACTGAGGACTACGGTTACTTTGACGGAAAAAAAGGAAAAGCAGTAGCTCCCTAAGGGGAGCTTTTTTCTATGATAATCGGAGCCGGCGCTTCTTCTTTAGCGATCAGATAGCCCAAACCGAAGCTTAAAGAAGCAATCAACGATGCCGCTAGTACAGTCACGGCCATATTTTTGTTCGCAGCAAAAATTGACTTTAGTTTGTTCATAATTTAATATGATAATCATAATTTGAATAATTAGCTATAGGTGTGGTGTCCGCCTTTGCCACAGGCTTTGGCGGGACGTTCATGTTTGTAGCTAAATTTTCAAAAAAATTTGGGCAAACATGGCGCATACAAAATCTGGCGGTTCAACAAAGCTTGGCCGCGATTCCAAAGCAAAAAGGTTAGGCATTAAAGTAAATGACGGCGAAGCAGTGAAGGCCGGCGAAATAATCATTCGCCAGCGCGGCACGCATTATTTGCCAGGACAAAATGTGGTTCGGGCAGGAGATGATACTTTATACGCCCGGAAAAACGGCGTAGTTAAATTCTTGCAAACCAAAAAAATCCGTTTTGATGGGTCTCAAAGATTCGCTAAGCGGATAGATGTCATCTCTGCTCCGACGACTTCAAAATAACTCTTATTCGGCCGCGCATCTCGCGGCCAAAATTTATTTCTACTAAATGTTCTCCTAGTTGTTTTAGCGGCTGGGCCAACGCCACTTCCACCTTGATGCCACGATCGGCCAGCATCTTTTGGATGTCTTCTTTTTTCACCGAACCAAAAATCTCGTTTTTCGGACCGGTCTTTAAAACAAATTCCAACGATTCGTTCTTCAACCGATCCGCTAACTCATTCGCCTCTTTAACCCACGATTGCTCTATTGCGTCCAGCTCCGCTTTAAGCTGAAACGCTTTTTCGTTAGCCGGCATGGCTAATTTTTTAACAATCAAAAAATTGCGGGCGTAACCATCTGATACATCTTTTATCTCGTGCCGCCGCCCGACTTTTTTAACATCCTGAAGAAGAAAAATTTTCATTTCTCTATCTCTTTTTTCAAAATTTCTATGGCTTTGTCCAATTGCGGATCTTTATTTTTTTCAATATCTTTATCGGTAAGTTTAATTTCAAAATCCGGAGTCAAACCAGTTTTCTCAATAACTTGTCCTTTGGGAAGCACCCAATAGGCAACGGTGATCTTTAATGAAGAATTGTCTTTTAACTGCTGAAGTTCCTGAACCGAACCTTTGCCAAAAGTTTTCTCACCTACTAATTTAACGCCGCGATGATCGCGCAAAGCGCCAGCCAAAATCTCGGATGCCGAAGCCGATCCTTGGTTAACCAAAATTACTAATGGAAAATCCTTTAACGCGGCGTTGCCGCGGGTGCGAAATACCACCTCCTGACCGGAACGAAAACGCTCCGTAGCCACTACCGTATCCCGCTCCAAAAACCATCCGGCCAAATCAACGGCGATTTCCAAAAATCCTCCCGGATTATTACGCAAATCCAGAATTAACCCTTTTACCTCTTTCTCTGAAGCTTCTACCAGCGCGTTATAAAAAGCCCGTGGCGCATTTTCGTTGAAATAATAAAGCCGAAGCTGAGCGATGCTGGGATCAGGCATCTTTAATTCGGCTGTCGGCACCCGAATCTGTTCCCGTATGATGGAAAAATCTTGAGGTTTGTCCCAGCCGTTGCGTAAAATAAGCAGCTTTACAATCGTACCTATATCTCCGCGGATCAATTTTACCGCTTCGTTAACATTTAACCCGTCCGTAAAAGTATCGCCCACCTTCAAAATTTTATCAGCCGCACGGAGACCCACTCTTTCAGCCGGGGAATCTTTTAGGGGAGCGATAATAACCAGCTGATCGTTTCTGATCCCGATTTCCGCGCCAATGCCCCCGAAACTGCCTCTCACATCTTCCTCAAACTTCTTAAAATCCGATGGCGGTAAAAAGATGGTGTTTGGGTCTTTTAGGGCTCCCACTAAACCGCTTATTGAGCCGTAAACCAAATCCTGATCCTTGGCTTTATCACCTTCAATATGCTCTTTTTTGATCTTGTCCCAGGCCTGCCAAAAAACGCTAAAATCAGCAGTAACTTCCTTGGGATTATTAATATCGGCTACGCCTTGAATAAGAATGTTGACTGGCTGGCGGCTGCCGATGTAATAGCCGGAATAAAAAAGACCGCCAGCAATAGCGGCTATTCCAACAACTAATGGGACTAGCTTTTTAAGCTCCATACTCTTTATTAACTTCATTCTAGCGCAGCTCTTGGCTTACCGCCAGCCTCTTGAATCTTTTTTAACTTCAACTTGCCGTCAACTAATTCAGCTTCTAAGATTTTTACTCTTTTGAGTCCACCCTTTGACTGGCTCAGGGTAAACACGCCTGGTTCAGGATTTAAAGCTCGGACTTTTCGTTCTATTAAAACCGGGTTGTCCTTCTTTAAGTCCAGAAAAACGTCTGGTGAGGTGAATTTTTTAGTACAGGTGGCTTCTGTTTCGTTTTGCGGCTTCGGCTCTATTTCTCCAGCAGCAAATTTCGGCAAGGTTTTTATCAGCAAATCCCCTCCCAGCTCCGCCAACTTATTATGTAAAGATTCGTAAGTTTCGTCATTTGACATTTGACATTTGACATTTGACAAGATTGGTCCGTGATCAACTTTTTCATCTACTAAAAACAAAGAAACGCCGGTTTCCGCATCTCCATTTAAAATGGCGGTTTGGATTGGCGTCGGGCCGCGATGCTTAGGCAATAAAGAAGGGTGAACGCCTATCGTTCCTAGCCGCGGGATTTCAATCACTTCTTTGGGAAAAATTTTTGAGTAAGCAGCCACTACAAACAAGTCGAATGAATCATGAATAATGAATAATGAATCAAGGAAGTTTTTATCTAATTTCTCCGGCTGCAGCACTTTTATCTTATCCCTAATGCTTGATTCGTAATTCATAATTCTTTGTTTTACCGGCGGCGGAGTAATAATTTTCTTCCTGCCAACTGGTCTGTCGGGATTACAAACCACCGCCGCCGGCGGCATGCCAGAATCAATGAGTTTTTTTAAAATAATTGCCGCGAATTCTGGCGAACCGAAAAAAACATACTTCATTAGTTTTTGACATTTGATATTTGCTTAAGACCCTTTGCCTTATCAATAAACAATTTACCGTTAAGGTGGTCTACCTCGTGCTGAAAAACCTGTGCCAACAATCCCCAGGTTTTTATTTTGATTTTTTTTCCTTGAGCGTCTTGGCCAATCAAAACAACTTTATTCGGACGCCCCACTATGCCAAATTTTCCCGGAATTCTCAAACAGCCCTCCTCCAGAACAGCGGTTTCCTCGGAACGCTGGATAATTTCCGGATTAAAAACCGCGTAAAATTTATTGCCTACTCGCGCAACAAAAACTTTAACATTAAGGCCTAGTTGATTGGCGCTTAGCCCTACACCGTCATTATCTTTCATTGCTTGACGCATAGTCTTTATCAAAGCTTGTATTTCTTTCCGGGTATATTTTGAAAAATTAAATTCAGCGGTTGGCCGTCGCAAAAATTTTTCATTTTTTTTATTTTCTACTGTTAAAATATCCATTGAGTTTCAATATTTTCATAAAATAAGCGGCTTTATTCTTAACCTCCTTCTTCTCCGCAACACTCTTTGCCAAAGGCAGCAAAACCTCGCCGCCATAACGTTTGGCTAATTTAATATACAGCGACTTGTATTTCAAGTCGCCTAAAATAACCGCTAATGCCAAACCGGCCGCTTGATAAGGATGGTGGACGCGGGATTTTTTGGAACGTTTCTCTAGATCTTTAAAGTATTGCTGGAAATCCTCAATCATTGTTCTTCTGCCAAACGCTCGGCGTCCTTAATTTCCTTTTCCAACATTTTATTAACCCACTCCAAATCCTGCAATAAGCGATTTTCTTTTTCCAAATCTTCTGGAGAAATTTGATTATTAAGTTTGTGTTTATTAATTACTGCCAGTTCCGCCTGAATATCTCTTCTTAAGACCATAAACCCGCGTTTTATCGCTTCTTCTGCCTCTCTAATCTCTTTCAGCAAACTTTTATGCTTGCGCCGACCATGATAACCATGGTAAATCATAAAACTAATTGCCGAGGTTAAACCGACCAATAAAAGAATGATAAAAATCAAATACAAGGTCTCAAAACTAAGCCGGGAAACGCCTAACTGCAGAGCAGTTTGAGCAACATTAATTTCAAACTGCGGACTCGGAGCGCTTAATTCCTGACCAAGCTTAATTTGAGCCCATACTAGATACCGGCCGGCAGACAGGAATTTCGGATAAGTATAAAACCAGTCTCCTTTTTTGTCCGAAATCACGGTCTCGCTGAAGGTCTCGCCGTCATGAAGACTTTGAATATAAATTATGACTGAACTGCCCGGAACCACTGCTTTCCCGCCAACATAAAAAATTTCTTCATTAGAAACATCTTTGGAGATGGTAGTAACAATAGGCGGTGACAAAACAGTCATCTGGGCATTGCCGTCTTTTACTGCGCCAAAAAAACCCAAACTGAGCATCAGTAAAATTACCAAATGTTTTAAATACTGCGATTGCTTTTCCTGCAACTGTCTTAATTTAGCCGCCAAATCCGGATCTTTTAACGCACCGACCAAATGCTTCAAGTGAACCCGGCGATGCCACTGCCACACAAAATAAGTGGCGTATAAAACTGCAGCTAAAATAATAAGACCGATTAAAACGCTTACCCAAGGAGGCAAAATGTCAGTAATGAGGATCTTAAAAATTGGGGTGACAATGGACAATTTCTGCGAAACTTCACGGAAATTGCCTGCCTGATCATAAACACGAACAATCGCATCGTAACGGCCCAAACTTAACTCAGTAGAATAAGGACTGCTTGCTTCTATAAAAAATGGTTGGGCAATAGCAGTTTCGGCTGGCGATTCCTTTAAATTGCGGGGTACGATTTTCAACTCATAATGATCTATGCCCGATAAAGCATCGGTAGTAAAAAAATTAATCAATGGTCGCCGATTAGAGGTGCGGCGAGACGGAGAGATATCTATAGAAAATTCTGCCGGTGGACTAGCGTCAATTTTGATTGCAAAATGACTACTCTCGCCCCAGACGCCGCTACGCAGCGCTTTTACATGGAAAAAATGGATGCCGTCTGGCACATCTTTATAAACTACTTGGGTCTTAGCGCCCTCAGAAATGTTATCGGGTACATCTATCGGTTCGGAATTCAAAACATAGCTGTATCCTTCTACTGGAAAATTGGTTATCCAACGCAGAGACGCCGTGCTGTTTTTATACCAAACCGACTGATCAGGATGAGTTTCAGACACAATCAGCGGACCAGCGGGAGGCGGCAAAACTAAATCGTAAATTCCGCTGCTGGTATTAGTTAAAACATCGGTTGCCAAACCATCATTAAGTAAAACCTTGGAAGTATCTAAAAATTTAATTACTGCCCGGCCAACTGACTTTACTCTAAAAGTAAGCGTTGAAATTACTCCGCGGCTGATTTTAATGCCCGGATCCGGAACGCCGCCCTGGAAACTTAAAATCCCTTTTTGATTGTCAAACTGCGGCTGATCAGTCCAAACGCTGATAACCGAAGTGCCTAAGGAAGGAGAAACTACCTGCAATTTATCCGGCGGAAAACTCAAATCAGCTTGAACGGCATTAATAAACTGATTGTTGGTATTTAAAATGACGGAGACCGTAAAGGTACTGCCGACAGTAAAAGTTCCGGATGCGGGTGATAAAAATAATGAAGCGCCTGTTTGGGCCTCGGCGAGATCAGTAGTGGTTACTGTAAAAAAAGCCGAAACAATGGCCAAGAAAATAAACCAGGCGATAATTTTTGACAATCTTACCATTCCTTATTATATTATAACACCTAAATTTAATTACCCGGTCCACTTGCTTAGCAAGATGCTTAAATCAAAGATATTGACTCGGCTGTCGCTATTAATATCTGGAGATGGTCTACCTAATCCCAATAAATTTGCCAGAATGCCCGAAAATGGCGACTTATAAATAGGTTTGCCCCACCAATAAAACAATAAGCTTATATCTAAAAGATCCACCTGGCCGTCGCAATTTAAATCAGCCGCGGCACAAGGTCGCACTAATAATTCAAATAGCCGTTTGTAGACGGTCAAAATCGGACCGCCGCCGGTAACCTGGGCGGCGGGAGCAGCGGGGGCCCCGGGGGGGGGGGGCGCGGCGGGGTAGGGGAAAAAAAAAAAAAACCCCGATAAAAATAATTA